>CAMDFP010000161.1 GCA_945897335.1 Asaia bogorensis | reverse complement strand
TGTGCGGCCACGCCACCATCGCGCTCGGGCGCTGGGCGGTGGAGAGCGGCCGGGTCGCCGCGGTCGAGCCCGAGACGCGCTTCGTCCTGCAATGCCCGTGCGGGCCGGTTGCGATTGCGGTCGAGGTCCGAGGTGGCCGCGCCGGCCGCGTCCGCTTCGAGAGCGTGCCGGCCTTCGCCGCCGCGCTCGACCGCACCATCGACGTACCGGGCTTCGGCCAGGTCATGACCGATATCGGCTATGGCGGCGCCTTCTACGCGATCCTGCCGGCGCCCCGCCTCGGCCTCGACATGGCTGGCTCGCCGCTGCGCGATCTGGTGGACGCAGCGACTGCGGTGACCAAGGCGGCGAAAGCCGCTGTCCCGCTCGAGCATCCGGACGATGCCGATCTCGCCTTCCTCTACGGCACCATCCTGACCGATGGCGGCGACGGCCGCGACCGGCCGTCGGTGAACGTCTGCGTCTTCGCCGAGCGCGAGGTCGATCGCAGCCCGACCGGCTCCGGCGTCACCGCGCGCCTGGCGCTGGCTCACGCCCGCGGCTTGGCGAAGCCCGGCGAGCGGCACGTGTTCGAGAGCCTGACCGGCGCGCGCTTCGAAGGACGGGTGGCACGCGAGACCCGGATCGGCGGCCGTGCCGCCGTGACAATCGAGGTGGCCGGCGAAGCGCACTACACGGGTTCGGCCCGCTTCCTCGCCGAGGCGAGCGATCCGCTGAAGGACGGCTTCCTGCTGCGGTCCTGATCGGCGTTAGCGCTGCGCCGGCGTGTCGCGCACGGTCGCGGCCACGATCTCCGCCATCACCTGACCCAGTGCCTGGTCGAACGCCGCGACGACATCGGGTGCGCGGGACGCGCGGGCGACGACCTTGGCCTCGAAGTCGCGGGTCCACTGGATGTCCTGGCGGCTGCCGCGCACCAGCTTCGCCGTTAGTCGGACACGGATGGTCGGGATCTTCGAGCCGTCGAACAGCTCCGCCTGGAAGTCCCTGAGCTCGGCCTTCAGGATGTAGTCGGCGCGCGTGCCGATGGTGTAACGGTCGGCGGCGGCGACGGCGCCGGAGCGCTCGAAGGATTCGACCAGCAGGCCCTGCACCATGCGGGGTGCCCGCTCGACCCAGCGGACGTCGGCGAAGTAGCGGACCTCGTTCGGTGTCGGCTGCACGGCGACGCGGTTCGCATCGAGGCCTCCGACGGCGGTCGGCTCCTCGATCATCACCTGCCAGGGGACCTTGGGCAGGCCCTCGGCGAAGCGGGTGGCGGGCGACAGGGTGTAGAGGTCTGGGGCAGGCCCACCGCCGGACAAGAGGCTGGAGCAGGCGGCGAGTGCCAGCAGGGGCAGCAGCAGGAGTAATCTCATCTTCCGGTATTCCCCGGCTTGAATTCGGACTCGTTCGAGCCGAAGAACACTTGGCTCGGGTTCTCCTCGAGCTTGGTGGCGACCCGGCCGAGATTCTGAACCAGGACTCGCGCCTCCTCGATGAAGCGCCGGAACTCGACCAGGCCGTCGGTAGTGAACGCATCGAGGGCGTCGCGGTTGTCGCCGAGCAGCCGCGAGACATCCTTGGCGACCTTGCCGATCGAGGCGACGGTTTCGCGGACCTCGCCGTCGATCAGCTGGTCAGCGCCGGCCATGGTACCGCGGGCGACGCTCATGGTCGCCGACAGTTCTTCGGCCACCCGGTTGCCGCGGCGGACCAGCTCGCCGACCCCGGCACTGGCCGCCGACAGCTCGTCGATCGCCTTGCCCATGGTCTCCGCGCGCCCGGCGAGGGCCTTTGTCATCTGACGAAGGTCGACGAGCGCGTCCGAAAGGTTCTTCCGGTTGTCGTCGTCGAGCAGCGCGTTGCCGCGGTCGACGAGCTGGGTCGAACGTTCGAGCAGCTTCGGCAGCTGGTCGACCAGCTCGGTGATCTGCGAGGGGCGCGAGCGGATGATCGGATAGGGCACGTCGTGGATATGCTGGATCACGGCCGCGGCCTGGGTCCCGCCGGTGATCTGCACATAGGTGACGCCGGTGATGCCCTGGAGCTGCATCGTCGCCGTCGAGTCCTCGCGGATCGGCACGTCGTCGCCGATCTCGACGGTGACGCGCACGCGGGTCGGATCCTCGTGATCGATGGCGATCCGCTTGATGGACCCGACCTTGATGCCGTTGAAACGCACGTCGCCACCGACCGCGAGGCCGGAGACCGCGTCGGTGAAGATGATGTCATAGAGTGCCACGCTCTGATCGCCGCGGCTCTTCGCCAGCCAGACGACGAAGACGAACAGGGCGGCGACGAACACCAGGACGAAGGCGCCGATCAGGACGTTGTGCGCGCGGGTCTCCATGGCCTCGTCTCAGGTGCTTTCGGCGATCATAGCAGAGGCCTTGGCGGCGCGGCCGCGGGGACCGTGGAAATACTCGTGGATCCACGGATGGGGATGCCGCTCGAGCTCGGCGATCGGTGCGGTGACCAGCACCTTCTTGTCGGCGAGCACAGCAATGCGGTCGGTCACGGCATAGAGCGTATCGAGGTCATGCGTGATCAGGAATACGGTGAAGCCGAGGCTCCGGCAAAGCCCCTGAAGCAGATCGTCGAACTGGGCGGCGCCGACAGGGTCGAGCCCGGCGGTCGGCTCGTCGAGGAAGACGATGTCGGGGTCGAGGGCGAGGGCCCGGGCGAGCGCCGCGCGCTTGCGCATGCCGCCGGAGAGCTCGGAGGGAAATTTGTGGCCGTCTTCGGCCTTGAGGCCGGCGAGCTTGATCTTGAGCGTGGCGAACTCTTCCGCGAGTGCCGCCGGCAGGTCGAGATGCTCGCGCATTGGCACTTGGACGTTCTCCGAAACGGTGAGCGAAGAGAAGAGGGCGCCATCCTGGAACAGGACGCCCCAACGGCGCTCGAGCGAGACCATGGTCTCGCGATCGGCCGGATCAACCTTCTTCCCCAGCACCTCGACGGTGCCCTCGCGCGGGCGGACGAGGCCGAGAATCGTGCGCATCAGCACCGATTTTCCGGTGCCCGAGCCACCGACCACGCCCAGGATCTCGCCTTTCCGCACCTCGAGGTCGAGATCCTTGTGGATCTCCTGCCCGCCGAGCTTGGTGCGGAGGCCGCGGACACGGATGGCGGGCTCGCTCATATGCCGATCAGGTTGAAGAAGATCGAGAAGACCGCGTCGACCACGATGACCAGGAAGATCGACTGGACGACCGAGCGCGTCGTCAGCCTGCCGACCGACCCGGCATCGCCCTTGACTCTGAGGCCCTGGTAGCAGCCGACCAGCCCGATCATCGCGGCGAAGACCGGCGCCTTCACCATGCCGACCCAGAAGTGCTTGATCGAAGTGTTCGCCTGAACGCGCCTGAGGAATGTCTCCGGCGAGATGTCGAGGTCGATCCAGGCCATCATCGCTCCGCCGACCAGGCCCATGAGGTCGGAGAAGAAGCACAGGATCGGCATCGCCACGACCAGCGCGGTGAGCCGCGGCAGGACCAGGACCTCGACCGGGTCGAGGCCGAGCGCGCGCATCGCGTCGACCTCCTCTCGCAGCTTCATCGTGCCGATCTGCGCGGTGAACGCACTGCCGGATCGCCCGGCGACGACGATGGCAGTCAGCAGGATCCCGATTTCGCGCAGGACCGAAATGGCGACGAGGTCGACGACGAAGATCTCCGCACCGAACTGCCGCAGCTGGGTTGCGCCCTGATAGGCCATGACGACGCCGATCAGGAACGAGATCAGTCCCACGATCGGCAGGGCGTTGAGTCCGACGGCCTCCAGGTGAAAGGCGAACGACGTGAATCGGAAACGGTGCGGCCGGAGCGCAAGCCGGGCGGCCGTCTCAAGGGTGAGGCCGAGGAAGCCGAGGTAGGAACGCGACTCCCTGACCGCGAAGGCGGTGGCGAACCCCAGCCGCTCCAGGAGCTCGATCAGGGTCGCTGGCGCTTTCACCGGCGTGTCGGAGGATTGATCGACGCCGGCGACCGTCTCCAGCAGCGCCGAGGCGCGCTGGTCGGCGCCGGCGAGGGCCACGGTCACCCCGCTGTCGGCCAATGTCTTTGCCGCCTGGCGGATGAGCCACGCGCCGGCGGTGTCCAGGTGCTCGATGCCGCTCAGATCGAACGTTGCCCGCCGCGCCTTGGGTAGGCTGAGGCGGCGGAGCTGGCTGTCCAGGTCGGCTGCAGCGGCGACGGTCCAGATCCCGGTGAGGTTCACCCGGAACGTCTCGCCGTCCTCGCTCACGCTCACCTGGGTCTTCGCCGCCATGGTCGGACTGTCGCGGATCGTGAGGGAGCCGGCAAGGCGCGCACCGTTGACGACGTTGAATGTTATACTGTATCAGCGTGGTCCGCATGCACGACCACCCGCATCCCGTGCCCCAACATTCCCTGGCTTCGGAACGTTCCGGAGAGGGAGGCCGTTCGTCCGGGACCGGCGCGCTCCTCGCGTCGGCGACGGGGCGGCTCGGCATCGCCGGTTCGGCGGTGGCCGCCCTCTGGCTCGCCGTTCTCTGGGCGCTCTGAGCATGATCCATCTCGACGGCCTGACTCTGGCTTATGACCGTCATCCGGCAGTCCATCACCTGACCGGCGACTTCGCCGCCGGCTCGCTCACCGCCGTGGTCGGCCCCAACGGTGCCGGCAAGTCGACCCTGCTGAAGGCGCTGGCCGGGCTGATCCAGCCGGCCGAGGGGCGGGTGACGCTGTCGCGCCTGAGCCGGCGCGAGATCGCCTATCTGCCCCAGCTGGCAGAGGTAGACCGGTCCGTCCCGCTCTCGGTGCTGGAGGTGGTGGCACTCGGCCACTGGCGCCGGATGGGCCTGTTCGGCGGCCTCGGCCGCTCCGAGATCGACGCCGCCCGGGAGGCCTTGGTGGCGGTCGGCCTCGGCGGCTTCGAGGCGCGTCCGATCGGAACCCTGTCCGCCGGCCAGTTCCAGCGCGCCCTTTTCGCGCGGATGATGCTGCAGGACGCCAAGGTGATCCTCCTCGACGAGCCGTTCACGGCCATCGATGCCCGCACGACGGCCGACCTGCTGGCCCTGGTGCAGCGCTGGCACGACGAGAAGCGCACGGTGGTGACCGTGCTGCACGACTATGATCAGGTCAGGCGGATCTTCCCTGAGACCCTGCTGCTGGCCCGGGAACTGGTTGCCTGGGGCCCGACGGAGGAGGCGCTGAGCCCGGCCAATCTCCTGAAGGCGCGGGCCATGGCCGAGGCCTGGCAGGACGACGCCGCCGTCTGCCGGCGCCCCGCGGCGTGAACCTCTCCGCCCTTCTCCTCGACCCCTTCCTCGACTACGCCTTCATGCGCCGGGCGCTGGTGGCGTGCCTGGCGCTGTCGTTGGGCTCGGCGCCGATCGGGGTCTTCCTGATCCTCCGGCGCATGAGCCTTCTCGGCGACGCGCTCTCGCATGCGATCCTGCCGGGCGCTGCCGTCGGCTTCGTCTTCGGCGGCTTGAGCCTCTGGCCGATGAGCCTCGGCGGCTTCGCTGCGGCGGTCGCCGTCGCGCTTCTTTCCGGCTGGGTCGCGCGCGCGACCCGGCTCAAGGAGGATGCAAGCTTCGCCGGCTTCTACCTGATCGCGCTCGCGCTCGGCGTCCTCCTGATCTCCCGGCAAGGGGGGCCAGTCGATCTGATGCATGTGCTGTTCGGCTCGGTGCTGGCAGTCGACGCCGAGTCGCTCCTGCTCATCGCCGCCATCGCCAGCCTGACCGCCCTCGCGCTCGCCCTGATCTGGCGGCCGCTGGTGGTCGAGTGCTTCGACCCGGGTTTCCTCAAGGCAGTCGGCGGCCCGGGCGGGGCCACCCACATGCTGTTCATGGCCCTGGTCGTGGTGAACCTGGTCGCGGGGTTCCAGGCGCTAGGGACCCTTATGGCGGTGGGGCTGATGATGCTGCCGGCGGCGTCGGCCCGGTTCTGGGCCGCCAGCGTCGAGGGGATGGCGGCGGCCGCCATCGGGCTCGCCATCCTCGCCAGCGTCGCCGGGCTGCTTCTCTCCTTCCACCTTGAACTGGCATCCGGGCCGGCGATCGTTCTGATGGCCGGCGTCGGCTATGTTCTCTCGATCCTCGCCGGCCCCCGTGAGTCAGTATTGAGACGCTACTTCCCCGGCCGGCACCTAGAGGCATAAACCGTTTGATTACCTGCCGGTGAGGGCGTTACCTGTCCAGTCGTGGAGGATGGGGTCTCTTTCGTCGTCACGGTCTTCAACAAGGCCGGCTATTTGCCGGGGGTTATCTCTGCGCTTGCCGCGCAAGTGCCCGATCGGGCACGGCAGTTCATCTTCATCGATGACGGCTCCGTCGACGGCTCCGCTGAGGTGGTCGAGCGGCTGACGGCCGGGTGGCCCGACACCGTCCTTGTCCGCCAGGCGAATGGCGGCCCCACGGCCGCAACCAATGCGGGCATCGCGCGGGCCAAGGGGCGTTACCTCAAGCTGGTCGGGTCGGACGACGTGCTGGCGCCCTTCTGCACGCGCCTGCTCATCGAGGCGCTGGAGGCGACATCGGCGGATGTGGTGTTCAGCCGCCAGGACTACTACCGCGATCCTCGAGACATGGTTTTCGCCGAACGGGCAATGGCGCCCGAGGTGCCGGAAAATCCAGTAAGCGCGGTCATCGCGCGGACGATCTCCGGCACCAGCCAGACGCTTTACCGCCTGGCGGCGGTCAAGGCGGCGGGTGCCTGCGACCCCGGCGTCTTTGCGGAGGATTTCTCGCTGGCGCTTCGGGTCGCGAGTCGCGGACGGATCGCCCTCCTCGACCAGGTGACCGCCTATGGTCCGGCCGGCGACGGCGAGCGACTTATGGTCGGGCGCAAGCACCAGACGTTTCATGACTACAACCTCGCGCTTGCCCGGTTCCTGGAACAAAACCCGGAGCTTGCGCCCGGCCTTCGGCGGCTGGCATTGCGTCGGGCCGCGGGGCGTGCGGCGAAATGGGCACGGCGAGAGGGTGGGCAGCGGCTGCCATTGCGCTATCTTGCACTGGACTTAGCGGCTCGCATCGGATTCCCGCTCGACCATGCCTCGGCCATTCGCTCGACCCTGCCTGCCTTCGCGCTCGGCCCTGCCGCGAGCGCACGGCCGCTCATCGTTCCGTCGATGGGCCTGACATGAAGCACACGCCGGAGATCTCGCGGGCATTCGTCCTCGAGGCGATGGACCGGCTGCCCCTGGGTTTCTGCGTCTTCGATGCCGAGCAGCGGCTGGTCTGGTGCAACGATGCCTTCGCCGCATTCCAGGAGGAGCGTCCGGCGAACCTGGTGGGCGAGACCGCGCTGGGGCTGGTCATGCGCGTGCTGCCGCGCTTTCGCGCGCCGAAGGCGACGCGGGCCCAATGGCAGGCCTGGATCGACGCCTACTGGTCGGAGATCGCACGGCGCCGGCCGTCGCCGATGGAAGTCGAGATGGCGGACGGTACCTGGTTCCTGATCACCACGGTGCCGCTCCCCTCCGGCGGCATTGCCGTCGTCCGCACCGACATCACCGAGCAGAAGCTCGCCCAGTCCCGCTACCGCGACCTCGCTGAGGGCGCGTCGGACTGGACCTGGGAGATGGACGTCGAGCTCCGCTTCACCTTCGTCGACGACCAGTCTTCCGCGACCACCGGCAACGATCCCAAGCGCGTGCTCGGCCGCAGGCGCGACGAGATCGCCGACCTCACCTTCGATCCCGAGGGCTGGAAGCAGCATATGGAGGATATGGCGGAGCGCCGTTCCTTCCGCGACTTCGTCTATCGGGTCGAGACAAATCTCGGCAAGCGCTTTTTCCGGACCAGCGGCAAGCCCGTCTTCGGTCCGGACGGCGCATTTCGCGGCTACCGCGGCACCGCCTCCGACATCACCGCCAAGATGGAGATCGAGCACGCGCTTCGCGACTCCGAGGCGCTGAAGGTGGCGATGATCGACACTGCCCTCGACGGCATCCTCGTCGTCGACGAGGATGGGACCATCGTGGCGTTCAATGCCGCGGCCGAACAGATGCTGGGCGTCGTGCGCGCGAAGGCGATCGGCCAGCCGGTCGACCGGATCGCCGTCCCCCGCCAACTCCTCGACGCGGCGGCCGCCGAGCCCGGACGCCGCATCGAGGACACCGCCATCCGCCATGACGGCACGGTGTTTCCGGTCGAGATCGCGGTCTCAAGGCTGCTGGTCGACGGCCGGGCGGTTACCATCGCCTACCTTCGCGACATCGGCGAGCAGAAGGAGTCCGAGCGGAAGCTCGAGGCTTTGGCTTATTTCGATCCGCTGACCGGCATCGCCAACCGCACGCTGATGCTGGAGCGGCTGGACCGGGCGGCGGCCGAGGAGCGCGACCTGGCGCTCCTTTACTTGGCGCTGGATCGCTTCGAGATCGTGCGCTCCAGCGTCGGCCACGACGTCGCCGACCGGGCGCTGGCGGCGTTGGCCCAGAGATTCGTGCGCGAGCTGCCGCAGACCGAGCTGGTCGCGCGCCTGGGGACGGTCGAGTTCGGCCTGATCGTCGCCGATGCGTCGGACGCCTCGGTCGATGCGGCGGTGGCACTCACCCAGACGCTGCTGTCCCAGCCGATCGCCGTCGAAGGCCGCGAGGTCGTGCTCGCCGGCTCGATCGGCATCGTCCGTGCCGGCCGCCACTACAAGGCCGGCATCGAGATGTTGCGGGATGCCGCGGTCGCCGCCGATCATGCACGCGCGGCACGTGCGACCGGTCATGCCCGCTTCCGCGAGCCGATGCGCGCGCGCGCGGTCGAGGCCCAGCGCATCGAAAGCGATCTCCGGAAGGCGCTGGAGGCCGGCGACCAGCTTCGCCTCAGCTACCAGCCGATCGTCCATCTGGAGGACGGCAAGCTGGCCGGCTTCGAGGCGCTCGCCCGCTGGCGGCACCCGGAACGCGGCCTGGTTCCGGCCGCCGACTTCATCGAGGTCGCCGAGCAGACCGGCCTCGTCATCCCGCTCGGCCTCTCGGTGCTGGAGCGGGCCTGCGGCCAGCTCGCCGCCTGGCCGAAGCTGAGCCCGCTCGGCGTGCCGTTCTTCGTCTCGGTCAATCTCTCGGCGCGCCAGCTCGGGCATCCAGACCTGGTCGACGACGTCCGCCGCGTCTTGGCGCAGACCGGCGCTGACCCGACGCGGATCAAGCTCGAGATCACCGAGAGCGCGGTCATGGCCGATGCCGGCGCCGCGGTCGACATCCTCAAGCGGCTGAAGGCGCTTGGCGTCCGCCTCGCGGTCGATGACTTCGGCACCGGCTATTCGTCGCTGAGCTACCTGACCCGGCTGCCGGTCGACAGCCTGAAGATCGACCAGTCCTTCATCGCCGCTATCCATGGCAGCGTCGAAAGTCGCGGCGTCGTCCGCGTCGTCACCGAGCTGGGCCGCCTTCTCCGCCTCGAGACCATCGCCGAGGGCATCGAGACCGCCGGCGACCTGGAGATCCTCCGAATCCTTGCCTGCGACCTCGGTCAGGGCTTCCTGTTCTCCCGGCCGCTCGATCCGGAGGACGCCACGGCGATCATCGCCGCCGGCAAGGTGGAACGCCGAAAGACCCTATAGCCGAGCGATCACGCGCTTGGCCGTCTCGAAGGCGGGTTTGACCTGGGCAAGCCTGAGCTCGACTTCCGTCCAGTCGCCGGCTTTCGCCGCCGTCTCCAGCGCCTCGCAGGCCGCCGCCAGTGCCCAGGCCCCGGCGCTGCGCGCAGCCCCCTTGGCCGAATGGGCGGCGTCCTCGACAGCAGTGCGATCGCGGACCGCGGCATGCGCCTCGAGCTCGTCCAGGATGGGTCCGGTGGTCTCGACGAACAGCTGCATCATCTCGCGCACGTCGTCGTCGATCTCGCCGAAGGCGGCGAGGAGCTGCTGCATGTCCAGCGCGTCGTCGGTCGGGATCATGGAAGCCCAATCATAGCGCATCGGCGGCCTGCCGCGTCGAGATGCGTCGCGTCCCGAAATGCCGTTAATCGGAATGGGAAAAATAAGAGAGACGGCGCCGGCTGATGCTTATCGGGCGCCGCCTCACTTAGTTTGGGAATCTGTGACCCCCCTTGGACGAGCGGTCATTCTCGGGGGGACCGGAAGACGACCGCATGTCCTTGATGATTAGTCGCGGGGAGACGCGTCCAGGTTCAACGGCGAGCGAAGGAAGTTGCCTTGGAAAGCGCGGCGAAGGCATCGACCATGCCCGGCCCCTCGGGAAGCGGAGCGGCGGTCTCCTTGAGCAGCCGGCGGGCCTCGCCCGAGCCGAGGCCGGGCGCGCGCTCGCGGAGGAGCGCGGCGACGCCGGCGACCTGGGCGGCGGCGACCGAGGTGCCGGTGACGTAGCCGACGACGCCTTCGGAGACCGTGGCACGGATCTCGACGCCCGGTGCCGCCACGGCGACATGAGTGCCCTGGGCGCCGGCGGCATAGGGCTGGTCGCGGAGATCGGTCGCGGTCACCGCGACGACGCCGTCATAGGCGGCGGGATAGCGGGGCGGCGCATTCGGCCCGTCATTGCCGGCGGCGGCGACCACGACGATGCCGCGGCTGAGCGCCTGGCGGACCAGGCGCCCGATCAGCGGATCGCGCGGGCCGGCGATGCTGAGATTGATCACGTCGGCCTTGCGGTCGATCGCGGCATCCAGGGCCCGGGCGAGGCTCAACGTGGTGGCCACACCCGTGTCCGGATCGCCGGGATCGTCGGCGAAGGCCTCGATCGCCAGCAGGCGGGCGGCCGGGGCGACATCGGCGATCAGGCCGGCCAGCGCCGTGCCGTGGCGGCCCTTGCCGCCGGTCGGCGAGACGCTGATGCGCTCGGTCACATGGCCGACCAGGGACGAGAGCTCGGCGACCCGCGTGTCGATCAGCGCGATGGTGACGCCGGCGCCCGAGGCGAGGCCCAGGGCCGGCTGGATCTTCATGCGGTTTTGCGGATACGCGCCGGCGATCGCCGCCGCCGAGGTGCGATAGCGGAAGTTCGGCTGGGCCGCCTGTACGCGCGCGTCGAGCCCCATCGTGTCGATGAGATCGCCGAGGCCGCGGGGCCTCAGCACCGTGAACGTGACGAGGCGTACGCCGAGCGAGCGGATCGTCGCCTCGTCGTCGACGGCAAGGCCGTAGTCGTTGGCGACGTCGCTGCCCGGGCTGATCGGCACGATGACGACGAGCTGGTTGACGACCATGTCGTGCAC
>CAMDFP010000160.1 GCA_945897335.1 Asaia bogorensis | reverse complement strand
CCATCCGGGTGTCGCCGACTTTCACCCCTGTGACCTCCGGCCCAACCGCGGCGACCTCGCCCACGATCTCGTGGCCCATGGTCAGCGGCAGCTTGATGCCGCGGTCTCCGAGGGTCAGCTTCTTGCCGCCGCCGAGGTCGTAATATCCGTCCCAGATGTGCAGGTCGCTGTGGCAGACGCCGGCGGCGGTGGTGCGGATCAGCACCTGGCGGCCGGTCGGCCGCGGTGTCTCCTGGGCGACCCGCGCCAGGGGCTTCGAGAATTCGGTCACCTGATAGCTCAGCATCTGTCCTCCCGGGCGAGCGCTTTCGGGTGGAGCCTAGCAGGACGCCGGCCATCGACGACAACGGAGATTGAAGGGCGCGGGAAGGAACCGGCTATCGACCCTGGGTCGGGCGGTTCTTGACGCTCTCGTCGGTCTTCCAGCCCTTGTAGGAATCCTCGATCACCGAACGATAGGGGCTGAAATCCATCGGCAGCGCCCCCTGCTTCTTCGGCTCGTCGCCCTTGGCGAAGCGGTAGACCTCGCAGGCGCCGGTCTTGTCGCGGAAGAAGAAATATGAGGTGTCCTTCTTGGCCTTGCCGCGCGGGTCGTAGAGATTGTACTGGGTGGTCGCGACGCCGAGAATCGCCGGCCCGATCGAGCCATTGAAGACCAGCTTCAGCTTGTAGGGCTGCTGCTGGTTGAAGGCGCCGCGGGCGCACTCGGTCGAAAGCTCAGGATCGAGCGCACCAACCTCCCAATAGGGATGGGGACTGGTGGTCAGAATGCGATCGTTGCCCTGGGCCAGCGCAGGCTGGCCGAGGCCCCCGAAGATCAGGGCGGCGAGCAAGGCCGGTGCAAAAGCGCGGCGGTCCATCTGCCCCATATGGCGCAAGTCGGTCATCCGGACAAGCCGGCGGCTGCCAGTGGCGCCTTCAGAAACGCACGCATCGGGGCCTCCAGGCGAAAACGGCGTTGCGCCTCTATGCCGTATCCGATTGGATCCCCCTCAAGCTGCCGATCACAGGCATCGATCAACTCTTCGTAGGGGTGAACGTCGGCGTAAGCGAAGAGATAGTCGAGTTCACCGGCGTCGACCTTCTCCGAGACGACCGCGACTCCCGCATGGAGTGCCGCGACGATCCGGCTCGGCGAGTTGAACCGAACCCATTCGGCCCGACGGACATCCAGCACGACCCTCGAGCGCCGGAGCATGTCGATCCGGATGTAGTCGGGCATCACCCCCAGGGTCGAGCGGACGGTCCAGCCCCGCTTGGCGAGTTCGACCATCGCCTGTTCGCGGCGCGGCACGATCAGCCCGTAGACCAGGACGTCGATGTCCTGCCCGCTGGGGCGGCGCTTCTCGGCCAGCGCGTGGACGTATCCCAGGCGGAGGAAGGCGACGCGGGCCGGATCGGGGACGAAGCGCGTGTAGTCGCCGACCGGCACCAGAGACCAGACGAAGTCGGCGACCTCGAGCACACGGCGGAGGTTCTTCCGCCGGTTGGGAAAGGAGGGGTTTTCCATTACCGACGGATCGGTGATGTCCTCGGTCACCAGCACGCCGAAGACGAAATCCGGCCCGAGGCTGCGCTTATGCTCGAGCAGGCTCTCGACGAAGACGTCGTCGGCGAAGAACTCGACGATCAGATTCACGACCGGGCGGTTGTAGAAGAACCGGTTCTCGTACTGGACCGAGTGGCCCGCCTCGGCGAGGCCGGCGGCGACCGGTTGCAGGATGTCACCGATGGTGACCAAGCTACCAGCCGGATGATTATTCAGGTAAAAACTGAACTTTGACATGCAATTATTTGATTTTACTCTTCTTTCCGAGAGCAGATGAGAGCGCGTCGAGGCGCCTGCCGACAACGTCGCCAGCGAGCGCACGACGCTCGCCGCGAAGGCTGAGGGAGAGGGTCCGGCCCTCAATGGCGAGCCGGATATCGGCAAGCGCGCGGGAGTCGCCGCCGGCCAGAGTGTAGGCGAGACGGAGCGCCAGGCCGAGGGTCAGGGCCGCTCCGGTATCGCCGGGGCCGAGCAGCCGGCGGACCGAGGCCGCGAGTTCGCCTTCGATGTGGCCGTGGTAGCGGACATGGTCGGTGAGCGCGAGGAGCGCCCGCTCGCGATGCTCGATCGCGACCGCAGGCAGCCTGAGGATGCGCCAGAAGGCGTGCTCGGCCCTGTAGTCGGGGTGGTCCTGCCAGCCGATATCGCCCAGCAGTACAGCGGCGCGGGCGAGGCGATCGGAGAAGGCGGGCGGGAGGATCGGCGCCAGCCAGGCCAGGACCTCGTCGGGATTGGGGGCGAACCGGGCCTGCCTGGACGCCAACTCCTCGGCATGGGCAATCAGCGGGTCCTTCCGCCGGGCAGCCGGGCCGAGCTGGTCGAAGAGGCAGCCCTCACGGAGGCCGTAGGACGAGAACACCAGCCGGCGCGGTCGCCCGACGCGGACCACCTCGGCCAGCGGCAGGCTGGCCCAGAGCAGCGCGTCGACCCGGCGGGTGACGCCCGGGATGCGCTTCAGCTGCGCCTTGCCGAGGCGGGGCAGCCGCTGCAGGAAGGCATGCGCGGCGCGGGCCTCGATCGTATAGGCGTGGATGACCTTGAGCGGATAGTCGGTCATCGCCATGTGGACGCGCGCCAGCGCCCGCCAGGATCCGCCGACGAGGTAGAGGTCGCGACCCCGCAGACGGTCGAGCCAGGGGACCCGGGTCAGGTGCTCGGCGACCACCGCCCCCGCCTTGCTCAGCGCGCCGCCGGCGAGTTCGGAGAGCGCCAGCGGACCGAGCGGCAGCGTCGCCTGGGCATGGGTCCGGCCGCCCGCGATGTCGACGAGTTCCAGGCTGGCGCCGCCGAGGTCGCCCATCACGCCATCCGCATCTGGATTTCCAGAAAGAACGCCGAGCGCCGAGGTCCGGGCTTCCTCCTCGCCGGAGAGGATGCGGAGCCGGATGCCGGTCGCCTTCCGGACCTCGTCGACGAAGTCCCGGCCGTTCTCCGCTTCGCGTACCGCGGCGGTCGCCACCGCGGTCAGGCGGCCGACCCCCATAGCCTTGGCCACGCCGGCGAAGCGCGCCAGGTTGCGATGCGCATCCGCCATCGAGCCGGCATCGAGACGGCCCGTGGTGGCGACGCCGCGGCCGAGGCCGCAAAGGACCTTCTCGTTGAAGATCGGCACCGGCGCCCGGCCGTCATGTTCGAAGACGACCAGCCGGATCGAGTTCGAACCGACATCGAGGACGCCGACCGGTTTCGGCCGCCGTCCCCGCTGCGCCGTCGGGCCCCTCACCGCTTGAGCACCAGCCTGGGTGGCGCCGGCGTCTTGCGACCGGCGCTGCCGCGTCCGGATAGACTGGGGTTGGTCATGAAATAGGTATGCGCACTGAATGCCTGATCCGGATCCTCGACCTTGACCCGTCTATAAACGCCTTCGGCATCCAGGGTCCAGCTTTGCGCCTCGTCCCGAAGGTTCGCGACCATGATCTGGTCGACCACCTGCTGGTGCACCGTCGGATTCTCGATCGGCACGAAGGATTCGACGCGGCCGTCGAGGTTGCGGCCCATCCAGTCGGCGGAGGAGACGAAGACCTTGGCATGGCGGCTCGGCAGCCCGTGGCCGTTGCCGAAGCAGACGATGCGTGCATGCTCAAGGAATCGGCCGATGATGCTCTTGACCCGTATGCTGTCCGAGAGCCCGGCGATGCCGGGCCTGAGGCAGCAGATGCCGCGCACCACCAGGTCGATGGCGACGCCGGCGGCCGAGGCCCGGTAGAGCGCGTCGATGATCTCGGGGTCGACCAGGGAGTTCAGCTTGGCCCAGATTCCCGCCGGCTTGCCGGCGTTCGCATGGGCGATCTCGTCCTCGATGAGCTGGAGCAGCGTCGACCGGAGCCCGATCGGGGCGATCACAAGCTTTTCCATCTTCTCCGGATGGACGTAGCCGGTCATGTAGTTGAACACCTTGGCCGCGTCACGGCAGAGGCCCGGATCGACCGTGAAGAACGAGAGGTCGGTGTAGATCCTCGCGGTGACCGGGTGGTAGTTGCCGGTGCCGAAATGGGCGTAGCTCTTGAGGCCGGTGCCTTCGCGGCGGACCACGAGCGAGACCTTGGCGTGGGTCTTCAGGTCGATGAAGCCGTAGACGACCTGGGCGCCGGCGCGCTCGAGGTCGCGGGCCCAGCGGATGTTCGCCTCCTCGTCGAAGCGCGCTTTCAGCTCGACCATGGCAGTGACCGACTTGCCGGCTTCGGCCGCCTCGACCAGCGCCTGGACGATCTGGGAGTCCGCCGAGGTGCGGTAGAGCGTCTGCTTGATCGCGATCACCGCCGGGTCGCGGGCGGCCTGACGCAGGAACTGCACCACCACGTCGAAGCTCTCATAGGGGTGGTGGACCAGGATGTCCTTCCGGCGGATGGCGGCGAAGCAGTCGCCGCCGAAGTCGCGGATGCGCTCGGGAAAGCGGGCGTTGAACGGCTTGAACAGGAGGTCGGGGCGGTCGACGGCGATGAGCTGGCGGAGGTCGGCGACGCCGACCAGCTCGTCCAGGGTGAACACCTGGTCGCCATAGACGCGGAGCTGATCGACGACGAAGTCCCTGAGCTCGGTCGGCATCGAGGCGTTCAGGCTGACCCTGATGACGTTGCCGCGCCGGCGACGCTTCAGGGCCGACTCGAAATGCCGGACCAGGTCCTCGGCCTCTTCGTCGATCTCGACCTCGCTGTCGCGGAGGATGCGGAACACCCCCTCGCCGTTGACGATGAAGCCTGGGAAAAGACGGTTGAGGTTGAGAGAGACCAGATGCTCCAGCCGGAGGAACCGGATCTCCTTTCCCGGCATGCGGATGAACCGGCCGATCTGGGCCGGGAGCGGCACCAGCGCCCGCATGCTGCGCCCGGCATCCGGGCGCTTCAGCTGCAGCGCCATGGCGAAGCCGAGGTTCGGAATGAACGGGAACGGATGCGCCGGATCGATCGCGAGCGGCGTGAGCACGGGGAAGACGTGCTCCATGAAATAGGTGTCGAGCCAGGCCCGCTCGTCCGAGGAGAGGTCCGTCGGCTCGATCACCGAGAATTCGGCCTGGCAGAGCTCGGCCTTCAGCTCGCGCCAGCAGCGCTGCTGGTCGTTGACAAGGTCGGAGACGTGGCGATTGATCTCGTCGAGCTGGCGGGCCGGCGAAAGCCCGTCCTGGGAGGGGTGCGTGATGCCGGCGGCGACCTGGCCGCGAAGGCCAGCGACGCGAACCATGTAGAACTCGTCCAGGTTCGAACCCGAGATCGACAGGAACCTGAGGCGTTCCAGCAGCGGATGGCGCGGATTGAACGCTTCCTCGAGGACTCGGGCGTTGAACGCCAACCAGGACAGCTCGCGGTTGAAGAAGCGTTCAGGCGCGTCGCGGCCGATTGACCGCTGGTGCGCCTGGGTCAGGACGGTCACGGCAGCACCCGAGACGTGGTTTCCCAGACCCTTAGCCATATCACAGCCGATGTGACTAAGTCATGTCGCCCCCGGGGCAAGACCATGGGAGCCGACCCCTAGATTCCGATTTCCGCTCGGTCGATCTCGTTCATGACGATCGCCAGCACGTCGAACCTCTCGACCCGGGGGCCGGTGTGGACGGCCCAGAGGCAGCCGCTCTGCGAATAGCGCACAACCGTCGGCGGCCGGGACGGATCGTGGAAGTCGTAGATGCGCCCCGCTTCCTGGCCCTTCTCGACCCAGTCGCCGCCCTTGTTGAAGGCGTGGAAGAGGCCGCCATGCGGCGCCAACGCCAGCGCCGTGGTCGGATCCTTGACCCCGACCAGCTTGGTCGGTGTCGCCGGAACCTCGATCTTGCCGTCGAGGACGCCGTGAAACTTCAGGATGTTGCGGACGCCGCGCTCGATCTCGGCCAGGGACTCGTTGCCGATGCGGCTCAAGCCGCCGAATTCGCAGCTGAGCGCCGGGACGCCGAGATGGTCGGCGGTCGTCATGAAGCTGTTGGTATGGTCGATCTCGCGCAGCACCGCGTGATACGGCGCGCCCCAGGCCATGCCGAGGTCGATGTTTGCCTTCATCTGCTTCGGGTCGTCGACGAAGTGCGAGCAGGTGTTGAAGGCGGTGTCGTGATAGGTGCCGCCGGTATGGAGATCCATGTTGTAGTCGGTGATCGGCAGCAGCGCGCGAGTGACGTAGTCGGCCAGCATCTCGGTGAAGCTGCCGAGGCGGTTGCCCGGGAACACCCGGTTGAGGTCCTTGCCGTCATAGGGGCAGAGCCGGTGCCCGACCTCGACCGCCGGCAGGTCGAGCGACAGGACGATGATGATCCTCCCCTGGACCCTCGCCGGATCGACCTCGCGCGCCAGGTTCAGCAGCGCCACCTGACCGTCATACTCATCGCCATGGGTGCCGGCGGTCAGCAGGTAGGTGGGGCCGCTGCCGTTCTTGATCGAGACGATCGGGATGCCGATGACGCCGAGGCCGGAATGGGTATGCGCGCGCGGCACGCGCATATGGCCAAATTGTTTGCCCGCCTTGTCGAAGTCGACGTCGGTGCGGACCCGGGGCGGCAGGGTCGAGGGATCGGGAAGCTGGCGCATATCGCCTCTCAGATCGAGCTGTTGAAGGCGCCGCCGTCCATCAGCAGGTTCTGGCCGGTGATGTAGCTGGCGTGGGTGCTGCAGAGGAAGGCGCAGGCGGCGCCGAACTCGGCGGCCGTGCCGAAGCGGCGGGACGGGTTCTGGGCGGCGCGTTCCTTGGCGATCTCCTCCAGCCGCCGGCCGGTCTTCTTGGCTTCCACGATCATGCCCGAGCGAAGGCGATCAGTGTCGAACGGCCCCGGCAGGAGGCCGTTGATGGTGACGCCGTCCTTGGCCACTTGGCGGGCGATGCCTGCGCAGAAGCCGGTTAGCCCCGTGCGGGCGCCGTTGGAGAGGCCGAGGACCGGGATCGGGGATTTGACCGAGCCCGAGGTGATGTTGACGATGCGGCCCCAGCGGCGCGCGATCATCGGATCGAGGGTCGCCTTGATCAGCTCGATCGCGGTGATCATGTTGGCGTTGAGCGCCTTCATCCAGTCGTCGGGTGTCCAGTCGCGGAAGTCGCCGGGCGGCGGCCCGCCGGCATTGTTGATCAGGATGTCCGGCTCCGGGCAGGCGGCGAGCGCCGCGGCGCGGCCCTCGGGCGTGGTGATGTCGCCGGCGACGGCGGTCGCCTTTCCGCCGGCCGCCCGGATCGCCGCCGCGGTCGCCTCCAGGGCTTCCTGGCCGCGGGCGGTGATGGTGACGATCACGCCTTCGCGGGCCAGCGCCTCGGCGCAGCCTCGCCCGAGGCCCTTCGATCCGGCGCAGACCAGCGCGCGACGTCCGGCGATGCCCATGTCCATGGTCAGAACTCCAGTTCGGGTTGCACCAGCCGCGCGAGGACCGCGCGGGCGAGCGGAACGGTGATCGGCCGGCGCTCGGCGAGCGCCGCCTCGTCGAGAGCGGCGACCGCCTGGCCGATGGCGGCGAAGGACCGGTCGAGCCGCTGCAGAAGATAGCTCACCACCTCGGCCTCGACACGGATCTGGCGATCGGCGAAGAGCTTGACCATCACCGCCGCCCGAAGTTCGTCGTCGGGCGGCAGCAGAGCCACGGCCGGCGCGGTCGCAAGGCGCGAGCGAAGGTCGGGAAGCTCGATCGGCCAGCGGGCCGGCGGCTCGCGCCCGACCAGCAGCAGGTGCCCTCGGCGCTCGGCCAGCAGATTGTAGAGATGCAGGACCGGCCGCTCCGCGCCCGGCGATGCCGCGTCGCCGAGATCGAGGACGACCGCGCCCGCCGCCGCCAGGGCGGGCGGATCGAGAGGTCCCTCACCGGCCGCCTCGGCTGCGCCCGAGCGTCGGCGCCAGACCTGGGCGAGATGGCTCTTGCCCGCCCCCGCCGGCCCGTGAAGGGCGAGCGCGGTCGCCGGCCAGTCCGGCCAGCGGTCGAGCCAGGCCACGGCCTCGGCATTGGACGAGGCGACCAGGAAATCGTCGCGGCCGAGCGCCGGACGATGGGAGAGGCCGAGGACCAGCTGGCTCGGCCCGGTTCCCGTCGGGCCGGCGGTCATCCCCTGGCCCTCATCTGTCGGGGCCGCGGTAGAAGGGGCTGGCGAGATAGCGTTCGATGGCGAAACGTACCAGCACGCCGATGGCGGCAGCGACCGGAACCGCGAGCAGGAGGCCGAGAAACCCGAACGAGGCGCCGCCAGCCATCAGCGCGAAGATCACCCAGACCGGGTGCAGTCCCACCCGGTCGCCGACCAGCTTCGGGGTCAGCACGTTGCCTTCCAGGGCCTGGCCGACCACGAACACCACGGCGACCAGGGCGACCGGCCCCAGGCTGCCGAACTGGATCCAGGCGAGTCCGATCGCCAGCACGCCGCCACCCAGAGCCCCGACGATCGGGATGAAGGAAGCCAAGCCGGCGAAGAAGCCGATGAGCAGGCTGAAGTCGAGACCGGCGAGCGTCAGGCCGACCGCATAGAAAGCCCCCAGCGCCAGGCAGACCAGGGCCTGGCCGCGGGCGAAGCCGGCCAGCGTCCGGTCGATCGCGGCGAATTGCGAACGGATCGTCGCCGCCTCGGTGCGCGGCAGCCGCTGGTCGATCCATTCGACGATGCGGGGCCAGTCACGCAGCAGATAGAAGGCGACGACCGGAGTGATGAACAGGAGCGAGAGCAGGTTGGCGATCGCGGCCCCGCCCGAAAGCAGGCTGGCCAGCACGGTGCCGACCCAGGCCAGCGCCTCGCCCGCATGCGATCCCAGCAGCGAGGAGAGTTCCTTCAGATCCTGCTCGCCGGCCTGCGACTTGATCAGCTCGAACAAGGGCTCCAGCGCCGTCCGCAGGCGCTCGATGTATCCCGGCAGGCGCTGGGCGAATGTCGCGATCTGCGCCTTCAGCACCGGCGCGATCATCAGCATCAAGCCGAGGCAGACGACGAAGAAGATGAGCAGCGCCAGCGCCGCAGCGATCCCCCGTCCGAGCCTGAGCCTCGCCAGGCGATTGACCAGCGGATCCAGGATGTAGGCGACGGCAAAGCCGGCGGCGAAGGGCATCAGGACGTCGCGCAGCTGATAGAGGACGAAGATCGCGGCCGCAATCGCGACGAGCCAGGTGAGGGTGCGCGAGCGGGCTTCTTCCATTCGGATCAGCCGCGAACGAGGCCGCGGCCCCAGCCGATCAGGTAGGCGGCACCGGAGGCGACCGTGGTCACCGTCACCAGCAGCACCAGCGCCGGCACCACCCCGGGGGCGACGATGCCGAGCCCGATGTCGGCGAGCACGACACCTGCCAGGAGCAGCTGCGCCACCGTGTTCGCCTTGCTGATCAGAATCGGCGCCATCGCCGGCGTCTGGTCGAGGGTGTGGAGCATGAGCACGCCGCCCACGATCAGCACGTCGCGCGACACCACGACGATCACCAGCCAGAGCGGGATCTGGCCCGCCTGGCCGAGCGTGATGAAGACGGAGACCAGCAGGGCCTTGTCGGCGATGGCGTCGAGATAGGCCCCGAGCTGCGAGCGCGCATCCAGGCTGCGGGCGAGGAAGCCGTCCAGGCCGTCGGTGATGCTGGCGGCGAAGAACGACCAGAAGGCCGGCATCCACTGGCCGGTGAGGATCAGCCAGACGACCAGCGGTACCGCCAGGAGGCGGGCGAGCGTGACGAGATTGGGCAGAAAGCTCAGCAGCGCCAGCGTCATCGCCGGACCGGACCAGTCAACCTCAGGACGGACTCGCTCGCGCCTTCGACCAGCTCCAGGTCGCGCTGGGCCAGCGCCGACCTGAGCTGCCCGGTCTCGCCGGAAAAGGTGACGGCGATGCGCCCCTCCTGCCGGGTGAGTTGTACCACCTCGGCCTTTTGGATCAGGCCGATGCCGGAGAGGCGGCGGCGGATCTCAGTCCACTCGGCGAGGCTGTTGATGGGGACGGCGAGCGTGATCTGGCGCTCGCCCTGGCCCGGATCGATCGCGTTCTCGGACTTCCACAGGCGCTCGAGCTCACGCTCGACCCAGTCGACCGCCTTGGCAAGCAAGGCTTCGGCCTGGTCGGCCGACTCGCCGGTGAACGAATCCACCAGCGTCGTCTCCAAGTCGCCCGAATGCCGGGTAACGGTCAGCGCCACCGTCGGCTTCGAGGTGATGGCATCCAGGCTGACCGCGGCCACCGCCACGACGGCCTCGACGGCGCCGTAGCGCCGCGCGATCGCCTCCAGCTTCGCCGTGTCGCCGGCCATTGCCTGCTTGGCGTCGAGGTCTCCGATGTCGCGAAGATCGCCGAGCGGCACCACCAGCGGAACCAGGGTGTCGCGCGCCGGCCTTCGGGCCCAGGCCTCGCGCCAGGGATTGCGGTCGTCGAACAGGATGATGCTGCCTCTCACCGAATAGACGGGGACCACCAGGACCGGCCTCGCCTTGGTCTCGGTGAAGGCGACGCCGGCCGAGCCCAGCACGTCGCGGACGGCGGCCGGATTGAAGCGGACGGTGAGCGTTGCGAGGTAGCGGACCGCCGACGTGCGCTCGTTGGCGACGTCGATCGAGCGGACGAGCGTGGCCATCGTCGCCTCGTCCAGGCGCGGCGGGCGGACGTTGGTGTCGGTCGCCAGCCTCTGCATCAGCTTCAGGAAGGCCTGACGCTGGCCCTCGAGAAGGGCCTTCTCGCGCGCCTGCGAGGCGGTCGCGTCGGTGACGTCCACGGCGACGTCGGAGACGGTGAAGATGTCGTCCTGGCCGGCGGCCGGCGCCTGCGCGACTGCGGGCCCTGCAAGGGCGAGCAGCGCCGCCATGACCAGACGGAAGAGACCGGCTCGTACCATTGCAATGTGTCCGCGTTCGTCTATCTTCTGGCCGCCCGCTTATACCGTGGCGAGCGCGAGGACACCATAAGCGCCAAGACTTACAAGGACGCCGGCGTCGACATCGACGCCGGCAATGCATTGGTCGAGGCGATCAAGCCCCTCACCCGCGCGACCCGTCGGCCCGGCGCCGACGGCGAGATCGGCGGATTCGGAGCCGCCTTCGACCTGCGCGCCGCGGGGTATCGGGATCCGATCCTGATCGCCTCCACCGATGGCGTCGGCACCAAGGTCAAGATCGCGATCGAGGCGGCGCGGCCGGATACGCTCGGAATCGATCTGGTCGCCATGTGCGTCAACGACCTGGTCGTCCAAGGTGCGGAACCGCTGTTCTTCCTCGACTATTACG
>CAMDFP010000159.1 GCA_945897335.1 Asaia bogorensis | reverse complement strand
GTCGTCGCCCAGCGCGGCACCGAGTGCAGCCTCGTAGCCGGGATCGACCTGGAGCGCGTCGACGGCCGGCGGCAGGTCGCCGGCAGCGCCGGAGGCCAGCAGCTCGGAGAGGGCCGACATCTCGGCGGTGATCTTGGTCAGGCGCGCTTCGATCGCCTGCAGCACTTCGCGGCGGCGAGTCTCATCGGCGACAGCGGACTGGCGGTGCTCGTCGGCGCGTTCGGCGGCGAGGCGGTCGGACTCGGCCTTCGCTTCCGCCTCCTGGACGGTGTCGAGGGCGAGCGTGAGCTGGCGCTCGCTACCCGCCTCTTCCTCCAGTCGCGTCTTCTCGGCCGCGACCTGCTCGATCTCCTGGGCGATGCGGCCGAGCCGCTGGTCGAGATCGCGCGCCTGGCGGTCGAGCTGGGACTGGCGTGCCTCGTCGGCGGCGAGCTGCTGGCTGCGCTCGGCAACGAAGGCCTCGCCCGCCTCGCTGACGGCGGCTGCGGCCTGCAACCGCGCCTCGGCCTCGGCCCGGGCCTCGCCCTCGCCCGCCTGCTCGGCTTCGAGCGCGGAGCGATGCTGGTCGAGGCGGGTCAGGCTGGCGCGGGCGTCCTCGGCCAGCGCCTGCTCGCGGCCCATGTCGGTGGCGATCTCGGTGCGCCGGCTCTCCGCCTCCTGGCGCGCCTCGGCGACGCGGCGCTCTTCCGCGGCGACCTCGGCCTCGGCTCGGCGGGCCTGGTCGAGCCGCTGGATCGTCTCGGCCTCGGCGCTGCGCAGCGCCGGCAGGCCGGCGGCGATCTCCGCCTGGCGGGTGGCGGCCTCGGCGGCGACGCCGGTCAGCGCGCCGACCTCGCGGTCGGATTCGGCCAGCGCCTGGTCGGCGGCCTGGCGCAGCAACGTCACCTTGATCCAGCGCACATGGGCGAGCTGGGCTTCGACCTTGCGCAGCTGCTCGCCGATGTTGCGGTAGCGGGTCGCCTGGCGAGCCTGCCGCTTCAGGCCGTGGAGCTGGCCGTCGAGCGCGATCAGCACGTCCTCGAGGCGCGCGAGGTTCTGCTCGGCGGCGCGAAGACGGAGCTCCGCCTCGTGCCGGCGCGAATGCAGGCCGGAGATGCCGGCCGCCTCTTCCAGCAGCAGGCGTCGGTCCTGCGGCTTCGCGTTGACCAGCTGGGTGATGCGGCCCTGGCTCACCAGCGCCGCCGAATGCGCACCGGTCGCCGCGTCGGCGAACAGGGTCTGGACGTCGCGGGCGCGCACTTCCTTGCCGTTGACGCGATAGACCGAGCCATGGCCGCGCTCGATCCGCCGGCTGATCTCCAGCTGGTCAGCGTCATTGAACAGCGCCGGGGCCCGCTTCGCCTGGTTGTCGAGCGTGAGGCCGACCTCGGCCAGGTTCCGGGTCGGGCGCGAGGCCGTGCCCTTGAAGATGACGTCGTCCATCTCGTCGCCGCGCATCTGGCGGGCGGAAGTCTCGCCCATCACCCATTTGAGCGCTTCGACGAGGTTGGACTTGCCGCAGCCGTTCGGGCCGACGACGCCGGTCAAGCCGGGTTCGATCGGCACATCGGTCTGGTCGACGAAGGATTTGAAGCCGGAAAGCCGGATGCTGACGAACTGCAATGAATTAAGCCTTGAACGAGAGACGGGACGCGATCACGCGCCACCCGGGAGCGCTTTGAGATATTTGTCGAGGGACTCGAAGGGCTGCGCGCCGCCCATGTCGCCGGTCAGCTTCTTGCCGTTGACGATGAAGGTCGGCGTCGACTCGACGTCATGCGTCTTCTCGGCATCGAGCCGGATCTGGACGATCGCGTCCATCAACTTGGTGTCCTTGAAGCAGGCGTCGACCGTCGCCTGGCTCATGCCGGCGAGCTTGCCGATGTTGCCGAGCGCGACCAGCGGGTCCTTCGCCCGGCTCCAGACCTCCTGCTGCTGGAACAGCGTGTCGATCACCGCGAAGTAGCGCTCCGACGGGGCGCAACGCGCCAGAGCCGCGGCACGGAGCGCCAGTCCGTCGAAGGGGAAGTCGCGGTAGATCAGCTTCACCTTGCCGGTGTCGACATAGGCGGCCTTGAGCTTGGGCAGCGTCTCCTTGCTGAAGCGCGCGCAATGCGGGCAGGTCAGGGACGCGTATTCGATGATGGTGATCGGCGCGTCGGCCTTGCCGAGGACGCGCTCGGCCATCGCCTTCTCGAACGAGATCTCTTGAGCGAGGGCGAGGGTGGGAGCGACGGCGGCGGCCGCGATGGCGGCGGCGAGGAATGACCGGCGTAGCACGTCGAAATCCCTTCTAAAAATCCGAGGCCTTGCGGCGGGCCGGCACTATAGGACCCGCCGTCCGAGCCGGGCAACCGGCGCGTTAAGCCTTTGGCTCCTCTGCCAGAATCGCACGGCCTAGTCGGGCCAGTGCCTGCTTGAGTCGGTCGTCCCCGATTCTCTCGACAGTGGCGGCGAGCGCAGTCTCGGCCGCGGCGCCGAGCGGTTTCGGCCGCCGGCGGGGCTTCACCGACCCGGCCGGCAGGCCCTGGGTCATCTTCAGCCGGGTGACCGCGGCATGGCCGAAATGAGCGTTGATGCGCTCGATCACCGCCGGCTCAAGGTGCTGGAGTTCGAGCGCGAAGGCGCCCGCGACCCGCACATGCAGCACGCCGCCGCCCTCACCGCGTGGCCGCGCAAGCCGCTCGGGCAGCGTGTGGCGGGCCATGGTCTCGCCGACGATCGTGGGCCAATCGAGGAGGAGGCGCGCCTCGGCAAAGCCGCGCCTGGCGACCGCGCCCTTGGTCGCCGCCGGCAGGGAAGCGCCGACGGCCCGCATGCCGCCGCGCCGGGGGGCGTCTTCCTGGCTCATGGCCCTATATTACTCCGGCGATGGAGCCGACCGTCATCACCCAAGCACTGCTCGCCTGGTACGATCGCCACCGGCGGGACTTGCCCTGGCGCGCCAAGCCCGGCCAGACTGCCGATCCCTACGGCGTCTGGCTCAGCGAGATCATGCTGCAGCAGACCGTGGTGAAGACGGTCATCCCCTATTTCCTCGACTTCCTGAAGCGCTGGCCGACCGTCCGGGACTTGGCCGCCGCCGAGCTCGACGACGTTCTGAGGGCCTGGGCGGGGCTCGGCTACTACGCTCGCGCCCGCAATCTGCATGCCTGCGCCCGCGCCGTCGCGGCGCTGCCCGGCGGCAGCTTCCCCTCGACCGAGGCCGCGCTCCTTCGGCTGCCAGGCATCGGCCCTTATACCGCTGCCGCCATCGCCGCGATCGCCTTCGACCGGGCGACCATGCCGGTCGACGGCAATATCGAGCGGGTAGTGGCGCGACTCTTCGCCGTCGAGGACCCGATGCCGCGGGCGAAGCGGCGCATCGCCGAACTGTCGCGGTCGCTGACGCCGAAGCGCCGCGCCGGCGACTTCGCTCAAGGGATGATGGACCTGGGTGCGACCGTCTGCACCCCGGCCAAGCCCCGCTGCATCCTCTGCCCGCTGGCCGAGCCCTGCCGCGCGCGGGCGCGCGGCATCGCCGAGGACCTTCCGGCACGCACGCCGAAGCCCGAGCGGCCGATCCGGCACGGCATCGTCTATTTCGCCACCAGGGCCGACGGATCCGTGCTGCTGAGGAAGCGCCCGGAGCGCGGCCTGCTCGGCGGGATGACGGAGCTGCCGACTACCGACTGGCGGGGCGAGGCCTACCCGGTCGACCAGATGATGGCGCTGGCCCCGGCGCCGGCCGCCTGGCGCCGACTGCCCGGCCTCGTGAAACACACCTTCACCCATTTTCACCTGGAGCTGACGGTCGCCGCCGCCCGCATCGCCGAGCCGCAGCTGGTGTCAGGAAGCTGGATCGCGATCGAGCGCCTGGGCGAGGAGGCGCTGCCGTCGGTGATGCGGAAGGTGGTCGATCACGCACTGAAGGCCGCCACGCGCTCTTAGTGCGGAGTGCCTAGTGCCGGAAGTGGCGCTTGCCGGTGAAGACCATGGCGATGTTGCGCTCGTCAGCGGCGGCGATGATCTCATCATCGCGCTTGGAGCCGCCGGGCTGGATCACTGCGGTCGCGCCCGACTCGGCGCAGGCGATCAACCCGTCGGCGAAGGGGAAGAAGGCATCCGACCCGACGACGGAACCGATGCCGCGGCTCTGCGGCTCGCCCACGGCGGCCGCCATCTCAGATGCCTTCATCGCCGCGAGCCGCGCGGAGTCGACGCGGCTCATCTGTCCGGCGCCGACGCCGACCGTACGACCGTCCTTCGCCAGCACGATCGCGTTAGACTTCACATGCTTGCAGACGGTGAAGGCGAAGAGGAGATCGTCCATCTCCTTCGCGGTCGGCGCGCGCTTGGTCACGACCTTCGCATCGGTCGCGAGCGTGCGGCCGATGTCGCGGCCCTGAACCAGCAATCCGCCGGCCAGCGACTTGACCAGAAGCCCCGGCTGAAGGGGGTCGGGAACGCCGCCGGCGAGCAGCAGGCGAAGCTGGGTCTTCTTCTCGAGCCCGGCAAGCGCCGCGGGATCGGCATCGGGAGCGATGATCACCTCGGCGAAGAGCTTGCCGATCGCGTCCACCGTCGCGGCATCGAGCGGCTTATTGGCGGCGATGATGCCGCCGAAGGCGCTGACCGGATCGGCGGCGAAGGCACGACGATAGGCCTCCGCCAGCGTATCGGCGACGGCGACGCCGCACGGATTGGCGTGCTTGACGATGACGATGGCCGGCCGCTCGAACTCGGCGACGAGCTCGAAGGCGGCATCCGTGTCGTTGAGGTTGTTGTAGGAGAGCTCTTTGCCCTGCACTTGGCGCGCGGTAGCGACGCCAGGCCGCCGCTCCGATGTCGTGTAGAATGCCGCCTCCTGGTGCGGGTTCTCGCCGTAGCGCAGCACCTCGACGCGCCTTCCCGCCACCACCAGGCGTTCGGGGAAGGTGTCTTTCCGCTCGCCCGCCATCCAGGACGAGATCGCCGCGTCATAGGAGCCGGTTCGCGCATAGGCCTGGCCGGCGAGGCGACGGCGGAAGACGAGCGTGGTCGCGCCGTCATGGCCATCCAGCTCGGCAGTCAGCTCGGCGTATTGGGCGGGGTCGGTGAGGACCACGACCGCGTCGTGGTTCTTCGCCGCCGAGCGGATCATCGCCGGGCCGCCGATGTCGATGTTCTCGATGCAGTCGGCGAACGGCTTGCCGGCAGCAACCGTCGACTCGAACGGATAGAGGTTCACCACCAGCACGTCGATCGGCGGGATCTTGTGGGTGTCCATCTGGGAACGATGGTCGGCAAGGTCGCGGCGCCCGAGCAACCCGCCATGGACCTTCGGGTGCAGCGTCTTCACCCGCCCGTCCAGCATCTCAGGCGATCCGGTGTAGTCGGCAACCTCGATCACCTTGAGGCCGGCATCAGACAGCGCCTTGGCGGTGCCGCCGGTTGAGAGCAGCTCGACCCCGCGGGCGGCGAGCGCACGCCCGAGATCGATCAGGCCGGCCTTGTCGGAAACCGAAAGGAGCGCCCGGACGGGGCGGACGAGATCGAGGGTCATGGGCATGGCTCCGGGCGTCTGGCGGCGCTACCTACCCGCGGCGACCGCCACGGGCAAGTCAGTCCATCATCTTGTTTTCGCGGTAGTAGCGCTCCGCACCCGCATGCAGCGGGATCGGCACGCCCTGCAGCGCCGATTCGAGCAGGATGCGCTTTCCCGCCGGCGGGCCGGAGTCCAGAGCCGCCCGCGTCGACTTGTGCCAGAGCGCCCGGGTGAGCCCGAAGACCGTGTCCTCGCTCACCTTGGCCGAAACCACCAGCAGCGCGCCGATGCCGAGCGTCGGCGTCGGCTGGTCGGCACCCTTGTAGAGGCCGCCGGGGATGGCGGTCTCGACGAAGAACGGCGTGGTCTTGCGCAGCTCCTCGATCTCGGCGCCGGTGATCGGCACGACCCGGATCGGCAGGCGCTCGGCCAGCTCGGCGATCTCGGGGCTCGGCGCCATGCCGACCAGGAAGATGGCGTCGAGCTTGCCCTCGACCATCTGGTCGATCGCCAGGTCGGTCTTGAGATATGCCGGCCGCATGTCGGCCTCCTTGAGGCCGAACGCCTTGATGACGAGCTGGGCATCGACCAGCGTGCCCGATCCGGGTTCGCCCATGGCGACCCGTTTGCCCTTGAGGTCGGCGACCGAGCCGACATTGGAGTCGATCCGGGCCACCAGGTGGATCGAGTCCCGGAACAGGTTGGCGACGGCGCGGAGATCGCGGATAGCGCCGCCCGGCGTGTAGATGCCGGCACCGTAATAGGCCCAGAAAGCGACGTCGGCCTGGACGAGGGCGCCGTCGAGCGCGCCCTTGCCGATCGCCTCTACATTGCCGACCGAGCCGGCGGTCGACTGGGCGACGGCGATCAGGCCGGGGACGCCGCAGCTGCCGCCCTTCTCGCATTCCCGGCTGCCCGGAGGATTGGAGATGGCGCCGGCGATCAGCTCGCCGATCGGATAGGAGGTGCCGTTGGAAGGACCGGTGCCGAGGCGGAAGAATCTCAGGTCCTGTGCGATCGCCAGCGGGGGAAGCACCGCCGCACCCCCGACAAGGGTCGCGAGAATGAGCGCCAACCACCCGGAGGCGTGTGCCCCCCGAGCCCGATCCGAACCTGCCATTGCGAGTCGCCTGACGACGGTTTTGACAATGTTAGCAGATTAGTTCAGCCGCGCAGCATCCTGTTGGGCAGGAAAGTGACGATTTCCGGCCAGACGGTGATCATCGCCACGGCGACGACCATCAGCAGGAATAACGGCAGCGCCGCCCGGCCGATATAGGTGATCTGGTGGCCGGTCATGCCCTGGAGCACGAACAGGTTGAAGCCGACCGGAGGCGTGATCTGCGCCATCTCGACCACGAGGACGATGAAGATCCCGAACCAGACGAGATCGAGACCCGCCGCCTGGATCATCGGCAGGACCACAGCCATGGTCAAAACCACCATCGAGATGCCGTCGAGGAAGCAGCCGAGGATGACGTAGAAGACCGTCAGAGCGGCGATCAGGGCATAGGGCGAGAGGGCCATCGAGCTGATCCACTCGGCCAGCTTCCTCGGCAACCCGGTATAGCCCATCGCCAGGGTCAGGAACGCCGCTCCGGCTAGGATCAGGGCGATCATGCAGGAAAGGCGCGTGGCGCCGAGCAGGCTGGCCATGAAGGTCTCGCGCGTCAGCGAGCCCTGGACGAGCGAGAGGAGCAGCGCCCCGACGACGCCCATCGCCGCCGCCTCGGTCGCCGTCGCGATCCCGGAATAGATCGATCCCAGGACCATGACGATGAGGAAGACCGAGGGAATCAGGTGCCGGGAGGCGTAGATCTTTTCCAGAAATCCCGGCGTGCCGTCCGGCTTCGGCACCTTTGAGGGGTAGATGAGCGCCCAGACCACGACATAGGCCATGAACATGGCCGACAGCATAAGGCCCGGGATCACACCGGCGATGAACAGCTGGGCGATCGACTGGTCCGCAGCGACGCCATAGACGATCATGATGATCGAGGGAGGGATCAGGAGGCCGAGCGTGCCGGCCCCGGCCAGCGTGCCGACGATCAGGGTCTCCGGATAGCCGCGCTTACGCAGCTCCGGAATCGTCATTTTGCCGATAGTGGCGCAGGTGGCGGCCGAGGAGCCGGAGATCGCGGCGAAGATCGTGCAGCCGACGATGTTCGTATGGAGCAGGCGCCCGGGCAGCCGCTGCATCCAGGGCGACAAGCCCAGGAACATATTCTCGCTGAGCTTGGTGCGGAACAGGATTTCGCCCATCCAGATGAACATCGGCAGCGAGGTCAGCGTCCAGCTCGAGGACGCGCCCCAGATGGTGGTGACCATGGCATCGCCGGCCGGTCGCTGGGTGAACAGCTCCATCGCGATCCAGCCCGTCGCCATCAGGCCGAGCCCGATCCAGAGCCCGCTGGCGAGCACGGCGAGGAGGGCGACGATGAGGAAGATCGAGATGAGGAGCTGTTCCATCCCCGACTACTCGATATGCGCCGGTTCGTCGGCAGAGGACGCCACCGACGGGTCCTTCCCTTGGGCGACCTGGATCAGTTCGTCGACCATGGCGACGAACAGAACCAGGCCCCCTGCCGCCATGCCGATCTGCGGGATCCAGAGCGGCGTCCTGTCGTTGCCGGCGGAGACGTCGTTGAAGGCATAGGACCACCAGACCATCTTCGCCGCATAGGCGGCGAAGGCCCCCGCCAGCACCGCGCCGATGGCGAGGCAGGCGAGCTCGAACCAGCGCCGAGGCCGGCCCGAGAGCTGCTGCAGGATCAGCGTCACACGGATGTGCTCGCCCTTGCGGAAGGTGTGCGCGAGGGCGAGGAAGGACGACGCGGCCATGCAGTAGCCGGCGAACGCGTCGGTGCCGCGGACGTAGAAATCGAAGATCCCGCCCGCGACCCCGAGCAGCGTGAAAACCAGGATGAGGACCAGGAACAGCCCCGCCGCATAGGCGCAGCCGTCATAGACCCGGTCGAGGACCGGCCGCACCGCCGGGGACTCTGATCCGTCTCAGCCCTTGCGGAAGGCGTCGATCGCCGCCTGGCCGTCCGGGCCGGCACGCTTCAGCCAATCCTTCGACAGCTCCTCGCCGATCTTCTTGAAGCCGTCCCTGAGAGCCGGGCCCGGCACGCCGACGTTCATGCCGTTCTTCTTGAATTCCTCGAGGTAGAAGCCGGTGAGCTTCTCGCTTTCGGCCCAGCCCCGGGTTTCCGCCGTTGCCGCCGCCTTGGTCACGGCATCCCGCGTGGCGGCGTCGAGAGAAGTCCATGCCTTGTCGTTCACGATGATCATGTTCTTCGGCAGCCAGGCCTGGACGTCATAGAAGTGTTTCACGAACTCCCAGAGCTTGGTGTCGTAGCCGGTGGCGCCGGAAGAGATCATCGAGTTCACCCGGCCGGTGGCGAAGGCTTGGCCGAGCTCGGCCGCCTGGATGGTGGTCACTTGCATGCCCGAAAGCTCGCCCAGACGATCTGCCGAGGCGCCGTAGGAGCGGAATTTGAGGCCTTTCAGGTCCTCGATCTTCTCCAGCGGCTTCGGCGAATAGAAGCCCTGCGGCGGCCAGGCGACGGCGTAGAGGACGTGCATCCCCTGCGCGGCGAGGCGTTTCTCGGTGCCGGCACGGCTGACGGCCCAGAGCTTCTTCGCCGCGGCGAAGGAGGTGGCGAGGAAGGGCACGTTGTCGATACCGAAGAAGGCGTCCTCGTTCTCGAGAACGACCATCAGCAGTTCGCCGATCTGCGCCTGGCCGGTCTGCACCGCGCGCTTGATCTCCGGCACCTTGAACAAGGACGCGCCGGCATGGACGGTGATCTCGAGCTTGCCGCTGGTCGCCGCCTTCACGTCGTCGGCGAACTGCACCAGGTTCTTTGAGTGGAAGTTGCCCGCCGGATAACCCGCCGGCAGGTCCCATTTCACCGTCTGCGCGCTCGCGGCCTGGACGACCAGGATTGCCGCCGCGGCGATGCCAAGAATGGCCTTCATCACGTCCCCCTGTTGCATTTCGGTGCCGGCTGTCGCGGCATGATGCGAAATGCTGCCCGTCGAGGACGGCAGCGTCAAGCAACCTTGCTTGGCGGCAGCGGCGTCAATAGCGGGATGCCGGCGCAACCGGCGTGACCGAAGACCGTTGACGCCTGTCATCCGGCCGCGTACCGCAGCTGCGGCCCAGATGTCGGAGGCGCCATGCTCACCTTCTACCACCGCGTTGGCGACAGGCTGACGCAGACGGCCGTCCACGGTCCTTCCGACCTGCCCGTGTCTGCGACCGTCTGGATCGACATGCTGGAGCCGACGTCCGCCGAGGAGGCGCAGGTCGAGCGGCTCCTCGCGATCGACGTTCCGACCCGCGAGGAAATGCAGGAGATCGAGGAATCGAGCCGCCTCTACGCCGAAGGCAACGCGCTGTTCATGACGATGCCGGTCGTCAACAAGGCGGCGACCGAGCCCGAGAGCGCCGCCGTCACCTTCATTCTGGCTCAGACGGCGGCGGTGACACTGCGCTATGTCGATCCGCAGCCCTTCGGCATGTTTGCGAGACGCATTCTGCGCAGCCCCGAGCTCGCGACCTCACCCGAGCAGGCGCTGATCGGGCTGCTGGAGCAGGTCACCGACCGGCTCGCCGACATCCTGCAGGGAGCGGCCGCCGAGATCGACGCGATCTCCGCGGACATCTTCCGGAAGCCGGCAGGAGCCGCCCGCGTCCACGGCGGATTGCAGGAGATCCTGCAACGCGTCGGCCGTGCCGGCGACCTCGCGACCAAGGCGCGCGAAAGCCTGCTGGGCCTGAGCCGGCTGCTGCTCTTTCTCAGCACGCAACCGGCCTGCAGCAAGGAGGGGAAGGAGCATATCGAGACCCTGATGCGCGACGTGCATTCGCTCGCCGACCACGACTCGTTCCTCGCCGACAAGATCGCCTTCCTCCAGGACGCGACGCTGGGGATGATCGACATCGAGCAGAGCAACATCATCAAGCTGTTCACCGTCGCTGCGGTCGCGTTCATGCCGCCGACGCTGGTCGCCAGCATCTACGGCATGAACTTCAAGCACATGCCGGAGCTGGACTGGCCGTTCGGCTATCCGCTCGCCCTGCTGCTGATGGCGCTCTCGGCCGTCCTGCCCTTCGTCTTTTTCCGCCGAAAAGGCTGGCTCTAGGGCGTCTGCGCGCCGTTGGCGCCGACGAAGACGGCGTAGAGCGACGTGGTCGCGGTGATGTAGAGGCGGTTCCGCTTCGGCCCGCCGAAGCAGAGGTTAGAGACCGTCTCCGGCACCCTGACCTTGCCGATGAGCTTTCCCGCCTCCGTATAGCAATGGATCCCGTCGCCGGCGGAGGTCCAGAGATTGCCGTCGGTATCGAAGCGGAAGCCGTCGGAAAGGCCGGGGGCAAGCTTGACGAACAACCGACCCTTCTTCGCCCGTTTGCCTCCGACCACGTCGTAGACGCGGATGTTCGGCGCGCCCTCGTCTCCTTCGGTGCGGCCGGTATCGGCGACGTATAGCTTGGTCTCGTCCGGACTGAAGGCGATGCCGTTCGGGCGATCCATGTCGTCGATCACGGCGTCGACGGCGCCCGAGCGCGGATCGAGGCGGTAGACGTTGCAGCGGCCGATCTCGCTCGCTCCCTTGTTGCCCTCGTAGTCGGTGAGGATGCCGTAGGGCGGATCGGTGAACCAGATCGAGCCGTCCGACTTCACCACGACGTCGTTGGGCGA
>CAMDFP010000158.1 GCA_945897335.1 Asaia bogorensis | reverse complement strand
CTCCGATCACATCGAAGCGCCAACTGGTCGATTACATCGCAGCGGGCAGCAAGCCCAAGAGCGCCTGGCGCATCGGCACGGAGCACGAGAAATTCGCCTTCCGGAAGTCGGACCTGAAGCCGCTTCCCTATGAGGGCCCCGACGGGATCGGCGCGCTGCTCGACGGCATGACCCGCTTCGGCTGGGAGCGGGTGCAGGAGAACGGCAAGACCATCGCGCTCGCCAAGGATGCCGGCGCGATCACACTTGAACCGGGCGGCCAGTTCGAGCTGTCGGGGGCGCCGCTCGAGACGCTTCACCAGACCTATGACGAGACCAAGGAGCATCTGGACCAGGTGAAGGTGGTCGGCGAGGAGCTCGGCACCGGCATGATGGGCCTGGGATTCAATCCGAAATGGCGCCGCGACGAGATCCCGTGGATGCCCAAGGGGCGCTACCAGATCATGCGCGCCTACATGCCGACCAAGGGCTCGCTCGGCCTCGACATGATGACCCGCACCTGTACCGTGCAGGTGAACCTCGACTTCGCCGACGAGGCCGACATGATCCGGAAGTTCCGGGTCAGCCTCGCGCTCCAGCCGATCGCGACCGCTCTTTTCGCCAACTCGCCCTTCACCGAGGGCAAGCCCAACGGCTTCCAGACCTTCCGCAGCCACATCTGGACCGACACCGACCCTGACCGCTGCGGCATCCTGCCCTTCGTCTTCGAACCCGACATGAGCTTCGAGCGCTACGTCGACTACCTCCTCGACGTGCCGATGTACTTTGTCTACCGCGACGGCAAGTACCTGGACGTCTCGGGGCGTTCGTTCCGCGATTTCATGGCCGGGAGCTTCCACAACCTGGTCAAGGACGAGCCGAGGATCACCGACTTCATCGACCACATGACGACCGCGTTCCCCGAGGTGCGGCTCAAGCGCTACCTGGAAATGCGGGGCGCCGATGGCGGGCCGCTGGACCGGCTGGTCGCGCTTTCCGCGCTCTGGGTCGGGCTCCTCTATGACGGAGCGGCGCTCGACCAGGCGAGCCAGCTGATCGCCGACTGGACGCTGCCCGACCACGAGCTGCTCCGGCGCGAAGTGCCGAAGAGCGGGCTCAGGACCAAGTTCAAGGGGCGCACCGTGCAGGACGTCGCGCTCGATGTGCTCAAGATCGCTCGCGGCGGCCTGATCGCACGTCGCGCCCTGAACGGTGCCGGTGTCGACGAGGCACATTTCCTGGATCCGCTGGACCGGATCGCCGAGTCCGGCAAGACCGCGTCCGACCTGATGCTGGACGCCTACGAAACCCGCTGGAACCGCTCGGTCGATCCGGCTTTCACGGAACAGGCCTACTGATAGAGGAGTTGTCCCGATGATCGAGCTCTACACATGGCCGACGCCGAACGGGTTCAAGGTCTCGATCATGCTGGAGGAGCTGGCGATGCCGTACAACGTGCACGCCATCGACATCGGCAAGGGCGACCAGTTCAAGCCCGACTTCCTCAAGATCAGCCCCAACAATAAGATGCCGGCGATCGTCGACACCGACGGTCCCGGCGGCAAGCCGATCTCGCTGTTCGAGTCCGGCGCCATCCTCCTCTACCTCGCCGAGAAGACGGGCAAGCTGATCCCCAAGGACAAGCCGGGATACTGGACCGCGGTGCAATGGGTGATGTGGCAGATGGCCGGATTTGGCCCGATGCTGGGCCAGCTCGGCCACTTCAAGAACTACGCGCCCGAGCCGCTGCCCTATGCGGTCGAGCGCTACGCCAACGAGGCGACGCGTCTCTACCGCGTGCTCGACAAGCGCCTCGGCGAATCCGAATATCTGGCGGGCGACTACGGCGTTGCCGACATCGCCGTGTTCCCGTGGTCGCGCGGCTGGGAGCGCCATGGCCAGAAGCTGGACGAGATCCCCAACTTCAAGCGCTGGTTCGAGGCGATCAGCGAGCGCCCGGCGGTGAAGAGGGGCGTGACCGTGCTGGCCGACCGTCAGCGTCAGGGGCCGATCGACCCGGCCGCGCGCGAGAACCTGTTCGGCAAGGCGCAATACGCAAAGAGGTAAGGATGCGCTCGCATCACGACATGGGCGGAGAGCCCGCAGGCCCGGTCGAGAAGACCGAGCACGACTATGCGCCGTGGGAGAAGCGGGTCGATGCGCTGATGGTGCTGCTCTCCGACCGCGAGCGAAGCCTGATGAAGGTCGACGAGCTGCGTAAAAACATCGAAGCGATCGGCCCCGACGCCTATGAGAAGATGACCTACTACGAGCGCTGGATCACCTCGATCACCTCGACCTTGCTGCAGCGGGGCGCGATCAGCTCGGACGAGCTCGCGAAGAAGTTGGCCGACGTCGAGCGGCGCGAGAAGGCGGGCCTCCTCTGATGGAGGCGCGCTTCCAGCCGGGCGACCGGGTGCAGGTGCAGAAGGCCGACGTGCCCGGGCATCTGCGCACGCCCTGGTACATCCGCGGGCACAAGGGCGAGGTCGAGCGGATCTGCGGCTTCTTCGCCAACCCGGAAGAACTCGCCTTCAACCGTCACGGCCTGCCCAAGCGCGCGCTCTATCGCGTGCGATTCCGGCAGAACGAGGTGTGGCCGGACTATGCAGGCCCCGCCGCCGATACGATTGAGATCGAGATCTACGAGCACTGGCTCGAAAAGGCGTGAGGGGACCATGACCGGCCAAACGCACGACCATCACGATCATGACAACGATCATGACAACGATCATGACCACGATCATCACGATCATCACGATCATCACGATCATCACGATCACTCCCATCCGACCCAGCCGGACATCGACGGCCCGCTGACCTATCACCAGCGCCTCGAGATCGCCGTCCGCGAGCTGATGATCGAGAAGGGCATCCTCTCGGCCGACGAGGTCCGCCGCACGGTCGAGGCGATGGACGCACGCTCGCCGGCCGGCGGCGCCCGGGTCGTCGCCCGTGCCTGGGTCGATCCCGACTACAAGCGGACGCTGATGACCGATCCCAGCCGGGCGCTGAACGCGGTTGGCGTCGAGGTCGGCCTCTACAAGCTGGTGGTGGTCGAGAACTCGGACAGCCTGCACAACTTGGTCGTCTGCACGCTCTGCTCCTGCTATCCCCGCGCGATCCTGGGATTGCCGCCGGACTGGTACAAGAGCCGGGCCTATCGCAGCCGCGCCGTCCGCGAGCCCCGCAAGGTGATGGCCGAGTTCGGCCTCGAGATCCGCGACGACGTCGCCGTCCGGGTCCACGATTCCACCGCCGACATGCGCTACCTGGTGCTGCCGAAGCGCCCGAAGGGCACCGAGGGCTGGAGCGAGGAGAAACTCGCCCAGATCGTCACCCGGGACACCATGATCGGCGTCGCCGAGCCCCGGATTCCCTAGCATCTTCTAGGGATGTGGACAGGTCCGGCGTTCTCTTCTATAAGCCTCGCCCGTCGGGCGCCCGGGTAGCTCAGTTGGTAGAGCACGTGACTGAAAATCACGGTGTCGGCGGTTCAATTCCGTCCCCGGGCACCACCGCCGTTTCCTGCAGATACATAGCTTTTTAGGCAAGGCATCCGGCCCCGTACCGCCCGATCATCCGGGTTTGCGATGCATCACGCCCGCGGCGAGGAAGCCGCCATCGACGGCAAGCACCGAGCCGGTGACATAGCGGGCTTCGTCGCTGGCGAGGAACAGCGCGGCGGCGGCCACCTCCTCGGGCTCGCCGTAACGGTCGAGCGGGATGCCGCGCCGATAGACGACGCGCGTTTCAGGCGAATGCATCTTCCTGACCAGCTCGGTCTCGATGGCGCCGGGCGCCAGCGTGTTGGCGGTGATCCCGTACTGCGCCAGCTCGACCGCCATGACCTTGGTCAGCGTAATGACGCCGCCCTTCGCCGCGCCATAGGCGGTGCGGCCGGTGCCGCCGCGAATGCCGGCGGTCGAGGCCAGGGTCACGATGCGGCCGTAGCGGCGCTCGGCCATCACCCTGGCCACCGCCTGGCAGGTGTAGAAGGTGCCCGACAGGTCGATATCGATGATCCGCCGCCACTCCTCCGGCGTCGTGTCGAGGAAGCTGCGCTCGGCGCCGACGCCGGCGCTGTGGATGAGGATGTCGATCTTCCCGAGCTGCCGGACGGCCTCGGCGGCAAGACGGACGGCGTCCTCCGGCCGGCTGACATCGGCCTGGAGCGCGACCACGCCGGCGCCGAGGTCGCGCGCGGCCGCCTCGGCCCGGCCGGCATCGATGTCGACGATGGCGACGCGCGCGCCCTCGGCCGTGAGCCCCTGGGCGATCGCCTTGCCGATGCCGCTGCCGCCACCGGTCACGACCGCTGTTCGATTCTCGAAGCGCATTGAGTCTTTCTCCCCGGTGATCTTGTCGTCGCTCGCCAGATGTTCCCTGGCGGTCCAGGCTATGTCGAAATTGAAGTATCCGGGGCACCGCTTTCCAGCTCCGAATTCCACCTGCCCGCCGAGGCTTGCCAGCGATAGTCCGGCAGGCCACTCTTGAGCCGAACAAGCCGCCTCGAAGCGGCGCTCGCGGCTCCAGGAGGCTTGGCGATGATCTTCTCCCGACGCACCCTCATTCAGGCCGGCGCCGCGCTCTCGCTGCTGCCGTCGCCGCTCCGCGCGCAGCCACAGGCGAACATCCTTCGCTGCGGGCTCTCCGCCTGGCCGCCGAACCTGCAGCCCTGGGTCTCGACCGGCGCCTCGGCCGGCACGGTCAAGATGCTGACCTATGGCCGGTTGATCGGCTACGACAAGAAGGGCGAGCTTGCGGGCGAGATCGCCGAATCCTTCGCGCGCGATCCGGCCGACGGCGCCTGGGTGTTCAAGCTCAAGCGGAACGCCTTCTTCCACAATGGCGATCCGGTGACATCCGAAGACATCAAGTGGATGATCGAGCAGATCGCCGGCGAGAAGTCGACCGCCTACATGCGGGCTCAGTTCCAGATGGTCAGCAAGATCGAGACGCCTGACCTGCATACGGTCCGCCTCCACACCAAGGAGCCGGTGGCGACGCTGCCGCACTGGTTCACCAACTACAACATGGGCATCATCTCGCGGAAGTCGGACGCCGCCAACCCGATCGGCGCCGGCCCCTTCAAGCTCGCCGGCCAGGAACGCGGCACGTCGCTCGACCTCGTCGCCTTCGACAAGCACCACAAGCCCGGCCTGCCGAAGCTCAAGGGCGTCAAGTTCGTCGTCTATGCCGACGAGAACCTGCGCTTCGCCGCGCTGCAGTCCGGCGACATGGACATGATCGAGTACGTTCCCTGGCAGTCGATGGAGGCGACCGAGAAGGACCCGCGCCTCAAGCTCGATGCCGAGGACGGGCCGTTCATGGATGTGCTTTTCAACGCGACCCAGGGGCCTTTCGCCGATCCGCGCGTGCGTCGTGCCGTGGCGCACGCCGTCCGCCGCGACGACATCGTCAAGGCGGCCTTCTTCGGCCGCGGCCGTCCGCTTGAAGGCGTGCCGATCGTCGAGGGCACGCCCTGGTACGACAAGGAACTCGCGAAGGGATGGAACTACGATCCGGAGCGCGCCAAGGCGCTCCTGTCCCAGGCCAACTACGCCAATGGCTTCTCGTGCAAGATGCTGGCGACCGCCCAGTTCGGCATGCACAAGGACACGGCCGAGGTCGTGCAGCAGCACCTGGCGGCGATCGGCATCCAGTGCGAGCTGCAGCTGCCGGATTGGTCGACCCGCGTCGCCATGGGATCGCGGGGCCAGTACGAGATCTCGATCCACGGCGTCTCCGGCGACAACAACGATCCCGACGGCCTCAGCGTCGTCATGGATACCTCGCTGTCGCCCACATATAGCCGCTCCTTCGGCCTCAAGGCGCCGCGCACCTCCGCGGCCTTCGCCAAGGGGCGGGCTGAGTTCGACCACGCCAAGCGCATCGAGATCTACAAGGAGATGCAGCGGGCCGCCCTCGAGGAAGTGCCGATCATCGGGCTTGCCTGGCGTTCCCAGGGTTACGGCATGGACAAGCGTGTGCAGGGCTTCAAGACGCTGCCCGGCGCGCTGACCACGTCCTCCGGCGCGCTGCTCGACGAGGTGTCGTTCGGCTGATGCGCTGGTTCCTGCGCCGCGGCGCCACCTGCCTGGTGCTGGCCTGGGCCGTTTCGCTGATCGTGTTCATGACGCTGCACATCGTGCCGGGCGATCCGGCCGAGCTGCTGCTGTCGACCGGCGGCATTGCCGCCGATCCGGTCGCGGTCAAGGAGCTGCGCATCAAGCTCGGCCTCGAGCGGCCTTTGCTCGAGCAGTACCTGGCCTTTCTCGGCGGCGTGCTGCGCGGCGATCTCGGCAACTCGCTGGTCGACGACTTTCCGGTGGTGAGCGAGATCGCGCTCCGCCTGCCGCGCACGCTGGAGCTGATTCTTGCCGGCACGCTGCTCGCGGTCATCCTCGGGATTCCGGCGGGAACCTACGCGGCACTCCATCGCGGCAGGCTCTTCGACCGCATCGCCTCCGGGGCCGCCGCCCTGCTGCTCGCGATCCCGGTCTTCGTCGTCGGCACTCTGCTCGTGCTCTTGCTGGCGCAGACCCTCAAGCTGATGCCGGCAGGAGGATATGTCGCTTTGGCCCAGGATCCGCTGAAGCACCTCACGCTCCTGACACTGCCGGCGATCGCCATCGCCAAGGGCCTCGCCGCGGTGGTGTTCCGCATGACGCGGGCCTCGGTGCTCGACGTGTTGTCGCGCGACTTTGTCCGCACGGCGAAGGCCAAGGGGCTGACGCCGCGCCGCGTGCTGATCCGCCATGTCGTCCGCAATTCGCTGACGCCGGTATTCACCGTGCTCGGCCTGCACATGGGCACGCTGCTCGGCGGCACCGTGCTGGTGGAATACGTGTTCAACTGGCCTGGCCTTTCGACTCCGCTGCTGCGTGCGGTCGAGGCCCGCGACTATCCGATGGTGGTCGGCATCGTGCTGACCATCTCCGGGCTCTTTCTCCTGATCAACCTGGTCATGGACCTGCTCTACGCCGCTCTCGACCCACGGGTACGGGCGGCTTGAAGCGCCTCTGGATCCCTGGCGCGCTGGTCGCCACGATTCTGCTCGTGGCCCTGTTCGCGCCGCTTCTCGACCTGCCCAATCCGGTCCGCCAGGACATCGCCCGCCGCCTCTCCGGCACCATCCCCGGCTCGCTGCTGGGACGCGACGAGTTCGGCCGCGACGTCCTTTCCCGCCTCATCTGGGGTGCCCGCACCAGCCTCGGTGTCGCTTTCGTCTCGGCCTTTATCGCCGGGATCATCGGCACGACGCTGGGTCTGATCGGCGGCTGGTTCCGAGGGATCGGCGAGCTCCTGACCGTCCGCATGGTCGATGTCATCCTCTGCTTTCCGCCGATCCTGCTGGCGCTCCTGGTGGTGACGCTGCTGGGGCCGGGTGCGGCGACGCTGATCTTGGTGCTCTCCGTCCTCTACATCCCTGGCTTCGCTCGCGTCGCCTATGCCGAGGTGCTCTCCGCTCGCAGCCACGACTATGTCGAGGCGGTGCGGGCGCTGGGTGCGCCCACGGGACGCATCCTTCTGCGCACCGTGCTGCCGAACATCGCCGGGCCGGTGCTGGTGCAATTCTCGCTCGCGGTCGCCGCCGCCGTCGTGGTGGAAAGCGGGCTCTCCTTCCTCGGCCTCGGCGTGGTCCCGCCGTCGCCGTCCTGGGGCCTGATGATCCGGGGCGCGCGGGCGACCATGGAGCAGGCGCCGCTGCTGCTGCTCTGGCCCTGCCTGGCTCTCACGCTCACCATCCTGGCGATGAACATGCTCTGCGATGCGCTGCGGGATGCGGTCGACCCGCGCACGTCGACCGCACGGCCGCGGCTTCGGATGGTCGATCGCCTCCTGCCCGGTTTCCTGCCGCCGGCCTCGCCGCAGGCGGAGACCGTGCTCGACATCCAGGGCCTGACCGTCGAGATCGAGACGCCGCTGGGATCCATCCGTCCGGTCGAGGACGTCTCGCTTGCGGTCCGTGCCGGTGAAACCCATGCCATCGTCGGTGAGAGCGGCTCCGGCAAGTCGCTGACCGCGACCGCGGTCATGGGGCTGCTGCCGCCGGCGGCCCGACCGATCGCCGGGGCGGTCTGGTTCGCCGAACGCGATCTTCTTCGCCTCGAAGAGCCCGAGCTCCGGCGGCTCCGCGGCGGCGCCATCGCCATGGTGTTCCAGGATCCGATGAGCAGCCTCAACCCGGTGCACAGGGTCGGCGAGCAGGTCGTCGAGGCGGTCCGCGCGCATCAGGACCTGACGCCGACGGCAGCGCGCGAGCGCGCGCTCGATCTCTTCCGCCGCGTCGGCATCGCCGATCCGGAGCGTCGGCTGAACGCCTATCCGCACGAACTGTCCGGCGGCATGCGCCAGCGGGTGATGATCGCCATGGCGATCGCCAATCGGCCCGCCCTTCTGATCGCCGACGAGCCGACGACCGCGCTCGACGTCACCGTCCAGGCGCAGATCCTCGATCTCCTGGCCGAGCTGAAGCGCGAGACCGGGACCGCACTGGTCTTCATCACCCACAGCCTCGCCGTGGTGGCGGAGATCGCCGACCGCGTGACGGTGATGTATGCCGGCCAGGTGGTGGAGCAGGGGCCGGTGCCGGCCGTGTTCGGCGGACCGCTTCACCCTTACACGAAGGCGCTGCTGGCGGCGGTGCATGAGGCCGATACGGCGCCGGTCGGGATTGCCGGCGTCGTCCCGCAGCCGCATCTGTTTCCCGCCGGCTGTCGATTCGCGCCGCGCTGCCCGCACGCGATCACGGCCTGCGAAGCCGCACCGCCGCCGATCGAGGATGGCGGGCCGGACCGCTCGGTGCGCTGCATCCGCTGGAACGAGCTTGCGACCGCGACGGGGAGGGCCGCGTGAGCGCGACGCTCGCCCCACCGCTGATCGAGGCCGAAGGCCTCTCCAAGATCTTCACCTCGAAAGGCTTCTTCCGTCGCGGCCGTGCCGTGCAGGCACTCCGGCATGTCGACATCAGCCTCGCGGGCGGCGAGGCCGTCGGCGTGGTCGGCGAGTCCGGATCGGGCAAGTCGACGCTGGGACGGGTCATGCTAGGGCTCCTGCCGGCGACCGAGGGCAGCGTGCGGTTCGACGGCCAGCCGATGGCCGGGATCTCGCGAGCGGAATGGCGGCGCCTTCGCCGGCGCATGCAGATCGTTTTCCAGGATCCCTTCGGCAGCCTCGATCCGCGCCGTCGCGTCGGCGCGCAGATCGCCGATGGCCTGGCGATCCACGAGCTGGTGCCGGCCGCCGCGAGGGAGGCGCGCGTCGCCGAGATCCTTCAGATGGTCGGACTCGACCCGCTGCATGCTCGGCGGTTTCCGCACGAGTTCTCGGGCGGGCAGCGCCAGCGCGTCGGCATCGCGCGTGCGCTCGCGACTGGTCCGGACTTCCTGGTCGCCGACGAGCCGGTCAGCTCGCTCGACGTCTCGATCCAGGCGCAGATCCTGCAACTTCTGGCCGAGCTTCGGCGCGACCTCGGCCTCGCGCTCTTGTTCATCAGCCACGACCTGCCGGTGGTGCGTCACCTCTGCGACAGGGTGATGGTGCTGTATCTCGGTCGGGTGATGGAGGAGGGGCCGGCCGAGCGCATCTTCTCAGGCCCGGCACATCCGTACACACGAGCGCTGATCTCGGCGACGCCGAGGCTCGATCCCGCCAGGCGCGCCAAGCGCATCCTGCTGCCGGGCGATCCGCCGAGTCCGTCGGATCCCCCCTCCGGCTGCGTCTTCCGCACGCGTTGCGCCCATGCGATCGAGGCCTGCGCCGGAGCCATCCCGGCGTTGAGGCCGTTCGGCGAGGGCCATCGCGTCGCCTGCATCCGTGCCGAAGAGATCGCGTGAAACCTCATTTCCGTTCCCTGGAGTCATGAACATGGCAACGACGACGACGCCCAAGGTGCATATGGGCCACATCACCGGCGGCGAGGCCCGCGAGATCCTGCCGAAGAACCCGATCATCCTTCTGCCGATGGGCAGCCACGAGGATCAAGGGCCGCATGCGCCGATGGGCGACTATCTCTCGGCCGAGAAGGTCGCCGAGCTGATCGCGCTTCGTGCGACCGAGCGCGGCACCCGGACCTTGGTGGCACCCGTTCTGCCCTATGGCGGCGCCGACTGGTTCGGCTCGATGATCGGCGGCATCACGCTCGAGCAGTCGACGCTCACCACCGTCATCTGGGACATGGTGAAGTCGCTGAGGCGGAACGGGCTCACGCGCCTGATCGTCATCAACGGCCATGGTGGCAATGTCGGGCCGATCGCGGAGGTCGCCCGCGGCCTCTGGCGGGACTCGAAGACCCTCATGCCCAGCCTCTATCTCTGGCGGATCAGCTACGGCCTTCTGCCGGGCATCGTCGGGGCGGAGACGTCGAAAGCGGTCTCGGGCCATGGCGCCGATCCGCTCACCAGCATCGGGCTCCACCTGTTCCCCGAGCTGATGCGGCCGGATCTGGTCCCCGCAGGGAAGCCGGTCAAGCGCGATCCCACATTGGACCTGCCGTTCACTGCGCTGGGTGCGGCCAGCTTCGAAGGGGCCGAGGTGGCGATGCCGAACGAGTATGACGAGGTCTACAACCAGGGTGTCGGCAAGGGAGATCCCAGGTTGAGCTCGGCCGAGACCGGCGCTGCCCTGACCGAACGGCTCACCGAAGTCTGTGCGCGCTTCGTCAAGCATTACGCCGAGCGCGTGCGGGCATAGGCCGATATCAGGCTGCGCCGGGTGCCCTGACCCGATCGGTTTGCCACGCCGGCAGGCCTTCACCGGGATTCCTGCCGGGTCCGGCTACGCTAGCCGCCGAACCAAGCGGTGTCCGGTCCGTTCAGGACCGGGAGGGTACGTCGTCGTGGGCGGCCGGCGGGTAAGCCACGAGAACCAGGCTCATATGTCGCGCGTCCTGTTCCAGGGACGCCGCGAAGTCGTCAAGTGCCGCCGCAATCCGGCGGTTCCGGTTGCGTTCTTGCCGGGCCCATTCCCGAAGCTCCCGGCCAATTCCCATGAGTCGTCGGCCCTGGCGGCCGTTAGGCAGCTGCATGTTTCACCCCCTCGCGCATCCCACGTATGGAGGAGGGACCGTCCGTCGGGGCGGAATGATCGTCCGGGAATCCGGACACTACTCCCCAAGGGTAGAAAGCCCGTGCCATGACCACGAAAATGCGTTCGGCAGAGGACATACGGCGAGAGATCGCCGAGCATCTGGTCTCCATCGCGGGCAACATGCCGGCGGGCACGTCGACCAAGGAGATCTT
>CAMDFP010000157.1 GCA_945897335.1 Asaia bogorensis | reverse complement strand
ACAATCTGACGGTCAACGGCAGGGCACGAAGCGTAGAGTCGGCGGATCCCGACCAGCCGCTGCTCTATGTCCTCCGGAACGGGCTCGACCTCACCGGGCCGAAGTTTGGCTGCGGGCTCGGCCAATGCGGCGCCTGCACGGTGATCATCGAGGGCGAGGCCACGCGGTCGTGCCAGATGACGGTCGCGGCCGCGGCCGGACGCTCGGTCACCACGATCGAAGGCCTCGGCACGCCGGACAAGCTCCATGCGATCCAGGCGGCCTTCGTTGAGGAGCAGGCGGCCCAGTGCGGCTACTGCGCCAACGGCATGGTGATGACCTCGGCCGCCCTGCTGGAGAAGACGCCGCAGCCGAGCCTGGACGAGATCAAGGAGGCGCTCGCCGGCAATCTCTGCCGCTGCGGCACCCATCACCGCATACTCCGCGCGGTCATGCGCGCCTCTGGTAGGGCCCTGCCATGAGCAGCACCGCCCTCTCCCGCCGCCGCCTGCTGAAGTCCGGCGGCGCGCTGGTCATCGGCTTCGGCTTCGCCGGCCGCAGCCTGGCCCAGGTCCTGACCGGCGCCGATGCCGCCCTCGGCAAGACCGTGGACGTGTCCGAGGTCGACGACTTCCTCGCCATCCACACCGACGGCACGGTCACCGTCTATTCGGGCAAGGTCGACCTCGGCACCGGTCACCGCATCGCCGTCCGCCAGATGGCGGCGGAGGAACTCGGGATCGGCGTCGAGCGCATCAAGCTGGTCGAAGGTGACTCCGCTCTCACTCCCGACCAGGGAACGACGGCCGGCTCGACCGGCATCGCCCGCGGCGGCGTTCAGGTGCGCCAGGCGGCGGCGACGGCGCGGGCCGCCCTCATCCGCATGGGCGCCGAGCGGCTCGGCCGGACCGAGGACGAACTCACCATCATCGACGGCGTCATCGGGCTCAAGGCGGGCGGACCGGGAATCCCGATCGGCACGCTGGTCGGCGACCGGCGCTTCCAGATCAAGCTCGATCCCAAGGCGCCGCTGAAGGCGCCCAAGGACTATGTCGTGGTCGGCAAGCCGATGAAGCGGCCGGACGTGCCGGCGAAGCTCTCGGGCACGCATGTCTTCGTCCATGACTTCAAGCTGCCGGGCATGCTGCATGCCCGCGTCATCCGTCCGGCCTCGGTCGGCGCCACGCTCGAGGAGGTCGACGCCGCCTCGATCGCCGGCATCGCCGGAACCGAGATCGTCCGCATCAATGACTTCCTCGCGGTCGTCGGCGCCGACGAGTGGTCGACCATCAAGGCCGCGCGTGCGCTGAAGACCCGCTGGTCACAGCCGGATGCGCTGCTCGGCACCGACCAGGTGGTCAACTGGATGCGGAACGGCCCGTTCATCGGCGACGACGCCGTAGTGAAGAAGGGCGACGCCGGCGCCGCACTCGCCGGCGCCAGGGAGCGGCTCAGCGCCACCTACTACTGGCCGATGCAGTCGCATGCCTCCATGGGGCCGTCCTGCGCCGTAGCCGACGTGAAGGACGGCACCGCCACCGTCTGGACCGCCTCCCAGGGCCCGCACCGGCTACGCCACATCTGCTCGCGCATCCTCGGTCTCGCGGCCGACAAGGTCCGCGTCATCTACCTCGACGGCGCCGGCTGCTACGGCATGAACGGCCATGATGACGCCTCGGCCGACGCGGCGCTGATCTCGCAGAAGCTCGGCCGCCCGGTGCGCGTGCAATGGACGCGCGAAGACGAGCATGGCTGGGACCCGAAAGGCCCGCCGCAACTGCTCTCCCTCGAAGGCGCGCTCGACTCCGACCGCCACATCGCCGCCTGGCGGACCGAGATGTGGCTGCCGAAGGCGACCGCCAACCTGCCGAACGTGCCGCTGCTCGGCCCCGAGGCCGCCGGCATCGCGCAGACGCAGGGCCTGTCGACCGGACAGGTCACCCAGAACGGCGATCCGCCGTACGCGGTGGCCAATGTCGAGGTGACGGTGCATTGGCTTAAGGACGCGCCTCTCCGGCCGTCCAACATCCGCGCCCCCGGCAAGATCGCCAACAGCTTCGCGGTCGAGAGCTTCTACGACGAACTCGCCACCCGCGCCGGCAGGGACGCGGTGGCGATGCGCCTCGAAGGGCTCACCGATCCCCGCGGCATCGAGGTGATCAAGCGGAGCGCCGCTCTGATCGACTGGGACAGCCGGCCGAAGCAGCCCGGCAGCGGCCGGGGCATCGGCTTCTCCTATGTCCACTACAAGCACAACGAGACCTATGTCGGCATGGCAATGGACGTCGAGGTCGACGCCAAGACCGGCGCCATCCGCGTGCATCGCATCGCCTGCGCCCATGACTGCGGCCTGGTCATCAACCCGGACACGGTGAGGCAGCAGGTCGAAGGCAACATCCTGCAGACCCTGAGCCGAGCCCTCTTCGAGGAAGTCGCCTTCGACAAGGCGCGGGTGACCTCGACCGACTGGGCGAGCTACCCCATCCTGGCCTTCCCTGACGTACCGGATGTGAAGATCGATCTGGTCATGCGCCAGGACCTGCCGCCGCTCGGCGCCGGCGAGGCCGCCGCCGCACCGGTCGCCGCGGCGCTGGCCAACGGCGTCTTCGCCGCCTCCGGCGCCCGCCTCCGCACCGTGCCGTTCACGCCGGAACGCGTGAAAGAGGCACTGGCGCGGGGCGGAGCGTGAGAGCTTCGGTCGCGTCCCGCCGCGTGCGGCGCCGGGGCGCCGGGGTATGCGTCGTCATCGCACTGCTTGGCGCGGTGAGTTCCGCGAACGCCCAGTCGGGACGCGGCATGGGAGGCGGAGGACCTTCGATCGCGCCGATGGAACTGCCGAAGGGTGTCGACCCGACGCTCGCCGCGGCCTTCGCCCCGATGCACGCAACCCCCGACCTGATGAATCGTCGCGGCTTCTTCGAAACCGGATTGAAACCGGTCTATCCGTCAGAGGCGAAATGCCCGGCGGTCGCGTCGCCCTTCGCCTCGCGGACCCGGAGCGACGGCAGCCGTCGTACGCCGAGGTTCTTCGGCGGCCTGCACGGCGGCATGGACATCCCCACGAACGACGGAACGCCGGTCCTGGCCATGGCGTCGGGGACGGTCGTCCATGCGACGAAGGGCCAGGGCATCGGCGGCATCGGCCTCGTGATTCAGCACGCGCCCGATGACTCCGGGCTACAGGCCTGGGTCTACACCGAATACAAGCATCTCCGCTCGATGCCGCCTCTCGCCATCGGCGACAAGGTGAAGCGCGGCCAGGCCATCGCCGAGGTCGGCGACACCGGCACCACCGGCGGACACTATGGCGAAGAGGGTTTCACGCACCTCCATCTCAGCGCCTTTATGAGCCCTCAGTCGGGCTTCGTCTCCGACCGGCTGTTCGTGCCGCTGGACGGGCAATGGCTGGATCCGCTCGCGATCTTCAGAGGACCACCGCTTGCCTCAGCGGAGATCGCCCCGCTGCCGGCCGCGCAGAAAGCCGTCCGCTTCGGCTATCAGACGACAGCCGGGAAGACCGTGCCGGCGGATGCCAAGGTCGTCTGGCCCCTGCCCTGCTCGGGCACCTAAGGCGCCGCTACAGCAGCCCCGACCGGCCCGGCAGCGGCGTCTCCTTCGATTTACCGTTCGCCTTGTAGGGCCGCTTCCGGCCGCGCTTGGGGGCACGGAGGTCGATGCCGCCGGTCTCCTTCGAGCGGAGGTCGATGAAGTCGGCCCAGGTGTGCGGGTTCAGCAGCAGCCGCGCCACCGCCTCGGCCGCAGCCTCGGTCAGCTTCTTCCCCTTCACCGCCGTCGACAGCGTCGGGTCGCCGATGACGCCGTTGTGGGTCCGGTGCGCGAAGGAATACCAGCGATAGGCGCCATTGGCCGAGATCTCGGAGATACCCTGGGTCTTCGGGCCGGCGATCTTGCCGAGGGCGGAGGTATCCACCAGGCCCGGCTCGAAATGCAGCATCATCGACGTCTCGGCCTCGCAGGCATGCTGGGTGCCTTTCTGGCGCACCAGCAGCTTGGCGAACTCGGCCTCAGCTTCGTGGAAGTAGCCGGTGGTGACGATCGGGATCTTGAACTCGGTGGTGAGGTCGGCGACCGCGACCTTCGATGCCGCCACATTGCCGCCATGACTGTTGGCGATGCAGAGGCGGCGGAAACCCTGCTCCACCAGGCAATGGGTCAGGCGCCGGAGCACCCGGTACCAGGTGTCGTAGTCGAGGGAGAGGGTGCCGCCGAAGGGGATGTGGTGGTCGGAAAGCCCCGACCAGACGACCGGCGTCACCACCACCGGCTGGGTCTTGGCGACGATGCGCGCGGCCGCGCGCGCCACCTCGCCCCCGAGTCGGGAGTCGACCTGCACCGGCAGGTGCGGGCCATGCTGCTCGATCGCGCCCACTGGAAGGATGACGATCGCGTCCTGCTCGGCTAACCGCCGGAGCTCATGCGCCTTCAGGTTCGCCCATTCGATTTCCATGGTCCCGCCTCCCGCGTGTGTGCGTTCCGGCGATTACAGGCGTCGGGGCCGGGTCGCGTCAACTTCGCCACGAGCGCGCCGAAACCGTTGTGAGAGCATGGCGTTCGGGAGATTCGCCCGGCGGGCTGTGGGCGCGCTTCAGCTTTTTATTCCACCACCGGGGAACCCGTTGAGATACGAGCCGTTATTTCGCCACTCTGAAGGGAGTCCCCATGGCTAAGAAGACGACACGCAAGGCGACCGCGAAGCGGTCCGCTCGAACCACCAAGGCATCCGTCAGGACCACGGTCGCGCGTAAGGTGTCTGCGGCCGGCATATCCGTCCGCAAGTCCGCGAAGTCCGCGGCGAAGTCCGTCGACGATGCGATGAAAAATACGATGAAGACCACCCGCGCTGCCGCCAGGAAGGCGACGCGCACGCTCACAAAGGCCATCACCGGCACCAAGGCGGCCGCGAAGACGGGCGCTAAGAAGGTCGGCGCCAAGAAGACCGCGGCGAAGAAGGCCATCACGAAGAAGCTCGTCGCGAAGAAGACCAACCCTAAGCCGGCCCCGGAAGCCATCGGCGCCGGCTTGGTGAAGGAGATCCGCCGCGCGATCTCCAACATCCCAGGCTTCGGGCCGGCCATTAGGACCACGCGCTAGAGACGAGACCACACCCTGCCACTCGATGCACTGACGGCCTCAGGCCGCAGCGCCTCGGCCGGCCCTCGGACGACGCCTTCCTCATCCATATCGTCGTCCTGCAGTTCGCCAGGCGCCTTCTCGGCGAGATCTGGCACTCGATGGTGCCGCGCTCGGAATCGATCGCGCTCCTCGTCTCGCGCCGAGAGATGGGGCGATCAGGCAAGAACGGCCCTTCGTCGTTGGAGGCTTGCCGTTCGGCCCGCAACGGTCCAATCTACCCATGGGGGCATGTTGATTCGTACCGTAAACCAAAGGGAGCGTATCCATGCCGCGTCTTCGCCTATCCGCCTTCACCGCCGTATTCGGCCTTCTCTTCCTCCTCGCCGCATGCGGCGGCATGGAGCAGACGGCCCAAGGCCCAATCAGCCTCAAGGCCAGCCTCAGCGGGGCTCAGGAAAATCCGCCGGTCGCCAGCCCCAGCACCGGCAGCAGCACGCTGACTTACGACCAAGCCTCCAAGCGCCTGACCTGGAGCCTGACCTGGAGCCCGCTCACCGGCCCCGCGACCATGGCCCACTTCCACGGGCCTGCAGCTCCCGGCACCAATGCCGGCGTGGCCCTGCCGATCGGGGCTGCCGGCATGACCAGCCCGGCCAACGGCCAGGCGACATTGACCGATGCCCAGGCGGCCGATCTTCTGGCCGGGCGCTGGTACATCAACATCCACACCGCCGCCCATCCGGGTGGCGAGATCCGCGGTCAGGTCACGCGCTGACCTGACGGGCCGCTCATCCTCGCGCCGGCGAGACGATCCGCCGGCGCGGGACGAGCCCTACGCCTTCTTCTCGCCGTAGCTCACCGCCATGCCGGCGCGGACGTCCTGCTGGATGCCGTATTGCGGGAACGGGTAGCGGAAGCCGTTCTTGGCCAGCGCCTCCATGCCGTCGATCGCCTTCGCCAGCATCTCCGGCGGCAGCGCCATCAGCATTTCGTCGTCCAGCACGCCGCCGTAGCGGCGCTCGGCGAAGCACGGGATCGACAGGCTGGGCTGCCGGGTCTTGAGCGCCCGGCCCCAGGAGTCGGCGCAGGCTGACTCGCCGACCACGCTCCAGTCGAAGCGCTTGTAGCCCTGCCATTGCAGGCCGTTGATGAAATAGATCATCGCACCCGGCGTGGCATAGAACAGCGCGATGTCCGGCGGCGAGAGCCGGCCGCTGGCAAGCGGCGACACCACGAGCGCGCGATAGCTGCCATGTGGCACCACCTCCATCGCCTCCTGGTGCGCGCGTGCGTCCTCTGGCGTCGCGTACCAGACGCCGACATAGTTCTTGCCGGCTTTCCAGGTCTCGTCCTGCGCCGTCAGCCCGACCACGGCGCGGCATTGCGATCCGACCAGGTCCTCGGCGGTGATGCCGACGGTCCAGCCGAGGCGCGCCGCCTGGGCCACGATCTGATCCAAAGTGTGCACCGTCGATTGCGGCCGGCGGATGCGGGGGATCGACACCATCTCCTCGACGGTGGCGAACAGCTTCATGCCGAAGGGGATGGCGCGAAGCTTGAGGAGGCGTTCGAGATCGGCGGCGGTCTTGGCGTAGTCGAGAGTCATCTGGGCCTCGGTCGATGGGCATCGGAGATTGGGCGCTGCGGCGTTCACTGACAATGGCGCACGATGTCGAGCCCCCTCTCCCGGCAAAGCCGGGGGTGGGTTCCGATACGTTTCGGCACGGCGCCGCCCGGCTTGTCCGCCGCGTCCGCCGGTGACAGTCTGACGGCTACGATCGGAGGGAACACATGCGCAAGTTCGAAGACCTGAAGTTCGGCTGCACGGCCGGCGGCACCACGCACCAGGACACCAACATTCCGCCTCCGCGGGAGAAGGTGAAGATGGTCAAGGAAGCCGGCGTCTTCGACTACATCGACCGCACGCCGCCGCTCGAGGAGCTCGAGGAATACGCCAAGGCGAGCCAGGAATTCGGGCTGCCGATCCTCTCCTGCGGCTGGTTCTATACGCTAGGGCGCGACGAGAAGCTGGCAGAGCGCAACCTCTACTTCGCCCGCGAGCTGGGGTCGGTCGTCCACAACACCCAGGTGATGACCAACAACGCCGACGGCCGCATGGTCACTGACCAGGAAGTGGCCGACTTCTACTGCAAGATCGTCGACTTCGGGCAGAAGATGGGCGTGACGCCCTGCCTCGAGGTCCACGTCAACATGTGGTCCGAGCACTACGGCCGCATCGAGAAGGTGGCGCAGCTGATCAAGAAGCGCGGCATCCCCTTCTACATGACGCTCGACCACAGCCACGTGATCTTCAAGATCGACAATCCGAAGGAGCAGGAAGTCCAGAACATGAAGGCCGACATCGACGCCGGCCTGCTGGAACTGCATCCGGACAAGCCGGGCAACGTCACCTCGGCCTGGATCGCAAACAACTACGTCAAGCTGATGCACGCCCGCGCCGCGGTGCCCAACAACCCGATCAACATCTGGGGCAAGCATCCGGACGGCCGCGTCGGCCGCGGCATCCAGTATCCGTTCATCAAGCCGAAGCCCGGCGAGTGGCACTCGGAGTGGGACGAGAAGAAACTCGAGCCTTGGAAACAGGTGGTGCGGAACCTGCTGACCCACCACGCCGCCGACGCCAAGAGCCCGCTGCAGTTCATCTCCTGCGAGTTCATTCCCCCGCCCGACTACGGCGGCGGTGCCAAGTACTCGATCTTCGAGCAGAACATCGCCTGCGCGAAGTGGATGCGCCAGACCTGGAAGGACACAGTCGCCAAGGCGAACTGAGATGCGCACCGCCGACATGCCGGTGATCGAGCTCCGCGGCTCCGGCCGTGAGCGCGGCCGGCACTACGGCGAGACTCTGAAGGCGGAGATCGCGCACCTCCTAGACCGTTGGGAGGAGCAGATCCGGCGTGATACCGGCCAGCCGGCCAGGACGCTGATCGAGGACATCGTCGACGAGACCCGCTTCGACGCCGCCGTCGCCCGCTGGGCGCCCGAGCTCGCCGAGGAAGTGCGCGGCATCGCCGAAAGCTCCGGCCAGCCGTTCTGGCGCATCCACGGCCTGCAGCTGCTCGATGAGATCTGGTGGTTCACCCTCTATCGCAAGGCCGGCGCCGCTCCGTGGCGCGAGCGCTCGGCGGTGATCGAGCATTGCAGTGCGCTCGGCCAGGTCAAGGATGCAGGTACGGCCTATGTCGGCCAGACCATGGATATCGGCACCTGGATCGAGGGCTCACAGATCCTGCTTCGGATACGTTCGGACTCCGGGCCTGACCAGCTGGTGTTCAGCTATGCCGGCTCGATCGGCCTCAACGGCCTCAACGCACGCGGCATCGGCTACTGCTGCAATACTGTGATCCAGCTCAATCCGAGTGCGACCGGCCTTCCCATGGCCTATGTCGGGCGTCGCACGCTGGAGCAGCCGAGTTTCGAGGCTGCCGTCGACTTCCTGAAGACCGTCGAGCATGCCTCCGGCCAGAACTACCTGGTCGGCGGGCCCGGCCGTGTCGCCTCCTACGAGTGTTCCGGCCGGAACGCCGTCGAATGGGCCGGCGAGCACGGCGCCTCGGGGCCGATACTGCATACCAACCATCCGCTCGCCAGCCGCGACGACCGGATGTTCCGAGAGATCTCGAAGGGCGACGGCGCGCTCCGGTCGACCACGGCCGGTCGCTATGACGGCCTGAAGGCCTGCGTACGCCGGGCCGGCGGTACGCTCACGGTCGACGACATCAAGGACACGTTGAGGTCCAAGGACCCGGCCGCGCCGATCTCGCGCACGGGCGAGACTGCCGCCGACGGCAACCCCATCGGCTACACCGTCGGCTGCATGGTCTACGAGCATGGCGCCGATCCGGTGCTCCACCTCGCCGCCGGGCCGCCCTGCTCGACCGAGTTCAGAAGCTTCCGACCCTGACGGAAACCATCGCCGGTGTGACGCATCTGGTCGACCCGATCCGATCGCGAGCGGCATCGACACCGGACGCGATTGCCCTCTGGTTCCAGAAGAACGGTACCGTCACGCCCGTCACCTGCCGGGACTTGATGAGCAGCGTGAACCGCTGGTCGCGAGTACTGGCCGAGAGTGGTGTCGAATGCGGCGACATCGTCCTGATCTTCCTGGATCACGAAATCGACCAGTACGCCTCCTTCTTCGGGGCGATACAGATCGGCGCAATTCCATCCTTCATGCCGCCGTTGACCAGGAAGCAGGTGCCCGAAGCGTACTGGGCGGCGCATGCAACACTCCTCGCCCGCACCCGTCCCAAGGCCATTATCCTTTCGGAGACACGCGCCGAAGGTCTGCGTACCCATCTTGATCTCGACGGGATAATTCTGATCGCGACGGACCAAGCTGCCGCGGTCACCGGCGGGAGCATCCGGTCCGTCGGCGGGGACACCGACGTCGCCTTCCTCCAGCACAGCTCCGGGACGACCCAGACCAAGAAGGGCATCCGGCTCTCTCATCGCGCGGTCTTGAACCAGATCTCGGCCTACGCGGCACGGCTTGCCCTGACGGACGAGGATCGCATCGCCTCCTGGCTGCCGCTCTATCACGACATGGGACTCATCGCCTGCTGCGTCCTGCCTTTGGTAAGAGGCATCCCGGTCGTCGCAATCGATGCACTGGAGTGGACCCTGAGGCCCGAGCTGCTGCTTCGTGCGATCGAGGCTCATCGCTGCACCCTTACCTGGATGCCGAACTTCGCCTTCCATCACACCGTGCGCACCTGCGCGACCGGAACATTCGACCTCCGCTCGATGCGGGCATGGATCGACTGTTCTGAGCCCTGCCGGGCCGAAACCTTCGATCACTTCGTGCGGATGTTCTCCGGTTCAGGCGTCGCACCGCAACACTTACAGACCTGTTACGCCATGGCGGAGACGGTATTCGCCGTCAGCCAGTCGGGGCTCGGCCAAGCCGTCCCGAGACTCCGGGTCGACGAAGATCTCTTGCGTACGCAGGGCCTCGTCCTCTGCCGGACCGGGGCGGAGGGCGGTATCGACCTCCTCTCGAACGGGCATCCTCTGCCCGGCATCAGCGTCGCCGTCGTCGATGCCGAGCGTCGTCCATTGCCGGCTGGTCGCGTCGGCGAGTTGACGATACGGGGGGAGTTTCTGTTTTCTGGCTACGAAGGCCTGCCACAGCAGACGGCCGAACGGCTCGCGGACGGGATCTACCACACCCGCGACCTCGGCTTCCTGTGGGAGGACGAGGTCTACGTCCTTGGCCGGATGGACGACGTCATCATCGTCAACGGCCGCAATTTCCACGCCCATGAGATCGAGGCCTTGGCCGATGAGATCCCCGGCCTGAAGGCGGGGAGAAACGTCGCCTTCTCGATCCCGGATACGGCCGCAGGCACCGATGCGGCGATTCTACTGGCAGAAGCCGAGCCGTTGGATGGGATGACCGCGGCGGCACTTACACGCCGGATAAAGCAGCATGTCTTCAGCCAGACGGCGCTGACACTGCAGGGAGTGCACTTCGTGCCGCAAGGTTCACTCCTGAAGACGACAAGTGGCAAGATCACCCGGGCGGCGAATCGTGCCCGGTTCCTCGCCGAGGTTCATCCTGGAGATCGCCGATGAATGCCGAAGAGAGCTTCGGTCGGGTCGCGGGAATACTGAGTGCCATGTTTGGTATCGACGAAGCCTCCATTACCCGCGAGACGACCGCCGACGACGTACCGAGCTGGGACTCCATCACCCATGTCTACGTGATCCTGGAGATCGAGCGCCTCCTCGGATTGCGCCTGGATACAGAGGCCGTGTTCGCCCTGGAGAATGTGGGTGACCTTGCGGACCTGGTTGCGCGAAGCATTCAGGACAAGTCCGTATGAGTGGGCCGGCGCCCAAGCCCAGCATCCTCGTTGCCGGCAATTGCAATGCCGGGGTGCTTCGCAACGCGCTTTCCCATCTCGGCATCCTGACCGACAGCGCCGAGCTGTATTACGCGCCACCCGATCCCGCGCTCTGGGACCAGGAACTCAAGGTCGCCGCCGGCCGCTGCGCCCTCTGCTTCCTCCAGGTGCGGAAAGACACGAGAAAGTTCGAGGAGTGGCTCATCGCCGGCCTGCCCGCCGGCTGCAAGGTCGTGCGCTTTCCGCCCGGGATCGTGCTGTCGCTCTGGCCGTTCGTGAT
>CAMDFP010000156.1 GCA_945897335.1 Asaia bogorensis | reverse complement strand
CCGCAGCCGGCGGCCAGCCGGATGCAGGGCGCGACGGCACCGGCGGCTGGAGGACTCGGCACCGACGCCGTCGCGGTGGTCGAGGTCATCGAGGGCGCGCCCCAGGCCGGACTCCAGTTCATGGACTACGTCTTTGCCGGCCAGACGGTGACGCTAGGCCAGAGAGGCCGTCTCACGCTGTCCCACCTCTCGGGTTGCCTGGTCGAGGACATCGCCGGCGGTACCGTCACCGTCGCGGCTGAGGGCAGCGGCGTTTCCGGCGGCCGCCTGCAGGCGCGGACGGAGCCCAATTGCCGGCCGTCGACACCGGTGATCGCGGCCAGCGCGACCGAGGCCGGCACTGCGGTCAACCGCGTCACCTCCTTCGCCGGCCGCGGCTGGGAGGAGCGGGTGATCAAGCGCGCGCGGCCGGTCTTCAAGTGGGACGCGATCGGTCGCCTGGTTACCGTCCGGATCCTCCACATGGACAGGTCGCCGGCCGAGATCGTCTGGCAGGTCGCCAGCGAAGGCATGCATGTCGAATACCCGGCGGGGGCGCCGCCGCTCGCGACCGGAATGCCCTACCGGGTCGAGGTCTGGGACGGTCAGCAACTGGTCCGTGCCTCGGTGTTCTCGATCGATCCCGGGCTCGATGTTCCTGACACGCTGGCCAACCGTGTCGTCGCTGTCGGCGCCCTCTGAGTCCCGACGCCCGGGCTGGCGCGCGCTGTCTCGCAACTGGCGGCTGCGCCTCGCGGTCGCAGCGGGGTTGGCGCTCGTCGGCGGGACGGTATCGCTGGCGCCGGCCTCGGCGCTGTTGCAGCGGATGGGCATCGACGTACTGCTGGCGCTCCGCCACGCCGTCTACGGCCCCCTGTTTCCGCCGGCCGCTTCCGACGCCGTCGTCGTCGCCATCGACGAGCAGAGTTACCGCACCGAGCCGTTCCGCAACACGCCGAAGGTCGCCTGGACCCCGCATATTGCCCGGGTTCTGGACGCGATCGACGCCGTCGACCCGAAGGCCATCGGCTTCGACGTGATCTACCCCACCAGTCTCGACCGCCCGGAACTGCTCCGGGGATATGATCGACCATTCCTGCTGGCGCTCAGGAGGGCTGCCGACAAGGGGCGCTTGGTTCTCGGGGCGGCACGGCTCAGTGCTGAGGCGGTCGAGCCCTATCCCGGCCAGGTCGCCGCCGCTAAAGGTCGTGCCAACCTCCGCCTGCTCAATCTCAGCGTCGATCCTGACGACGTCGTCCGCTCGTACTTCCATGCCTTCGCCGACGAGGCCGGCGGGCAGATGCCGTCCTTCGGCGTCGAGCTTGCGAGGCGCGCCGGTGCGGAGCCTCCCGCCGATGACTTCCTGGTCAATTTCAATACCGGCCCCGGCGACATTCCCGTTTACAGCATGGTCGATCTCTTGGCCTGTGCGGCCGAGGCGGACACCGGCTACTTCGCTCGCCACTTCCAAGGAAAGATCGTGCTGTTCGGCGAGGTGCTCGATCTCGAGGACCGCTTCCTCAGCGCCAAGCGCCTGGCGATGACGACGCGGGCGGATGCCCATGCGGCGCCGGAGCGCTGCCGGATCGCAGCCGAGCCTACGCGCTTCGGGGCTCTCGGCGATCGACGCACGATCCCGGGCGTGCTCATCCATGCGGCTGCGATCAACACCGTCACCAAGGGGCTCTACCTTGCGCCGTTGTCGGGTACGGCCTCGTTCGTGGTGGTCGGCGGCAGCGTCCTCGTCCTCGCCCTTCTGTTCTTCCTGGTGAAGCCGGCCATTGGCCTCGTCATCGGCGCAGCGGTGCTGGCGATCGAGATCGGCATGGCGGTAGTGGATTTTGCTGCCGGCGGCGTCGTTCCGATCGCGCTCCTGGCGATCACCGGCTTTCTCGCCTATGCGGTGGTCTACGCCTATCGGTTCATCGTCGAGGACCGGGAAAGGCGCTGGATCCAGCACGCCTTCCGCCACTACCTGGCGCCGGTGCTGGTCGAGCGGCTGGCAGCCGACCCGGCCGCGCTCCGTCTCGGCGGCGAAAAGCGTCGTGTCACCGTGTTCTTCTCCGACATCGCCGGGTTCACCAGCATCAGCGAGCGGCTCCACGACCGGCCGGAACGCCTAGTCGAGATCCTCAACAAGTACCTGACGGTGATGACCGAGGCGGTGGAGGCCCGCGGCGGCTACGTCGACAAGTACATCGGCGACGCGGTGATGGCGATCTGGAACGCGCCCCTCGACGACCCGCTTGCCGATCGCCACGCGGTCGAGGCGGGGCTCGATTGCCTGGCAGCGCTCGACCGCTTCAATGCCGAGGTGGTCGTCGGCGAATATGACATGACGCCCATCGGAACGCGGATCGGCATCCATGCCGGCATCGCCGTGGTCGGCAACATGGGCTCGCGCGCCCGCCTCAACTATACGGCGACCGGCGACACCGTGAACCTCGCCGCGCGTCTGGAAGGCGCCAACAAGGAATACGGCTCGCGCATCATGATCAGCGAAGACGTCGCCGTGAGCCTGGACAGCGGCTTCCTGCTGCGCCGCCTCGACCGGCTGGTGGTCAAGGGCAAGAAGCAGCCGGTCGCGGTGTTCGAGGTGGTCGGACGCCGCGATCGGGCAAGCGAGATCGAGCCGCGGGTCCAAGCCTTCCATGCCGCGCTCGACGTCTACGATCGCCGCGACTTCGCCTCTGCTGCGACCGCCTTCGACGCCTTGTCCGCGATTGACCCGGCGGCGGCGGTCTATGCCGCACGTTGCCGGCACTATCTCAGCGAGCTGCCGCCCGCTGACTGGAACGGCGCCTTCACGATGAAGACAAAGTAGGAGTCGAGCCATGGGCACGCATCACCGGATCGGACGACGCGCCTTCCTCGGCGGTTGCGCCACGATCGCCGCCTCGCCGGCATTGGCGCAGTTCAACCCGTTCGGCGGATCGCGCAGTGGCTTCGATCTCGGACGGGTGCTGTCGGGCGCGCAGGACCTGTTCCAGGGCATGAGCCTCGGCGAGGCCGACGAGATCCGCATGGGCGAGGCCTTCTATGGCCCGTTCATCGACCGCTCGGGCGGTCCCTACCGGAACCGTTCCGCCCAGGCCGCCATCTCCCAGTTCGCGGCACCGATCATCCGCACCAGCGGTCGACCCCAGCTCCCCTGGGAGTTCGTGCTGCTGGAGGACGACACCGTCAACGCCTGGGCGCTGCCCGGCGGCAAGCTCGCGATCAACAAGGGTCTGGTGCGCTATTGCGACGATCCAGCGGAGCTGGCGGCGGTGATCGCGCATGAGGTCGGCCATGCCGAACTCAGCCATGCGCTGGCCCAGATGAAGAACGAGGCCTTCACCAAGGGCATGACCCAGGTCGGTCGCGAGGTTCTGACTCAGCGTCTCTCGGGTGCCGGCGGTGCGCTCACTGGGGCAGTGCTCGATGCGCTCCAGGATCCGATCTACGGCATGATCACCTCGGGATACTCGCAATCGAGCGAGTTCGCCGCCGATGCCCATGTTCTGCAGGTTTTCGATCTCGCCGGCTACGATCCGGCCAAGGCGTCGCGCTTCTTCAGGACGCTGCTGCAGCTGATCCCGCCGAATGCCTCAGGGACGACGTCGCTGTTCTCGTCCCACCCCGGCACGCGCGAGCGCATCGTCAAGCTCGATGAGCAGGCGCGCAAAGGAAGGGCGCCCGCATTCCCGGCGGCCGAGCGCGGCTGGGCCGAGCTCAAGAGCATCTTTCCGACCCGTCAGATCTATCGGCGAACCGCCTGAGGCCGGTAGGCGCCGTCCATCAGTTTCGGCACGCGGTCGGAGCCGTCGAGCTCCGCGGCCACGGCGATGTCACCGGCATAATCCGCAGTCGACAGTTCCCGGCCCGAGAGACTGTCGAGCATCAGGCGTGTCAGATCGGCCCGGGCGGCGCGGAACGCCGTCCGGGCGAGCTCCGCTTCGGCGGTCGGCACGGCTTCGGGCAGGGCATCGACGATGGCGCCGGCCCCGAGCCAGTCCTCGATCGCCGGACGCAGGCTGTGGTCCGGCCAGCGCTCGCCGGCGGCGACGATGCCGACCCGGGAAAAACCGGCCAGCGCCTCGGCCACAGCCCGGCGGTTCCGGAGGCAGCCGGCGAAGACGGCGTCGCCCGCCCGGATCGAGGCCAGAGCCGAGAGCGCCGCTCCGTTCGGAGAGGGCAGCACCACTACGCCGCCGGCAGCGGCCCGACGAAGGCTGGCGGGCGACAAGCTGATGTCGTCGGGCCCGGCCTCGCTCCGGCGCTTGGCGAGACGGGCACCGAGACGCGCCGCGAGATCAGCGCCATCGCGGCCGCTGGCGACCGGATGGACGGCGATGCCGCGGTCGGCAGCGACGGAGACGCACGTGGAGAAGGACAGGACGTCGACGATGACGACGGCCTCGACGGTGTCGAGGAGGCGGGCGAGACCGCGCTCGCCCCAGTCGATGTCGGCAGCGGTCATGCGCCTCAGTAGCCCTGCTTGATCCCGTCCTCGGTGACCTTCAGCAGGAATCGGGCTCCTTCGGCGCTGCTGCTGTCGTGACGGTTCGGCTTGAAGTCGGCAAGCACGCCCACGTCTCGTGCGATCGGGCGCGGCGCGTTGAATGGCCGGCCGCTGCGGTCTAAGCGGGCGAGTTCGCCGGGGAAGGCAAAGGGAGTCGAGGCATCGGCCGGATAGTTGAAGGCGGCGACGACGAACCGGCCGTCGCGGCAGCCGGCCGTCGTCCAGAAGAACCTGTCGGAGCGCAGGTGGTCGCCGGGGCGGACGGCTCGAGGCAGGTCGTTTTCCCATACGCCGACGATCCGGCGGAGGTCAGCCTGCGTGAGCGGCGTGCGCGCGGCGGCCCCGCGCATGAACTGGTCGAATTCGATCGTGCCGAGATGCGCGAGGTTGGGGCGGTCGAAGATCCGGGTCTCCAGGCCGCCGGCTTCGATCTCGTAGACCCGGACCTGCTCGGAGTAGATGCCGTTGTAGATGAAGCGCCAGCGTTCGGGAGCGCCGGGGCCGCAGCTCCGCCGGATATCGTTTCCGGCCATGACGTCGCCCCATTGGAAGGTGCGGGTGATCGGATCTCCGGCGATACCTGCGGCAGCACAGCCGCCGAGAGCGAGGAGTGCGACGAGGCGGGGAATGAGGCGGATCATGGTCCCATCTCATACCGGATTTGTGGCGACATGTGGACGACCCGGAATGAAAAACGGGCCGCCGGGGATCCGGCGGCCCGTCCTTGTTGCGTCTAGGTTTAGCCTTTATCGGAATGAGATCTCGACCCGACGGTTCCGGGGCTCGCGGGCGCCATCGGCCGTAGGCACCAGGTTGTCGTCCTCTCCCCGACCCGTTGCCTGGATGGTGTTCGCGGCGATGCCTTCGCGGATCAGCGCTCCCCTGACCGCATTGGCGCGGCGCACGGAGAGGCGCTGGTTGTAGTCGGTCGGACCGGAACGGTCGGCATGACCGGTGGCGATGACGAGGCGGACGCTGCCGCGCTTCGCATCGTCGGCGGCCTGCTTGATGATCCGCGTGGCCTCGGGCGTGATCTCGGACTTATCGAAGTCGAAAAAGACGAGATAGGTCTTCGGCACTGCGGGGGCGGGCGCTGGAGCCGGAGCGGCAGCTGGCGGTGGTGCCGCCGCGATCTGCCAGAGGTCGGGATTGAGACCGCATCCGGCCAGGTCCTCGGCGTGGTCCTCGGACATCTCTTCGAGCCAGCACTCGAAGGCGACCTGCTGAGCTGCGGCTGTTGCCGGGTCGCGCGCCTTCGTCGCCTCGACCCAGGGGGCGAGCCGTGCACGATAGTCTAGCGCGGTCGCGAGCGTCTGCCGATTGTCGAAGCCGACGACCCAGCGGCCCAACATCGGCGGGTGGCCGCGCCGGCGATCCCATTCCATCGGATCGCCGACCGGGACGTTTTCTCCGCGGGCCGCGGAACCGGATTTCTCGTACATCACGTTCGCGCCGACAGGATCGGTCTCGGCGGCCTCGACGTCACCGCGCGCCTTGTAGGCGTCTGCCAGCGCGAGCTGGAAGCGATCGGTCGTGGTTCGCGGTCCGGCTGCGAGATTCGGATCGGCGCAGGCCGCCAGCAGCAGAGTGAAGGCGAGGCTTGGTATCAGGCGGTGAAGCTTCATGAGCGTGCCCCCTCTTTGGAAATGACAGCCGCGACGTGGCCGTCCCTCGGTCGGTCCTTCACGGCCCGACATTTTGGCAGGCTAATGTTACCTGGATACCGCGATCCTGTTGCGGACGCTTCGCACTCTTAAGGCTTCGATCGTGTATTTGGCCGGCGGGCAGCCCCAAATGGAACGGGCCGCCGGAAGTCCGGCGGCCCGTTTTCGTCACGACGTGGTGTCTCAGGTTTACCGGAAGGAGATCTCGACCCGGCGGTTCCGCGGCTCGCGGACGCCATCGGCGGTCGCGACCAGATTGTCGTTCTCACCCCGTCCGGTGGTCTGGATCGAGTTCGGAGCGAGGCCTTCACGGATCAGCGCACCCTTGACCGCAACGGCGCGGCGCTCGGAGAGACGCTGGTTGTAGTCGGTCGGGCCGGAGCGGTCGGCGTGGCCGGTCGCAACGATCAGACGGACCGCGCCGCGCTTCGCGTCGTCGGCAGCCTGCCGGATGATGGCAGCGGCCTCAGGCGTGATGTCCGAGCGGTCGAAGTCGAAGAACACCAGATATGTCTTCGGCGCCGGGGCAGGAGTCGGAGCCGGAGTGATCGTGGTGGTGGTGGTGGTGGTCTGCTGGGCGACGACCCAGAGCGCCGGGTTCAGGCCGCAGAGCTCGACCTCTTCCCAATCGTCCTCGGCCGTCTGCTCGAGCCAGCACTCGAAAGCGACCTGCTGGCGGGCCGTGGTGATCGGATCGCGCGCCTTGGTGGCGACGATCCAGGCCTCGAGACGGCCGCGGTAGTCGAGCGCGGTCGCGAGGTTCCGCTTGTTCTCGAAGCCGACGACCCAGTGACCGAACATCGGCGGGTGGCCGCGACGACGATCCCACTCGATCGGGTCGCCGACCGGAACCGGCTGGCCGCGACCGGCCATGACGGCCTTTTCGTAAAAGATATTCGCCGGCACGTAGTCCCAGTGCCAGGTGCTGTCTTCGAACTGGCCGAGCTTGCGGTAGCCGTCGGCGAGTTCCTGCTGGAAACGATCGGGGTGCGGCGGGAGGTTCATGGCATCGGTCCGATTGGGCTCGGCGATGCCGCTGCAGGCGGCGGTCAGCAAGACGGCCGCGAGGCTAGGCAGTAGGCGATGGAGTTTCATGGATCTCTCTTCCCCATTCGTGGGTTGGCGGCAACACGGCCGTCGAGGTGCGGACCATGCGGGCCCGCGCGCTTCCGCAGATAGTGATCCGTTAATACCCAGGTACCGCCCTTTGGTTCCGCCCTTCTCACACCTTTTTTTCGCGGGGGAGAGTTGGCCGAGCGACCTTCCGGGCACCGCGCTGTGACCGGAATGTGACCGAAGTGTCGCAACCCAGCCGTGCTGGGACGGCGTCGAGCGATCCCGTCTAGGCGACGGCCTTCATGCGCGCATCCTTGTCACCGGGATGCGACATGGCATTGGGGATCGTGATCGAGACGACGGTGCCGACGCCTGCAGCGCTCCGGATCTCGATCCCGCCGTCATGCAGCTCGACCAGTCGCTTGCAGATCGAGAGGCCGAGTCCGGTCCCTTCGCTTTCGCGGCTGAGCATCTCCTCTGCCTGCCAGACTGGGTCGAAGGCCCGTTCCACCTGCTCGGAGGACATGCCCTTGCCCTGATCCTCGATCGAGAAGGTGACACTGCCATCGTCGTCGGCCTGCACGCGGACAGTGATGCGTCCGGGTTCGGGCGAGGCGTTGATCGCGTTGGCCAGAAGGTTGATGAGGATCTGCTTGATGGCGCGCCGGCCGGCCCTGATGGCTTAGATGCCGGGCGCGATGTCGATCGACAACACCTGGTTTCGTTCCAGGGCCCGGCCGTTGACGATGTCGATGCTCGCCTTGATCACCTCTGCCGCCGCGAAGCGGGACATGTTGAGCTCGTACTTTCCGGCCTCGATCCTGGACAGGTCCAGCAGGTCGTCGATGACACTGAGAAGGTGGTGGCCGGAAGCCAGGACATCCTCAGCATAGCCGAGATACCGCATCGGCATCTCGCCGAAGAGCTGCTCCCTCAAGCGTCTCGCCGATGCACGCGACATGCGGGCCGATATGCTCGGCAACGGCAGGGTTGATCAGCGCGAGGCGGTCGTTCCTGTCCCAGACGGCGAATCCGTCCGGCAATGCCTGGACTGCCTCGATCAGGAGGTTGGTGATGCGCGTGGATTTGATGGCCGAGCAGGTGGACCACGCGACGCGGGAGAGGGAGACGGGGCCGGCGATGCCGACCAGGACGGACCCCAATGCCGCCTGACGGTGCGGAGAGATAGGGGGCGCGGTAAACTCCGGGTTAATTCCGGACACATTTCGAAAGATGCGATTATATCTGGCGCCAACACGGGGCACTTGACCGCCGGGAGCGCGCTGGCCATGGTCGCCGCCTCCCGACGGAAGCCAAGCCCGTGAGCCGCAAGAAGACCATCCTCGTCCATCATTTCGTCGGCCAGATGCCGCTGGCCGGAATCGCCTGGCAGGCGACCCAGTACCTCTCGGCGCTGAAGCGCCTCGGCTACGATGTCTGGTACGTCGAGGACAACGGGGTGAACCCGTATTCGCCCAAGGAAAACCAGCTGGTCTGGGATTCGACCTACAACATCGCCTATGTCCGGACGATGATGGAGCGCCTCGGCCTCGGCGACCGCTGGGGCTACTGGGATCCGGTCAAGGAGGGGAGCTGGGTCGGAATCGGGCGGGAGCGCATGATGGCGCTCTACGGCGAGGCCGATGCGCTCATCAACCTCTGCGGGTCGACCAAGCTCCGCGAGGAGCACATGGCCTGCCCGGTGCGCATCCTGATCGACACCGATCCCGGCTATGAGCAGATCAAGATCGCCCAGGCCGACGCCTACTCGACCGAGTTCGTCGACGCCCATACTCACCTGTTCACCTATGGCCAGAACATCGGCTTGCCGGACTGCCTGATCCCGTCGGGGACGCGTCCCTGGAAGCCGACGCGGCCGCCGGTCGACCTCGAGCTCTGGCCCTATGACAGCCGCCCGGCACCGGCGGCATTCACCTCGGTCGCCACCTGGCGGAATAAGGGCAAGAACGTCCGCTGGCAGGGTCAGTCCTACCAGTGGTCGAAGCACACCAACTTCCTGAAGTTCCTGGACATGCCGAAGCGGAGCGGCCGCGCCTTCGAGCTCGCCCTGATCACCCCCGACGCCTCGGTCAACCAGCAGGTCGAGGAGGCCGGCTGGCGGGTGCTGGACGGCGCCGTCCAGTCCGAGACCATGGACTCCTATGCCGAGTTCGTCCGCCGCTCGCGGGGCGAGTTCACGGTGGCCAAGGACATCTATGTCCGCACCAACTCCGGCTGGTTCTCCGACCGCAGCGTCTGCTACCTCGCCAGCGGCCGCCCGGTGATCATGCAGTCGGCCGGCTTCGAAAAGACCATCCCGACCGGCCAGGGCCTGTTCTCCTACACAGATCACGAGCAGGCAATCGCCGCCCTCGACGCGATCGACAAGGACTACGAGGCCAACCGCAAGGCCGCCCGCAGGATCGCTGAAGACCACTTCGAGTGTTCCGCCGTGGTGAAGGAGATCCTGGACACGGTCGGCCTCTAGGAGGAAGCCTGGGGCTCCCTTCCCGGAGGCTTCTCATATGCGTGTCTTCGCCGCGGCGCTGGCGACCGAAACCAACACCTTCGCGCCGATACCGACGGATCTCGGCATGTTCGAGGAGGGCATGCTGGCGCGGCCCGGCGAGCATCCGCCGGAGCCGACGCTCTGCACGGCGCCGGTCGCCATCGCCAAGCGCCGCGCGCGCCAGGACGGCTTCACCTTCATCGAGGGCACCTCGGCCTGGGCCGACCCGGCGGGCCTAGTCAATCGCGGCGTCTACGAGGGGCTCCGCGACGAGATCCTGGGCCAGCTGAAGGCGGCAATGCCGGTCGACATCGTGCTGCTGGGCCTGCACGGCGCCATGGTCGCGCACGGCTATGACGACTGCGAAGGCGACCTGATCCAGCGCTGCCGCGCCATCGTCGGCCCGAAGGCGATCATCGGCGCCGAACTCGACATGCATTGCCACATCACCCGCGAGATGACGACGGGCGCCAACGTCCTCATCGCCTTCAAGGAGTTTCCGCATATCGACTTCGCCGACCGGGCGGAGGAACTGCTGTCGATCTGCCTCCGCGCGGCGCGGGGCGAGGTGAAGCCGGTGATGAGTGTCTATGACTGCCGCTCGGTCTCGGCCTTCATGACCAGCCGCGAGCCCGGCCGCAGCTTCGTCGACAAGATCAAGGCGATGGAGGGCCGGGACGGCATCCTCTCCATCACCGTGGCGCACGGCTTCAACGCCGCCGATGTGCCTGAGATGGGGACCAAGGTGATCGTCATCACCGACGGCCGGCCCGAGTCAGGCGCCAAGCTGGCGAGAGAGCTGGGTGAGGAGATCAACTCCGTCCGCGTCACCGGCGCCACGCCGCATCACAAGACCGACGAGGCCTTGGATCACGCCATCGCCGCGCCGAAAGGCCCCATCGTTCTGGCCGACCGCTGGGACAATCCGGGTGGCGGCGTTGCCGGCGATGGCACCTTCCTCTTGAAGGGCCTGATCGATCGCGGCTTCACCGACGCTTGCTTAGGCGCGCTCTGGGATCCGATCGCCGTCCGCTTCTGCATGGCGGCGGGGCCGGGGGCGAAGCTTCAGCTCCGCTTCGGCGGCAAGTGCACGCCCGACGGCGGCGATCCGATCGACGCCGAGGTCGAGGTGCTGAAATGCGTGGCCAACGCGACGCAGACCTTCCGAGGCTCGGTGGTACCCCTCGGCGATGCAGTCGCGATCCGCGTCCACGGCATCGAGGTGGTGCTGAAGACCAGCCGCTCCCAGACCTTCGATCCCTCGCTGTTCACCGCCGTCGGCATCGACCCGACCACGAAGAAGGTCGTGATCGTGAAGTCGAGCAACCACTTCTACGACGCCTTCGCCAAGTTCGCGGCCGAGATCCTCTACGTCGACTGCGGCGGCCCCTATCCCGGCGACCCGCGCAAGGTCACCTTCACCAAGCTCCGCCGCCCGATCTGGCCGCTCGACGAGGATGCGAAGGGGGAGATGTTCCAGTAGGCGCGTTTAAGGCACCTGCCTGAAACGCTCATCGAC
>CAMDFP010000155.1:0-10000 GCA_945897335.1 Asaia bogorensis | reverse complement strand
AGCGTAGATTTCTGCAGCGCCGCGATTCGATTTCGCTCGCCGTCAGTCCGCCGCCGCCGCGAGCTCGCCGGCGATGACGAGACCATCTTTGCCGGCGCTGACCGACACGGTGTCGCCGTCGTTGATCCGGCCGGCCAGGATCATCTGCGCCAGCGGGTTCTGCAGCTGACGCTGGATCACCCGCTTCAGCGGGCGAGCGCCATAGACCGGATCGTAGCCGGTCTCGCCAAGCCAAGTCTTCGCCGCCGTATCGAGCGAGAGCGTGATCTTGCGATCGACCAACAGCTTGTCGAGCCGCTTCAGCTGGATCTCGACGATGCCGGTCATGTCCGACCGCGACAGGCGACGGAACATCAGGATTTCGTCGAGCCGGTTCAGGAACTCCGGCCGGAACGCGCGCCGGACGACTTCCATCACCTGGCCGCGCGCCGACTCCGACGACTCGTCGTCGCCGAGATTGGCCAGGACCTCGCTGCCCAGGTTGGACGTCAGCACGATCAGCGTGTTGCGGAAGTCGACCGTGCGGCCCTGGCCGTCGGTGAGGCGCCCGTCGTCGAGCACCTGCAGCAGCACGTTGAAGACGTCGGGGTGCGCCTTCTCGACCTCGTCGAACAGGATCACCTGGTAGGGACGCCGCCGCACCGCCTCGGTCAACGCGCCGCCCTCGTCATATCCCACATAGCCCGGAGGGGCACCGATCAGCCGGCTGACCGCGTGCTTCTCCATGTATTCCGACATGTCGATGCGGACCATCGCCTGCTCGTCGTCGAACAGGAACTCGGCCAGCGCCTTGGTCAGCTCGGTCTTGCCGACGCCGGTGGGACCTAAGAACAGGAACGAGCCGATCGGCCGGTTCGGGTCCTGCAGGCCCGCACGCGCGCGGCGCACCGCATTGGCGACCGCGACGACCGCCTCGTTCTGGCCGATCACCCGCGAGCCGAGCTTGGATTCCATCGCCAGCAGCTTCTCGCGTTCGCCGGCCAGCATCTTGTCGACGGGGATGCCGGTCCAGCGCGAGACGACGCCGGCGATGTGGCTCTCCGTCACCGCCTCGTTGACCAGGTCGCGCCGGCCATCTTCCGGCCCGGCGATCTTTTTCTCGAGATCGGGGATGACGCCGTATTTCAGCTCGCCGGCACGCGCCAGATCGCCCTTCCGCTGCGCGATCTCGAGCTCGCCCCTCGCGTGATCCAGCTGTTCCTTGAACTTCTGGGTATCTGAGACGCGCGTCTTCTCGACCTTCCATTCGGAGGTGAGGTCCTCGCTCTTCGCCTCGAGATCGGCAAGCTCATCATCGAGCTTCTCCAGCCGGTCGCGCGACGCCTTGTCGCTTTCCTTCTTCAGCGCCTCCCGCTCGATCTTGAGCTGGATGATGCGGCGGTCGAGCTCGTCGAGAGCCTCCGGCTTGGAATCGACTTCCATGCGGAGCCGGCTCGCCGACTCGTCGACCAGGTCGATGGCCTTGTCGGGCAAAAAGCGGTCGGCGATGTAGCGGTTGGACAGCGTCGCCGCGGCCACGATCGCCGCGTCGGTGATGCGGACGCCGTGATGGGCCTCATACTTCTCCTTGAGGCCGCGCAGGATCGAGATCGTGTCCTCGACCGTCGGCTCGGGCACGAACACCGGCTGGAACCGGCGCGCCAGAGCAGCGTCCTTCTCGATGTGCTTGCGATACTCGTCCAGCGTGGTGGCGCCGACGCAATGCAGCTCGCCCCGCGCCAATGCGGGCTTCAGCATGTTGGAGGCGTCCATCGCGCCGTCGGCCTTGCCGGCGCCGACCAGCGTGTGCAGCTCGTCGATGAACAGGATGATCTCGCCGGCGGCCGACGTGATCTCGGACAGCACCGCCTTCAGGCGCTCCTCGAACTCGCCGCGATACTTGGCGCCGGCGATCAGCGCGCCCAGGTCGAGCGAGAGCAGGCTCTTGCTCTTCAGGCTTTCCGGCACGTCGCCATTGACGATGCGGAGCGCCAGCCCCTCGACGATCGCGGTCTTGCCGACGCCGGGCTCGCCGATCAGCACCGGGTTGTTCTTGGTGCGGCGCGACAGAACCTGGATGGTGCGGCGGATCTCCTCGTCGCGGCCGATCACCGGGTCGAGCTTGCCGTCGCGCGCCGCCTGGGTCAGGTCGCGGGCATATTTCTTCAGCGCGTCATAGCCGGACTCCGCCGAGGCGGTGTCGGCCTTCCGGCCCTTGCGGATGTCCTCGATAGCGCGATTGAGGTTCTGCGGCGTGAGCCCGCCCTCCTTCAGCACACGCTGGGACGGCGTGCCCTCGGCCAGCAGCAGCGCCAGCAGAAGGCGCTCGACGGTGACGAAGCTGTCGCCCGCCTTGTCGGCGATCTGGGTCGCCTGCTCGAACAGGCGCGCGGTCTCCGGCGTCAGATAGAGCTGGCCCGCGCCGGTTCCTTCGACCCGCGGGATCTTCGCGAGCTCGGCCTCGATGCCGGCCTTGATGCGGTCGACATCGGCGCCGGCGGCCTTCGCCAGGCCGGCCGCCATGCCTTCCTTGTCGTCGATCAGCACCTTCAGCAGGTGCTCGGGCGTGAACTTCTGGTGGTTGCGGGCGAGCGCCATCCCCTGGGCCGCCTGAATGAAGCCCCTGACGCGCTCGCTCAGTTTTTCCTGATCCATGAACTCTCTCCTTTCGCCGTCCGATCATCGGCCCGGCGGATCTCCCGGCCACCGAGTGGTGCACCGTGCTGTTGCCGATATGGGTTTCGACCAAAATCCCCACAAGAGGAGAGGGCTTGCTGAACGCCCGAGAGACGCGCATGCTGCACCGCAACATGGATGACGCCCCCTCCCCCCGCGTCGCCGCGTTGCATCGCTATCCGGTCAAGGGTCTCACCGCGGAAGCGCTCGACGCGGTCGACCTCACGCCTGGACATGGCTTGCCCGACGACCGGCGCTTCGCCGTCGCGCTGGGCACCACCGCCTATGACCAGACCGAACCCGCCTGGCTGCCCAAGGCCGCCTTCTACCAGCTCGCCCGCAACGAGCGCCTGGCCCTGCTCGAAAGCCGCTACGACTCGGACAGCGAGGTGCTGACGCTTTCACGCGGAGGCAAGGCGGTGGTTCATGGCAAGGCGACCGATCCTCAAGGACGCGCCATCATCGGCGAGTTCCTGGCGGCGTTCCTTGATGCAGGTCAAGGTCGCCCGCGGCTGGTCGAAGGCCCTGAATCCGGCCTTCCCGACTGCGGCGAGGCGCTGGTCTCGATCATCGGCGAGGCGAGCCTCGCCGATCTCGCCCGCGTCGTCGGGCGGCCGATCGAGCGGCTGCGCTTTCGCGCCAATGTCTATCTCGCCGGCACCAAGCCGTGGGAGGAGCTCGGCTGGGTCGGGCGGAAGATCTCGATCGGCCCAGTCAAGCTCGAGGTGGTCGACCGCATCGGCCGTTGTGCTGCGACCAACGTCGATCCGGCCACGGCCGAGCGCGACATGAACCTGCCTCGCGCGCTGCAGCAGGCCTTCGGCCATGCCGACATGGGCGCCTACGCGCGCGTCGTTACCGGTGGGCGCATCGCCCCCGGCGACAAAGTGTCGCTGATCGCTGAATGAGGAGTCGAGCCGAGCCGCCGATGCGGCTCGGCTTGAGACTCAGGCCACCGGCTCGTGCGGCGGCGGCTGGGAGACCAGGGGCTGGCCGTTGGCGTCGCCGCCCTCGTCCATGTCGGACCCGGACATCGGATCGCGCGTGCCGTTGCTGGGCAGGCTGTTGGTCTGCAGTGCCGGCTGCGGCCCGCCGTTCGGGAAGTTGCCGCCCGGCTGCTGACCCGGCTGCCCGCCTTGCGCCTGGGTGTTGGCGAGGTCGGCGGCGATGATCCGGTAATAGTGCTCGGCGTGCTGGAAGTAGTTTTCCGCCGCGACTCGATCCCCCGACGACTGCGCGTCGCGGGCGAGCTGCAGGTACTTCTCGTGCACCTGGTAGGCGTTGCCGCGGATGCGGACGTCCGGCCCGTTGGAGTCGAAGGTCTGGAGCCGGAGCGGGAGATGGTGCTTCCGCGGTCCGGACATTCCGCCACCGCCGCCGCCGCCGTTGCTGCCGCCGCGTCCGCGCGACCTCTTCGGGTGTGGTCCTTGTCTCATGGTGCCTTGCGTTCGCCTGTCACGGTGCGTCACGTCGAGCCGGCCGCGCACGTCGAGCGCGGGTCCGCCTGTGCGGGCCAGTGTTCGGACGGCAGTGGATCAGTTGTCGGGCGCCCCCCTTGGGCGCGCGAGCCTTGGGCTCGACGACTGCAGCCACCCTAGTGGGGATCGGGTGGTTTTCCAACAGGAATTTTATCCCGGCGACGGCGTCGGGCGGCCGAGAACCAAACACCGTTCGACCCCCCTGAGATCCCGCCGGCGCTCGATTTCGGCAAGGCCGACGCCCGCCATGATCTCGGCAACTGCGTCCGCCTGGCCGCGGCCCAGCTCGAGCACGGCCCGGCCGTGGGGGGCCAGCAGGCGCAGGATCCCCGGCGCCAGCGCCCGATAGGCATCCAATCCGTCGGCGCCGCCGTCGAGGGCGCGGCGAGGCTCGAAATGCGCCACTTCCGGCGCCAGGTCCGGGATCTCGAACGAGGCGATGTAGGGCGGGTTGCTCAGGATCACATCGAAGGGGCCGGTGAGGCCCTTGTCCCAGTCGCCGATGACGAAGCGTGTGCGGCTGTCGAGGTCGAGCGTGCGGGCGTTCGCGCGCGAGATCGCGACCGCATCCTCGGCGATGTCGATGCCGACACCGCTCCATTCCGGACGCTCGCTCAGGACCGCGAGCAGGAGGCAGCCGCTGCCGGAACCGAAATCGAGCACACGCCGTCCCGGTGTCGCCGGGAATTGCGCCAGCACCGCCTCGACCACGGTCTCGCTGTCCGGGCGCGGGTCGAGTGTCGCCAGCGAAATGGCGAAGTCGAGGCTCCAGAACTCGCGCTTGCCGAGGATGCGACTCACCGGCTCGCGCCGGCAACGCCGGTCGACCAGAACGGCGAAGGCGGCCTCGGCGTCGGCCCCGAGCGCTCGCCCCGGATCGAGCAGGACCGCCGAGGCCGACAAGCCCGCCACCGACGCCAGGAGCAGGCGCGCATCCAGCCGGGCGGAGTCCACCCCCGCCTCCGCGAGGCGCCGCGTCGCCAGAGCCAGGGCTTCGTCGATGATCATTCGAGCGTGGAAAGCCGGGCGGCCTCGTCCTCGGCCGTCAGCGCGTCGATGAACTCGTCCAGCGCCTCGCCGGTCATCACCTTCTCGATCTTGTAGAGCGTCAGATTGATGCGGTGGTCGCTGACCCGCCCCTGCGGGAAGTTGTAGGTGCGGATGCGCTCGGAGCGGTCGCCGGTGCCGACCTGGCTCTTGCGCTGGGCCGAGCGCTCGGCGTCCATGCGGTCGCGTTCGGCCTGATAGAGCCGCGCGCGCAGGATCTTCATCGCCTTCGCCTTGTTGCGATGCTGGGACTTCTCGTCCTGCTGACTGACCACCACGCCGGTCGGCAGATGAGTGATGCGGACGGCGGAGTCGGTGGTGTTGACCGACTGACCGCCGGGGCCGCTGGAGCGGAAGACGTCGATGCGGAGGTCCTTCTCCTCGATGTGTATGTCGACCTCCTCGGCTTCCGGCAGCACGGCGACGGTCGCGGTCGAGGTGTGGATGCGCCCCTGGGTCTCGGTGGCCGGCACGCGTTGAACCCGGTGCACGCCGGATTCGTATTTGAGACGGGCAAAGACGTTGCGCCCGAGAATGGACGCGGTCGCGTCGCGGAATCCCCCGAGCGGCGTCTCCGACATCTCCATGGTCTCGAAGCGCCAGCCCTTCGCCTGGGCATAGCGTTGGTACATGCGGAACAGCTCGGAGGCGAACAGCGCCGCCTCGTCGCCGCCGGTGCCGGCGCGCACTTCCAGGATCGCGTTCTTCTCGTCGGCCTCGTCCTTCGGCAGCAGCATCACCTGGACGCTGCGCTCGAGCTTCGGTAGCTTTTCCGACAGCGCCTGACGGTCCGCCTCGGCGAGCGTCCGCATCTCCGGATCGGTCGAGGGATCGGCCAGCATGGCCTCGATGTCGGCCGCTTCCTCGCGCGCCTTCCGCCATTCCTCGATGCCGGCGACGATCGGGCCCAGGTCGGAATATTCCTTCGACTGCTTGGCGAAGGACTCGGCGACATGGCCGGAGGCGAGCATCTCGCCCAGCTCCTTGTAGCGCCTGACCACCGACTCGAGCTTGCTCTCGAGGCTCATCCTTCCTCCTCATCCTCGCCGAAGAGCCGTCGGAGCACCGCCTCGGCGCCGCCCTCGCCCTCCTCCGCCGCAATGCGCCTCAGGCGCTCCGACGGTTCGTGCAGCAGCCGGTTGACCACCAGCTCGGTCGCCCGTGCCGCATCCCCGGTCTCGGCGAGAGCGTCCCGCCTCGCCGCCTCGAATCTCCGCCGCAACCTGACCACCGCCGGCACGCCGCGACGCTCGGCCCGGCCCGAGCGGAAGCGGCCGATCTCCTCGGCCAGGATCGTGCGGGCCCGCACGACCTCGGCCCTGCGGCCGGCACGACCTTCGGCGGCAACCCGTTCCAGGTCGTCGAGGTCGTAGACGAAGGCGCCGTCGAGGGCCTCCACCTGCGGCTCGACGTCACGGGGGATCGCGGCATCGGCGAAGAAGACCGGCTTTCGCCGTCTTGCCTTGAGCGCACGCTCCGCCTCCTCGCGGGTCACCACGTAGCGCCCATCGCCCTGGCCCGCAACCACGATATCGGCGGAGGCGAGCAGACGAGGGAGGTCGGCGAGGTCGCCCACATGAGCGGAAAGCCGGTGGGCCATCGCCTCCGCACGCCGGCGAAGTCGGGCGACGCAGACGACATTCGAAAGGCCGGCAGCACGCAGCTGCTCGACCAGGAGCTGGGCCATGTCGCCGGGCCCGATCGCCAGCGCCGTCACCCGCGAGAGATCGCCATGGAGGTCGCGGCAGAGCTGGGCGCAGGCCGCCGCCATCGACACCGGTCCCGCGGCGATGCGGGTCTCGGCGCGGACCCGCTTGGCCGCCGCATAGACCGCATCCAGGATCGGGCCGAGCCCGGAGCCGGCATGGCCGAGATCCTGGGCCAGACGATGAGCCGCCTTCAGCTGGCCCAGGACCTGGGGTTCGCCGATAGTCTGGCTGTCGAGCGAGGCGCCGACGGCGAATACGTAGTCCACCGCCGCTTCTCCGGCGAGCTTCAGCCCCGCAGGCAGGTCGGCGGCAGGAATACCAGCGGCCTCGGCGAGCAGGGGAAGCACCGCCGCGTCGGGACCGTCGAGGAGCCCGATTGCGACCACGCGGTCGCAGGTGGAAAGGATCAGCACCTCGCCGAAGCCTGCAGTCCTGAGACCCGCGAGCACTGCCGGGACGGCCGTGTCCTCGATCTGCAGGCGGTCGCGGAGATCGGCCGGCGCGCTCCGGTGATCGATGCCGGCGACGACGAGCCGGGGGGCGGCCATCGTCGGGTCCGCCGCTACTCGGCGGCGGTCAGGGCGGGGGCAGTGCTGGTGGCGGCGTCCTTGTCGCGGGCGATCTCCGCCGCCTTGGCCTCGACCAGCTCGACCAGATGATCGACGATCGCCTTGTCCTTGAGGCGATGATGCGGCTGGCCGGCGAGATAGACCTGATGCGTGCCGTTGCCGCCGCCGGTGAAGCCGATGTCGGTCTCGCGTGCCTCGCCCGGGCCGTTGACCACACAGCCGATGACGGAGACGGTCATCGGCGTGGTGATGTGGGCGAGACGCTCTTCCAGCACCTCGACGGTCTTGATGACGTCGAACTGCTGGCGCGCGCAGGAGGGGCACGCGATCACGGTGACGCCGCGCCGACGCAGGCCCAGCGACTTCAGCATGTCGAAGCCGACCTTCACCTCCTCGACCGGATCGGCCGAGAGCGAGACCCGGATCGTGTCGCCGATGCCGCCCCAGAGCAGCATGCCGAGCCCGATCGAGGACTTGACCGTGCCCATGCGCAGTCCGCCCGCCTCGGTGACGCCGATATGAAGCGGGTAGTCGCACGCCTCGGCCAGGCCCTGATATGCCGCAACCGCAAGGAAGACGTCGGAGGCCTTCACGCTGATCTTGAAGTCGCGGAAGTCATGATCCTCGAGGATGCGCGCATGGTTCATCGCGCTCTCGACCATCGCTTCCGGGCAGGGCTCGCCGTACTTCTCCAGCAAGTCCTTCTCGAGCGAGCCCGCGTTCACGCCGATCCGCATCGAGCAGCCATGATCCTTGGCCGCCTTCACCACCTCGCGGACCCGATCGGCGGAGCCGATGTTGCCCGGATTGATGCGAAGGCAGGCGGCGCCCGCCTCGGCCGCCTCGATGGCGCGCTTGTAGTGGAAGTGGATGTCCGCGACGATCGGGATGCGCGCTGCCTTGACGATGGCACCCAGCGCCGCGGTCGAGTCCTCGTCCGGGCAGCTGACCCGCACGATGTCGCAGCCGACCTCCTCGACCCGCCGGATCTGCTCGATGGTCGCCTTCGCGTCCGCGGTCGGCGTATTGGTCATCGTCTGCACGGTGATCGGCGCGCCGTCGCCGACGGGCACGGTTCCCACCATCACCCGCCGGCTTTTGCGGCGGTGGACGTCGCGATACGGACGAACGCTCATGAGGCCTCCACGTCGGGCCTTATATCAGATGGGACGCGGCGCGGAGAAATCGACGGCGGCGGCAGTGACGCCTTGCCGCCGCTACGGCCGGCCGATGGCGGTTCCGGCTTTCAGCTTGTCGGCGTCGAGGGCGACGTTGCGGCGGACCTGCCCGACCGCACCCAGGGAAGGCACGGCCTCGCCGTCTACCAGGATATCGAGGCCTCCGGCATTGCCCGTCATCAGGGTCAGGCCGCTGCGATCCGGCACCTTCAGCGTGTCACCGGGCTTGAGCACGCGGGTCATCACCGGCGCGTTGGCGCCGTCGCGCACCTGCACCCAGTTCTCCTCGCGGGCGCGGAGCAGGATGCGGCTGACGCCGGCATCGCCCTGGGCCGGCAGTGCGAGGGAGGCTGCGGGCGCCGTCGGCAACGCAGCGACGACCGGTGCCGCCGCCGGTGCCGAGGCGACCTGCGTGGTGGATTCAGGCGCGGGGCGGGAGCCTTCGTCGTCCTCGACCGCCTCGGCGCTTTCGGCGTCGTCGGCCGGGCGCGTATCGGGAAGCGAGGCGACTGGCGCGGGTGAAGCCGGCCGCGCCATCGACTGCGGAACCATGGGGACGGCCTGGACGGACGGCGAGGCGGCCGAGGCGATGCCCGGTCCGGCCGCCGCTTCACCGCGAGGCAGGCGGACGATCACGGCTTCGCTCGCCTGCGCCACCGCATCGACCAGCTGCTGCAACCGGGCAGGCACCTCGGCCACGATCTCCGGCAAGCGCCGCTCGTCCGCGGACATCACCCACCAGGCCCCGTAGAGGACGACGGCGCCGACCAACGACACGAACAGCAGCGCCCCGCCGGGCACGCGGCCTTCCGGCGGCGGCGTCGGCGGCAGCAGATGGGCATGGTCGAGAGTGACGGCTTCGGCCTTGAACCGCTCGATGGCGACGGCCGAGTCGAGGCCGAGGAAATTCGAATAGGTCCTTACGAAGCCGATGGCGTAGACGCGGCCGGGGAGCCGCGCGTGATCGCCTTCCTCGAGGGACTCCAGATACTCCGGCCGGATGCGGAGCGTGCTAGCGACTTCGCTGATCTCGTAGCCCTGGGCGACACGGGCGCGCTTCAGCGCGCGGCCGAGCCCGCTCGGCTCCCCGCTACCCTCGGGTCCACGTACCTGCTCCGGTTGAGAGTCGGTCATTTCACCCACCGCTCGACCCCAGTCGAAACGTCGGTTGTTTGGCTAAAATCTTGTATAATCAGCGCTTACTAAAGTATCCGATTCACAGAGTTATCACAACTGACTAGGGCGTGTCCTCAATTAGAGGATTCCCAAGAGTAGAGATGCGTGATTCATAGGAGGTCGGCCTGAAGGGGGGGCTGACCGATGCGACGTTATGGCTTGCGTGATGACCAGTGGGATCGGATCAA
>CAMDFP010000154.1 GCA_945897335.1 Asaia bogorensis | reverse complement strand
GGTCGCCAGCTGGTGGCCGACCATGCTGGCGCTCTTCGCCTATGTCGGCATCGGCACCGGCCTCCTCTTCGTCTACTTCACCCGCTTCTGCGGCTACGACACCACGACCGCGTATTTCGCCTCCGCGCCCGGCGGCCTCAACGAGATGGTCGCGGTGGGGGGAGCCATGGGCGGCGACGAGCGGCTGATCGCGCTGACGCATGCCTGCCGCGTGCTGCTGGTGGTGATGCTGATCCCGTTCTATTTCCGCTTCTCCGGCGGCTACACACCCCCGGCCTCGATGCTGCCGGCGATCGGCGGCGGCGAGATCTCCCTCGACGATGCCGGCATCCTCGTCGTCTGCGGCGTGGTCGGCGTGGTCGTGGCCAGGCTGCTCCGCCTTCCGGCCTACGCCATGCTGGGGCCGATGATCCTGAGCGCCGTCGCCCACATGACGGGACTTTCCGAGGCGAAGCCGCCGGCCCTCCTCGTCGCCATCGCCCAGGTGGTTCTGGGCTGCGCGATCGGCGCCCGCTTCGCCGGCACGTCCGCCCGGCTGGTGCGCGACGCCATGCTGATGTCCGTCGGCGCCACCCTGGCCCTGATGGCGATCACCGTCGTCTTCAGCCTCGTTCTCGGCCGCGCCACCGGCCTCAGCACAGACGACGTCCTCCTTGCCTTCTCGCCCGGCGGCCTCGCCGAGATGAGTCTGGTTGCGATCGCGCTCCACTCGGACGCCGCCTTCGTCGCGACCCACCATATCGCCCGCATCCTCATCGTCATCACCTGCGCACCCCTGGTCTTCAAGCTTGCGCGACCGAGGCCGCCGCCCTCTTGATCGCGGCGCCGCGACGGCCGATCCTTGCCTCAAGTCATTCCAAGGAGAGCGCCATGCGGTTCCTGAGCCAGGATGAAATCGATCGCCTGAGCCCGGCCGAGACCTCGGCCTTCCCGGGCCCGATCCCGACCCAGATCGTCTCCAGCGACGAGTACCTGCCGACGCCGCAGACGGCGGACCAGCGCCAGGTCGAGGCCCGCCTCAAGGATCTCGGCGGCCGGCTCGCCAAGCACCAAGGCCTGTCGCGCCGCGCCTTCTTCCGTACCGCCGCCGGCATGGCGTCCGCCTTCGTCGCGATGAACGAGGTCTACGGACCGATCTTCCAGGTCTCGAAGGCCGAAGCGGCGATGCCCGACATGGCCGCCCAGCGCGCCCAGGCGCTGAAGGGCCAGTTCGTCATGGACACCCACACCCACTTCCTTCGCGACGACACCCGGCTGACCAACTTCATCGCCGCCCGCGAGGCGGTCGGCCGCTCCGGCTGGAACCCGCAGCTGCAGGGTAGGCCGCAGACCATCGAGGATTTGAAGTTCGGCAACTACTTCAAGGAAATCTATCTCGACAGCGACACCAAGGTGGCTCTGATCTCGGGCTCGCCGTCCGAGGTCGCCGAGGACTGGTTCCTCACCAACGAGATGGCCGCCGAGGCACGCGAGAAGGTCAACCGCGAGGCCGGGACCAAGCGCCTCTTGGCGCATGCCATGTTCACGCCGGGCTATCCCAACTGGCTCGAGAACCTCGACCGGGCGCTGGAGCTCAAGCCGGATTCCATGAAGGGCTACACGGTCGGCGACAACACCCACAAGGAGACCAGCCGCTATCCCTGGCGGATGGACGACGAGAAGCTCACATATCGCGCTTACGAGAAATTCGTGAAAGCCGGCATCAAGAACGTCTGCGTCCACAAGGGGCTGTTCTCGGATGCGACGGAGAAACGCTTCCCCCATCTCCGCCCTTATGCCGACGTGCGCGACGTCGGCAAGGCGGCGAAGGACTGGCCGCAGCTCAACTTCATCATCTATCACGGTGCTTATCGCCATGTCGGCGGCGACCCGGCGCAGGCGATGGCCGAGTTCGACACCACCGGCCGCAGCTCCTGGATCAGCGACATGGCCGATATCCCGGCGCAGTATGGCGTCACCAACGTCTACGCCGATCTCGGCCAGCTCTTCGCGCATTCGACCGTGTCACAGCCCCGGCTCTGCGCGGCGCTGATGGGGATCATGATCAAGGGCATGGGCGCCGATCACGTGATCTGGGGCACCGACGCGGTGTGGACCGGCTCGCCGCAATGGCAGATCGAGGGGCTCCGGCGTCTCGATATCCCCGAGGACATGCAGAAGAAGCACGGATTCGCGCCACTGGGTGCGGCCGACGGCCCGGTCAAGACCGCGATCTTCGGTGAGAACGTCGCCAGGCTCTACGGCTATCAGCGGACGGCCGGCCTCGACCGTTTCGACCGCCTGAAGGCCGAGTACGACGAACGCGGTGCCAGGCCCAGCAACCGCCGCTATGGCTTCGTCACGGCGGGATGACGGAGTGAGGCTCGATACGCAGCGCCTGACCCTGCGCTGCTGGCAGGAGGCCGATCGCGACGCGTTCGCCGCTCTGCATGCGGACCCGGACGTCATGTGGGACGAGCCCGATCCGCTCGACCGTGCGGCGAGCGACGCCAAGTTCGACCGCTATATCGCGACGTTCGACCGGCATGGCTTCACGCGCTGGGCGCTCGATAGCCGGGATGGCGATTTCCTGGGCTATTGCGGATTGTTGCCGTCCCGGCCTGCGCATCCGCTGGGTCCGCATGCCGATGTCGGCTGGCGGCTGATCCGATCCGCCTGGGGGCACGGCTACGCCACCGAGGCCGCGGAAGCAGCGTTGGCGGATGCCTTCACCCGCTGCGGGCTCGAGGAGGTCATCGCCTATACCGCGCCCGACAATCTCCGATCGCAGGCGGTGATGACCCGGCTTGGCCTGCGCCGCGACCCGTCGCGCGACTACAGCGAGCCCTATAAGTCCGGCCTGTGGCACGGCCTCGTCTGGGTGGCGATGCCGCCCCCTTGAGGCCTGCGCAACCTGCGGCGCCCTGCCGCAGGTCTTGGCCGGCTTTCCTTACCTCCCACGTAATCGACCGGCGACACGGACAGAGAGACCATCTGGGCCATGCACTTCGTGGTGCTCAACCGATGGAGACCCGTCATGTCGATCGCCCCCTCCCTCTTTCTCCGCCGCGCGCTCCTCGCCGATGCCGTCGCCAGCGCCGCGACCGGCCTGCTGATGGCGACGGGCGCCGGGTTCCTCGACAGCCTGCTCGGCCTGCCGACCCTGCTGCTGCGCGAGGCCGGCATCCTGCTGCTGCCTTACGCCGCCCTGGTCGGCTGGCTCGGCACCCGTGCCCGCCTGCCGGAAGGCGTGGTCTGGGCGGTGATCATCGGCAACATCGCCTGGACTGCCGCCAGCCTCGGCCTCTTCGTCCTCGTCCAGCCGACGGCGCTCGGATACGCCTTCGTCACCGCGCAGGCAATCGTCGTCGGCCTCTTCGCCGAGCTGCAATACATCGGCCTCAAGCGTCCGATCGAAGCTATTGCCTGACCTCGGCAACGGTTCCGGCGAGGCGGAGCGATTGCTTCGCCTCGCCGGCTATTCCTGGCACACTCGCCGCCTCGGAACAGCGATGCAGAGGCCGGCGGCGAATGGCGCGCAAAGAACTGAACTTCGACCTGATCCTGAAACAGGCCTTCGCCGAATACCGGAAGGGAAACCTGGCCGAGGCCGAGCGCTGCTGCGGCACCATCCTGATGGCCAAGCGCTCGCACTTCGAAGCCCTCCACCTCATGGGCATAATATCCGGCCGGCGCGGCCGGTTCGCCGAGGCCGAGCGCCTGATCGGCGAGGCGCTCAAGGTCAATAGTCGCTCCGCCGGCGCGCACTCCGATCGCGGCATCGCGCTTTTGCATCTCGGCCGCGTCGAAGATGCGATCGAGAGCTACGACCGGGCGCTCGCGATCAAACCCGATCTCGCCGACGCACGCTACAACCGCGGCAATGCCCTGCTCGGCGTGAGGCGCTACGAGGAAGCGCTGGCCAGCTACGATGCCGCGCTCGCCATCAACCCGGGTGCCGCCAATGCCCGCGCCAACCGCGGCAATGCGCTGCGCGAGCTCGGGCGCTACGAGGAGGCGCTGGCGAGCTATGATGAGTCGCTGGCGATCAGGCCGGACAATGTCATCGCGCTGACCAACCGCGGCAACGTCCTGAACGACCTGAAGCGGCCGCTCGAAGCGCTGGCAAGCTACGACAAGGCGCTCTCCTTCCAGCCGAACGACACCAAGGCGCTCGGCCTTCGCGGCAACACGCTGAAACAGCTGCAACGCTTTGAGGAGGCTTTCGCCAGCTACGGCAAGGCGCTGAAGATCGATCCCGACGATCCGGAGATCCTCTGCAACCGCGGCGTCGCCCTGATGGACGGCAGGCATTACGAGCTGGCCGCCGCCGACTTCGCCGCAAGTGCCAGGATCGACCCCGAGCGCGCCTATGTGCTCGGCCAGTGGAATCATTGCCTTCGCCACTGCTGCGACTGGAGCGCGAGCGGCGAGGTCGCGGAAAAGATCACGGCTGCCATCCGTGCCGGAAAGCGAGCCGACTTCCCGTTCTCGTTCCTGTCGGTCTCCGATACCGCCTCGGATCAACGGCTCTGCGCCGAGATCTATGTCCGCGACAAGGTTCCCGGCCCCTTCCCGCCGCTCTGGCAGGGCGAGGTCTACGGGCACGACCGCCTCCGGCTCGTCTACATGTCCTCGGACTTCCGCGAGCACGCCATCGCCCAGCTCACCGCCGGGCTGTTCGAGAATCACGACCGCTCGCGCTTCGAGACTTATGCGGTCTCGCTCTCGCCGGACGAACCCAGCGACATCCGCGCCCGCGTCCTTGCCGCCTTCGATCACGTCATTCAGGTCCACGACAAGGGCGACGCGGAGGTCGCCCGCCTGATCCGCGAGGTCGAGGCGGATGTGCTGATCGACCTCAACGGTCACACCGATGGCGGCCGCCCTGCCATCCTGGCGCGGCGTCCGGCGCCGGCGCAGGTCAGTTATATCGGGCTTGCCGGCACCATGGGCGCCAGCTTCGTCGACTACGTCATCGCCGATCCGGTCCTGGTCGAGCCGGGGGAGGAGCGACACTTCGTCGAGGCGTTGGTGCGGTTGCCCGAGACCTATCTGGTCAACGACGACAATCGCCCGATGCCGACCGCGACACCGACGCGGGCCGAAGCGGGATTACCCGAGACGGGATTCGTCTTCTGCTCGTTCAACAATGCCTACAAGATCACATCCGAAGTCTTCGGCGCCTGGATGCGGCTGCTCCGCCAGGTCGAAGGCAGCGTGCTCTGGCTGCTCTCGGCCAATGCTGCGGCGGTCCGCAATCTCCGGCGCGAGGCGGAAGCGGCGGGCGTCGATCCGGCCCGGCTGGTGTTCGCACCGCGGGCGACGCCGGAAGACCACCTCGCCCGCCATCGCCTGGCCGACTTGTTCCTGGACACGCTTCCCTACAACGCGCACACAACGGCGAGTGATGCGCTGTGGGCCGGGCTTCCGGTCGTCACCCGCCGTGGCGGCGCCTTCGCCGGCCGTGTCGCCGCCAGCCTGCTCGGCGCGATCGGCCTGCCCGAGCTGGTGACGGACACGCTCGCCGACTACGAAGCCCTGGCTCTGAAGCTGGCGACCGACAAGGACGCGCTGGCGGCGATCCGTGACAAGCTGGCACGGAACCGAGAGACGCAGCCGCTGTTCGACACCAAGCGAACGACGCGGCTTCTCGAAAGCGCGTTCGTCACCATGACCGAGCGCGTTCGTCGCGGCGAGGGGCCGGAGAGCTTCGCCGTGCCGCCGCTGCCTTCCGGAAAGACCGCGCCATGACCGATCCCCGCCCTACCCTCGGCGCACCGGACGACGATCCCTACCTCTGGCTGGAGGAGATCGACGGAGCCGCCGCCACCGCCTGGGCCGACGCGGAGAGTGCGAAGACACTGGCCTGCTTCTCCGGCCCCGTCTTCATCTCTGACCGCGACGCGCTGGCCGCCATCCTCAACCGCTCCGACAACATCCCGCTCATCACCCGCCGCCACGGCCTGCTGCAGAATTTCTGGAAGGATGCCGCCAACCCGCGCGGCCTGTGGCGGCAGACGACGCTCGAGAGCTACCGCACCGACCAGCCAGCGTGGGAAACGCTGCTCGATCTCGATGCGCTGGCAACGGCGGAGGGCGAGGACTGGATCTGGGGCGGGGCCTCCACCCTTCCCGGCACCCATGACCGCGCTATCCTGCGATTGTCGCGCGGCGGCGGCGACGCCACGGTGCTGCGCGAGTTCGACCTGACGACGCGGCGCTTCGTCGCCGACGGCTTCATCCTGCCGGAAGCCAAGGGCGGCACGGAATGGCTCGACCGCGACACCCTGCTGCTCTCCTCCTCCTTCGGCCCCGACAAGACAACGCGCGCGGGTTATGGCCGAACGATCCGGCTGTGGCCCCGCGGTACCGATCCGCTCGCCGCCCCGGTCATCTTCGAGATCACGCCGGAGTCGAACAGCAGCTGGGGCGGCAAGGATCCGGAGGCCGTGCCCGAGCGGCTGTTCTTCGTCGAAAGTGTCGAGACCTTCGAGCAGGTCGTCTGGATCGGCGATCGCAGCGGCGCCAAAACGCGCCTCGACCTGCCGACGCATGTCCGGCTCGACTGGCATCGCGACTGGATCGCGATCAAGCCGCGGAAGCCCTGGACCGTCGGCGGCGAGACTTATGCACCGGACACGCTGCTCGGCATCTCCTTCTCGGCCTTCCTCGCCGGCGACCGCCGATTCACCCGGCTCTTCGAACCCGGCCCGCGGCGGGCCTTGCAGGGATTCTTCTGGTCTCTTGACCGGCTCATCCTGTCGATCCTGGACGACCTCGATCCGGTCTTCGAGGCGCTGACGCCGTCGCCGGGCGCGTGGAAACGCGAGCGCATCGTCGGCCTGCCCGACAAGGGCGTCGCCCAGGTCTGGCGGCTCGACACCGAGGAGAAGGAGTCCAACGGCGACCTGCTGGCCAGCGCACAGACCCCGCTGATGCCTGCCTCGCTGTTCCTGCTCGGCCTCGGCAAGGCGCCGGCGCTGCTGAAGCGGGCGCCCGTCACCTTCGATGCCGGCGGCCTGGTCGTCACCCGCCACGAGGCGGTGTCCGTCGACGGCGAACGCATCCCCTATACCCAGGTGGGACGTCCCGACCCGTCGGGCGAGACGCCGGTGCATCTCTACGGCTATGGCGGCTTCAACATCTCGCAGCTGCCCTACTACAACTCGGCCATCGGCAAGCTGTGGCTGGAGCGTGGCGGCACCAGCGTCGTCGCCAATATCCGCGGCGGCGGCGAGTTCGGTACGCCCTGGCACCGGGCCGGCATGCGCGAAGGCAAGCGCCTCAGCCATGACGACTTCGCCGCGGTCGCCGCCGATCTGGTGAAGCGCGGCGTGACAAGGCCGGGACGCATCGCCGCCGAAGGCGGATCCAACGGCGGCATCCTCATCACCAACATGCTGACCCGGTATCCGGAGCGCTTCGGCGCGCTGTTCTGCACCATCCCGCTGATCGACATGCGCCGCTTCAACAAGCTGCTGGCGGGGGCGTCCTGGGTCGGCGAGTACGGCGACCCCGACAAGCCGGAGGATTGGGCCTTCCTCGCGCCCATGTCCGCCTATCACGTGGCCGCAGCGGGCCAACCCTATCCGCCGATCCTGCTGGCGACGCTGCGCCGCGACGACCGCGTGCATCCGGGACATGCGCGCAAGATGGCGGCGAAGCTGAAGGCGCTGGGCTACCCCGCCTGGTTCTACGAGCCCGCCGCCGGCGGCCATGGCTACGGCAAGGACAACACCGAGCGCGCAGCCTTCACCGCTCTGGGCTACGCCTTCCTCCGCGACGCCATCGGCTGGACGCCCGCCTAGGCATCGGACTCCCTCCCCCGCTGCGCGGGAGAGGGTTCCGAAGATCAGCGAAGCGCAAACGCAGCGACGGCCTCCCAGTCCGCGATCGGCACGTAGTCGCCCGAGCGCACGATCTCGATCCGATCGAAGGTGACCGTCCGTCCTACAAGCGCGGCGCGGATCTCGGCGGCTGCAGCCGCCTTCGCCCCGGGCTCCGCCTCGCCGTAGAGCAGCGACACATGCGGCATGAAGCTGCCCGGGTCGGCGCCCAGCACCGCGACATTGACCTGGCGGCGGAGATCGCCGAGCCCTCCCTCGACGCCGAACAACGCGTAGAAGGAGCGGAAGAAGGCGTCGCCGGTGACAACGTCGAGGATCGGGCGCGAGAGCGGCGCGACACCGGCCACCGCCGAGGCAAGGCGATGCTTCAGATCCTCGCGGTCGAAGGGCTGGCCGCCGATCAGGGTCAGGTGCGGCTGGAAGCGCGGCGTCGAGAAGCGGGACGCGAGGTCGTCGACGATCGCCTGAAACTCGAGCCCCCAGGCCGCATCCGGCATCAGCCAGACCGAATACCATTCCGCCTTCATCATCTCCACACCTGGCGCGCGATCCGGAGATAGTTGCCGCCGAGGAACTTGGCGACATCCGCCTCGGTGTATTGGCGCGCCAGCATCGTCTCCACCAGCTCGGCGAGCTGGTCCAAGCGGGCGTAGCGGAAGCCGGGCCAGGCGGGATCGCGCGCCTGTGGCCATTCATCGGCACGGCTGCGGGCGAAGTTGCTGACCGCCTCGGCGTCGAACACGAGGTCGAGGCCGAGGCCGACATGGTCGATACCGACCAGCTGCACCATGTAATCGAGATGGCGGAAGAGCGCCGCGGTCGAGGCCCCGGCATCGCCGAGGTAGTCGCTGGAGCCGGAGAGTCCCACCAGCCCTCCGGTGGCGGCGCAGGCCTTGATCTGCTCGTCGGTCAGGTTGCGGTAATGCGGCGTCACGCCGGCGGCATTGGAATGGGTGAACAGCACCGGCCTGGTCGCCACACTCATCGCCTCCAGGCTGGTGCGGACGCCGGTATGGCTCAGGTCCAGCATCATGCCGACCCGCTCCATCTCGCGCACCAGGCGGCGGCCGAACTGGGTCAGGCCGCCGTCGCCTTCCTCGGCGCAACCGCCGCCGGCGGAGTTCGCCGCATTGAAGGCGATCAGCGTGTGGCGGACGCCTAAGCGAAAGAACGGCTCGATGACGTCGAGGTTGCGCTCGAAGCAGCGCGTGCCCTCGAAATGCAGCGTGACCGCCAGCTTCTCCGCCGCTTTGGCGGCCAGGATGTCGTCGACCGTTTCCACCAGCACGTAGCGCTCGGGCTCGGCGAGCAGGCGCTTCCGTGCCGCGGCGACGCGGGTGAAGGCCTGACCGATGTTGTGGTCGTCGCCGGCGATGGTCAGCGACAGGACGTTCCAGCCAGAGGCGGCGAAAGCCGGCAGCTTGTCCCAGTCATTGCCGGCCCACGGCTCCAGCGGCCAGACATTGTCCCAGACCAGGCTCGAGCGGACGAGATCGGCGGCGCGAGACATGCTCGTTTCCTCTCGGGCTGGAACGGGACGTGTGACGTTCCCGCCCTATGGCACACTCCGGGCGACCAATCCATGAGGCACGAAACATGACGCTTCCCGCCTTCGATCCGGCCCGGCCGATCGCCATCATCGGCTTCGGCGTCATGGGCGCCAAGGTCGCCTGGGCCTGCGCGCGCAAGGGCATTCCGGCCCGGGCCTACGACACCTCGGCCGACCAGCTGGAGCGTTCGCTGTCGCTGATCCGGGGCTGGAGCGAGGGCGAGGAACGGAAGGCCTTGGACGCCGGCCTGACGATCACGCACGACCTCGACGAGGCGCTGGCCGGTGCCCAGCTCGCCTTCGAGAACGTGCCTGAAGTGATGGACCTGAAACAGCGCCTCCACGCCGATGTCGGCCGGCGGCTCTCGGCCGATGCCTATATGGGCTCCAACACGTCGTCGATGCTGTGCACGCCTCTGGCCGACGCCTCGGGTCGGCCGGAGCGCTTCTTCAACATGAACTTCACCGATCCCCGGCATCAGGGGCTGGTCGAGATCATGGGCGGGTCGAAGACGGCGCCCGAGGCCATCGCCTTCGCTCTCGCCTGGGCCAAGGCGATCGGGATGGTGCCGCTGCTCACCCGGAAGGAGATCATGGGTTACTCCTTCAACCGGCTCTGGCGGGCGATCAAGAAGGAGGTCCTGCATCAGGTCGACAAGGGCTATGCCGATCCGCACGACATCGACCGCGCCTGGATGCTGACCTTCGGCACGCCCTACGGCCCCTTCGGCCTGATGGACCAGATCGGCCTGCCGACGATTCTCAAGATCGAGGAGACCTACCATGCGGCCTCCGGAGATGAGAGCGACCGGCCGCCGGCGATGCTGAAGGCGATGATCCAAGACGGCCGTACCGGGCTCGCCAGCGGCCGCGGCTTCTACTCCTATCCCGATCCCGCCTTCGAGAAGACGGACTTCCTCAAAGGGTGAGGCGCGTTTCTCGGCCGGACGTCGGCGCTCGCCAGCGCCCGCCGGCTGGGCCAGGGTGCTTGAATAAGGTGATGGGGAGAGAACGTCCATGTCGACATCGGCCTTCCTCGCCGCGCGCGACTTCCTGTTCCGCGAGCGCGAGAACTACGAGACCGCCTACCGCGACTTCCGCTGGCCGAAGCTGGAGCGCTTCAACTGGGCAATCGACTATTTCGATGCGATGGCGGCGGACAACCAGCGCCCGGCGGTCTGGCAGGTCGACGAGGGCGGCGCCGAGACCAAGATTTCCTTCGCCGAGATGTCGCGACGCTCCAACCAGGTCGCGAATTATTTCCGCTCGCTCGGGGTCAAGCGCGGCGACCGCGTGCTGCTGATGCTGGGCAACGTGATCCCGCTGTGGGAGAGCTTGCTGGCGGCGATGAAGCTGGGCGCGGTGATCGTGCCGGCCACGACGCTGCTGACCCGCGACGACCTGCAGGACCGCTTCTCCCGCGGCCGCGTCCGCCACGTCATCACCGGGGTGGCGAACGCGTCCAAGTTCGACGAGCTTCCCGGCGACTACACCCGGATCCTGGTCGGCGGCAGCGCGCCCGGCTGGCATCCTTACGAAGCCGCCAACACCGCACCCGCGAGCTTCACGCCCGACGGCATCACCAACGCGACCGACCCGCTGCTGCTCTATTTCACCTCGGGCACCACCAGCAAGCCGAAGCTGGTGCTGCACAGCCATCAGAGCTATCCGGTCGGCCATCTCTCGACCATGTACTGGCTGGGCCTGCGCCCCGGCGACGTGCACCTCAACATCTCCTCGCCCGGCTGGGCCAAGCACGCCTGGAGCTGCATCTTCGCGCCATGGAATGCGGGGGCGACCGTGTTCCTGTTCAACCAGCCGCGCTTCTCGGCAAAGCCGCTGCTGGACACGCTGGTGCGTTGCGGCGTCACCACCTTCTGCGCGCCGCCGACGGTGTGGCGCATGCTGATCCAGGAGGACCTGGCGGCCTGGAAGGTGAAGCTGACCGAGGTGATCGGAGCCGGCGAGCCCTTGAACCCGGAGGTGATCGAACGGGTGCGGGATGCCTGGGGCCTCACCATCCGCGACGGCTACGGCCAGACCGA
>CAMDFP010000153.1 GCA_945897335.1 Asaia bogorensis | reverse complement strand
GGGGGCGAGCGAAGCGAGGAATTTCGTTCGCCGCGCCAACACCCGACCTCGCTTCGCTCGCCCCCACCCCAGCCCTCCCCCGGCTTCGCCGGGAGAGGGGGTACGACTGGATTTCAAATGACCGCTTCGCAGTTCTTTTCCGACTCCTACGAAGAAGCGCGCGCCAAATTCCTGGCGGCACTCGATGCGGCCGGCGGCACGCGCCTCGCCGACTTCGCACATCCCGGAAATGGCCCGGCCGGGGAGGCGCTGTTCACCGATGTCGCGCGGCTCGGACCGGCAGACGCCAAGAAACTGCTGGTCCTGATCAGCGGCACGCATGGCATCGAGGGTTTCTGCGGGTCCGGCTGCCACACCGGCTGGCTCTCGAGGGGCGGAGAGCTGCCCAACGGCGTCGCCGTCCTCTTCATCCACGCGGTCAACCCGCACGGCTTCGCCTGGAAGCGGCGGGTGAACGAGGACAATGTCGACCTCAACCGCAACTTCCTCGACCACGCGAAGCCGCATCCGGTAAACGCCGACTACGCGGCGCTGCAGGACCACATCAACCCCGCAGCCTGGACGACCGAGATCGTCGCTCGCGCCGACCGGGCGATCGCCGCCCACTACGGCAATCCCAACGGCGAGTTCCTGCCGAAGGCGATCCATGGCGGGCAATACGTCAACCCGCGCGGCACCTTCTTCGGCGGCCACCAGCCGACCTGGTCCAACCGCACCTTCCGCGAGGTCGTCGAGACTTTCCTGACGCCCGCGGCCGAGGTCTGCGTCATCGATTACCATACCGGCAGCGGCGTCTTCGGCTTCTGCGACCTGTTCGTCGACGACCGCGCCGCCGGCACGCGGTCGCGCGACTGGTTCGAGCATTGCACCGCGATCGAGGCGGTGCCGGTCGAGCACGGCCATGCGCAGAGCGACGTCCCCGGCCTGCTGATGTACGTGCCCGAGCAGACGCTGAAGGGATCGAAGGTCACCTCCTGCCTGGTCGAGATGCGCACGCGCTCGCGTGCCGGCCTGATGAATTCGATGCGCGAGGAGAACTGGCTCTATCAGTACGGCGATCCGAACTCGCCTCGCGGCCGCGAGGTGCGGGCCGAGATCCAGGAGCTGTTCTACCCCTCGGCGCCGGAGTGGAAGCCGATGGTGCTGCGCCAGTCGAACGCGATGATCGCCGAGGCGCTGGCCGGGCTCGGCCGCGCATGACCACCCGTGCCGACTGCGCCGCGCTCGACGCGCAGGACCCGTTGCGAGCGCTGGCCGACCGCTTCGCCCCCGGCGAGCCGGGCACGCTCTATTTCGACGCCAATTCGATCGGCGCCATGCCGTTGGATGTGCCGGCCCGGATCGAGGCGCATCTCGCCGAATGGCGGAACCTGCGCCGCCGCGGCTGGAGCGAGTCCACCTGGCTGGAGGCGCCACGCCGCCTCGGCGCCAAGATCGCCCCGATCATCGGCGCCTCGCCCGACGAGGTGGTGGTGGGGGACGCCACCTCGATCAACCTGTTCAAGGCGCTGGCGGCTGCTCTCTCGCTTCGTCCCGGCCGCCGCCGTGTCGTCTCCCAGCTCGGCACCTTCCCGACCGATCTCTATGTCGTGCAGGGGCTGAAGACGCTCTGCCCCGACATCGAGCTTCACCTGGTGGCGGACGGCGCCTCGATCGGGGACGCGATCGACGATCGGACCGCCGTCGTCTATCTGAGCCAGGTCGATTTCCGCAGCGCGAGCCGGCTCGACATACGCCGTCTCACCGCCGCTGCCCATGCCAAGGGTGCACTCACCGTCTGGGACCTCTCGCACGGCGCCGGCGCGGTGCCGGCGGAACTCGACGCGGTCGAGGCCGATTTCGCCGTCGGCTGCGGCTACAAGTATCTCTGCGGCGGCCCGGGCGCGCCGGCCTATGTCTTCATCGCCAGGCGCCATCACGACACGGTCAAGCCGGCACTGGCCGGCTGGATGGGCCATGCCAGCCCCTTCACCTTCTCGACCGAGTATGCGCCCGGCCCCGGCCCTGCCCGCTTCATCGTCGGCACGCCCTCGGTCATCGCCAATGCGGTGATGGAGGCGGCATTCGACATCTGGGCCATGGTCGATCCGGCCGCGGTCTTCGCCAAGCATGCGGCGCTGGGCGATCTCCTGATCTCCCTCACCCGCGACGCGGTCGAGATCGGAAGCCCGCTCGACGCGAACGAGCGCGGCGGCTTCGTCGCACTCCGCCATCCGGCCGGAGCCGCCGTCGTCGGCGCGCTGGCGGATGCCAACGTCGTCGCCTCGTTCCGCCCGCCCGACAGCATCCGCTTTGGCCTGAGCGCGCTCTATCACCGCTACGCCGACATGTGGGACGCGGCCGAGCGACTGAAGCGCATCCTCGCCGACGGCACCTGGAAGGCCGAGAAGTACAAGAAGACCAAGACGATCTGAGGCTGTCACTCCTCTAGAGTAATTTTCTTTCAATCCGCCTGAAGACGCCTTGCGCGGGGCGGATGCGGAAAGTTACTCTAGAGGAGTGAAGCCGCAATCCGGGACCCGCCGCGCCGAGACCCGCCGCCAGCCGCAGATGCGCGGCGGCACCAAGTATCGCGACCTCGCCGACAAGCTGCTCACCCGGATCGAGGCCGGCGAGTGGACGCCGGGCGATCAGCTTCCCGCCGAGACCGAGCTCGCCCAGGCCTACGAGGCCAGTGTCGGCACCATCCAGAAGGCCCTGCAGCAGCTGGTCGACGACAGCGTGCTGGTGCGCCGGCACGGCAGCGGCACCTTCGTCGCCATCGGCAACGTCCGCGACGAGCAGGTCCGCCATTTCCGCTTCCTTGCCGAGGACGAGCAGTCGGTCCTGCCGATCGCGATCGAGACGATCGCCGTCGACATGCTGGGCGAACAAGGCCCCTGGGCCCGCTTTCTCGGCATCGAGGCGAGCTATGTCCGCGTCCTTCGCCGCATCGCCATCAACAACGAGTTCGAGATCGTCTCCGAGGTCCTCCTGAGCGGCCGTCACTTCGGCACCATCGCCAAACTCGACCCTCAGGAGCTGCGCCACGTCCGCGATCTGTTGAGCGCCCGCTTCCACCGGCCGACGCTGAAGGTCGAGCAGATGGTGTCGGTGCAGGTGCTGCCGCCCCGCGCCTGCCGGCTGGTGTCGGTGCCGCCGGGCACCACCGGCCTCGTCTGGGTGATCCGCGGGCGCACCTATCGCGACGCGCCCTTGTCCTGGCAGCGCGTGTTCGTGCCGCCGTCGGATCATCCCCTTCTCTTCACCGCCTGGCGCGGATGACCGTGCCGAGGAAACCAAACGACGACGAACAGGGAGCCAAACGATGCGATCGCTGATGCCGTCACGCCTTCTGGCTACGTTGCTCTTGGGCACCACGCTTGCCGCCGCCGGCGTCGCCTCGGCCCAGACCGTGCTCCGCGTCGTGCCGGAAGCCGACCTCCGGGTCCTCGATCCGGTGGCGGTGACGGTGAATCTCACCCGCATCCACGGCATCCAGATCTACGAGTCGCTGTTCGCCTGGAACGACAAGTTCGAGCCGCAGCCGATGATGATCGAGAGCTACGACAAGGCGCCGAACGGGCTCTCCTACACCTTCACGCTGCGCGCGGGCCTCAAGTTCCACGACGGCTCGACGGTGACGACGAAAGACGTCGTCGCCTCTCTGAACCGCTGGATGAAACGGGACGCCATGGGCCGGCGCATGGCGGCCGCGGGCGCCACGTTCGAGGCGAAGGACGACCGCGTGCTGGGGCTGACGCTGAAGGAGAGTTTCGGCTTCGTCGAGTTCTCGCTGGGCTCGGGTGTCGGCCAGCTTCCGATCATCATGCGCGAGAAGGAGGCGATGACCGACCCGAACTCGCCGGTGACCGAGCCGATCGGCAGCGGCCCCTGGAAGTTCAACAAGGCCGAATGGGCGCCCGGGTCCAAGACCGTCTACGACAAGTTCGCCGACTACAAGCCCAGGACCGAGCCGGCCAGCGGTCTCGCCGGCGCCAAGCTGGTGAAGGTCGACCGCATGGAATGGATCGTGCTGCCCGACAACACGACCGCGGCCAATTCGCTGATCCGCAACGAAGTCGACATGCTGCAGCAGCCGGCCTCCGACACGCTGCCGATCCTCAAGCAGTCGAAGGACGTCATCATCCGCTCGGCGGTCCTTCTCGACAGCCAGGCCTGGATCCGGCCGAACCATCTCTTCCCGCCCTTCAACAACGTCAAGGCACGCCAGGCGCTGGCGCTGGCGGTGAGCCAGGAAGACTTCATGATGGCGTTCGTCGGCGACCGCGAGCGCTTCAAGGAGTGCTACGCCTTCTTCACCTGCGGCGGGCCGTTCGGCACCGAGGTGGGATCGGAAGCCTATCGCAAGCCCGATCCGGCCCGCGCCAGGCAGCTGCTGGCCGAATCCGGCTACAAGGGCGAGAAGGTCTACATGCTCGCCTCGAACGAGACCGCGCTGAGCCGGATGATGTTCCCGGTCGCGGTCGAGCATATGAAGGCGGTCGGCTTCAACGTCGAGGTCATGAACTTCGACTGGGGCGCCACGATCGCGCGCTGGATCAAGAAGGACAAGCCGGGCGAAGGCGGCTGGAACCTGTTCCCGGCCGGCTCGCCCGGAGCGGTGGTGTTCCACCCGATCGGCAACTTCTATGTCGACCTCAGCTGCACCGGCACCAACGGCGCCGGCTGGCCCTGCGACGAGGAGGGCGAGAAACTCCGCCTCAAGCTGATCGCCGCGACCGATCCGGCCGAACGCAAGACCGTGCTGGAGGCGTTCCACAAGCGCCTCTGGGAACAGCTGCCGCTGATCCCGGCCGGCCAGTACGAGTCGGTCAGCGCGTGGCGCACAAACATCGAAGGCGTGCTCAAGGCGCCGACGCTCGCCTACTGGAACATTTCGAAGAAATAGCCTTCGCTCCGAGGACATCGACATGAACGAATCGACCGGGCTCAAAGCCGTCAGCATCGCCAGGAACGTGCCGGGCAGGATGCGCGACGGCACCATCCTCCGCGCCGATATCTATCGGCCGGAGGACGGCGGCCGCTACCCGGTGCTGCTCTGCCGCACGCCCTACGACAAGGCCGGCGATCTCTACGTCAAGGATGCGCAGGCGATCGCCGCCCGCGGCTATATAGTCGCCGTCCAGGACATCCGCGGCCGCTACGAATCCGACGGCGACTACCAATGGATGTTCGGCCATCCGGGCAGCCGGCAGAATGGCCCGGACGGTTATGACTCGGTCGAATGGGCGGCGGCGATCGAGGGCTCGACCGGCCAGGTCGGCACCTGGGGCAACTCCTACCCCTCCTCGCTCTGCTGGCGGCTGGCGGGCGAGCAGCCGCCGTCGCTGAAGGCGATGTACACCAGCGGCATGGCGATGAAGCACACCGAGATGTGCTTCGGCATCCTGGAGACCGGACGCAGGCTGCAATGGGTGCACACCATGGCGGCCAATGCGCGAAAGCGCGCCGGCGATCCCTTCGGCCCCTACACGCGCGCCGAGGCCGACGACGCCTGGACGCGCGTCGACCGCGGCAAGTGGATCTGGCGCCTGCCGCTGGAGACCATCCCGGAGGAGGTGTTCTCGACCCTGACCCCGCAGATGCACCGGCACTTCCGCGAGGTGCAGGAGGACTACTGGGACTTCGGCAAGGTCCACCCCAAGGTCCAGGTTCCGGTCAGCTGCACCACCGGCTGGTGGGACCGGCTCGGCGGCACCACCAGCAACTATGCCGGCGTCGAGGCCAACGGGCCCGCCGCGCTGCGTGGACGCCATCGTCTGGTGATCGGCCCCTGGGGTCATTCGACCGAGAAGTGGAACGGCACGCTGGGTCCGCGCGACTACGGCGCCAACGCCAATGCGTCATATCCGGTCGAACTCACCCGCTTCTTCGACCGCGAGCTCAAGGGCATCGACAACGGGCTCGAGCGCGAAGCGCCGGTGAAACTGTTCGTGCTGAACGACAACACCTGGCGGCATGAGAAAGAGTGGCCGCTGGCGCGCACCCAGTTCACCGACTTCTTCCTCGGAAGTGCCGGCAAGGCCAACACGCCGGCCGGCGACGGCACGCTGGCGCTGTCGTCGAAGGTCTCGGAGCCCGACCGCTACGACTACGACCCGGCCGATCCGGTGATGAGCCTGATGGGCCTCGATGCCCAGGCCGCCCCCTGCGACCAGGCGATCCTGGGCCGCCGCCGCGACATCCTGGTCTACCAGACGCCGCCGCTGGAGAAGGACCTGCTGGTGATCGGCCCGGTGGTCTGCCACCTGTGGGCCGCCTCCAACGCGCCGGATACCGACTTCGCCGCCAAGCTGATCGAGGTGGGATCAGACGGCGTCGCCCAGAACCTCTGCTACGGCATCATGCGGGCCCGCTTCCGCAAGGGCTTCGACAAACAGGTTCTCCTCGATGCCGACACGCCCGAGGAATACGTGATCCCGATGATGCAGGTCGGCATCCGCTTCAGGAAGGGATCGCGCATCCGCCTCGACATCGCCTCGTCCGACTTCCCCAACTTCGACCGCAACCACAACACCGGGAAGGACTACTGGTCCGACGCGGAGCTTCGCGTCGCGCGCCAGACCATCTTCCACGACCCGCGGTATCCGTCGCGGATCGTGCTGCCGGTCATCGCGGAGTAACCATGCGCCTGACACTGCTGGGGACGGGCACGCCCTCCCCGTCCCTCAAGCGCGCCAGCTCGGGCTACCTGATCGAGGTCGGCGGCGACGTGATCGTGATGGATCACGGCGCCGGCTCGCATCACCGGCTGATCGAGTCCGGCCGGAAGGCGACCGACGTCACCCATGTCTTCTTCAGCCATCTGCATTCCGATCATTGCCTCGACTATCCGCGGCTGGTGCTGCAGCGCTGGGACATCGGCGCCGACCGCATCCCCGACCTCAAGGTCTACGGGCCGCCACCGCTCAAGCGCATGACCGACCTGCTGTTCTCGCGCGAAGGCGCCTTCGCCGCCGACATCAACGCGCGGATCGAGCATCCCGGCAGCATCGACATGCTGATCGCCCGCGGCGGTACCCCGCCCCGCAAATGGCCAGCGCCGCAAGTGAGCGAGCTCAAGGCCAAGGAAGTGGTCGAAGGCGGCAAGTGGCGGGTCACGGTCGCGAACGCGTCGCACATGCAGCCGCAGCTCACCTGCTTCGGCTACCGGCTCGACTCCGCCGAGGGCTCGATCTGCTATTCCGGCGACAGTGGCGGCGTCTGCCGCGACATCATCGAGCTCGCCCGCGGCACCGATGTGCTGATCCACATGACCCACTTCCGCTCGGGCACCGAGCCGTCGGCGGCCTATCGCGCCTGCGCCGGTAGCCACCTCGACGTCGCCCAGGTCGCGCGCGAGGCCGGCGTGCCGACGCTGGTGCTCTCGCACATGATGGACCAGATCGACCAGCCCGGCATTCGCGAGGAGATCCTGCGCGAGATGATGGCGATCTATCCGGGCACCATCATCTGGGGCGAGGACCTGATGGAGGTTCCTATCGGCAAGCCGCGCATGGCCCGCTTCGACTGAAACCGCTGTAGCTGGAATCAACCATGCCGCATTCGACGTATCTCGCCGACCAGATGGGCCACGCAGTCCTGGATCCGCTCGGCGCCTTCGAGACCGGGTCCGACGGCTCGTTCACGCTGACCTACACGGCCGGCCCCTTCGGCGTCGACGACAGCGGCGGGATCAAGATCTCGTTCCGCACCACCACCGACATGGGGAAGCCGCAGTTCACCGATCCCAAGGGCCGCAACTACACCACGGCGGAGGCCAGCAACGGAGCGGCGCTGCACCTGATGTTCGACCGCATCAACATCCGGCCCTGGGTGCACACGCTCTATGTGCGGCTCGTCGGAGGATTCCTTCGCGCCGGCGAGCAGATCACGGTGCGCTTCGGTGATCGCCGCCAGGGCAGCCCCGGCATCCGCCAGCAGACCAATGCCGAGTGCGACTTCCCGTTCAAGGTCTACATCGACGCCTTCGCGACATACGACTTCGTCGAGCTGCCGCACTCGCCCAGCATCGAACTGGTGCCCGGCGCGGTCGCCGAGTGGCGCGCGATCATGCCGACCTTCCGGCGGCCCGACGAGCCGTTCCGGCTCGCCATCGCCAAGATCGACCGCTGGGGCAACCCGCAGGCAAAAGGCATCGGCCGTTTCACGCTGGTGCCGAGCCTGCCGGTGCTGGGCTTGCCTAGGCAGCTGATCATCGGGGCCGACGAAGGCACGCGCCTCCTCGACAATCTCTCGGTCGAGACGCCGGGCGATCTCGTCATCTCCTTCCGCGACGAGGCGGGCAAGGAGGTCTTCCGCAGCAACCCGCTCCGCATCGGCGAGGGCGGCACCGCCACCTATTGGGCCGACTTCCACGGCCAGAGCGGCGAGACCGTAGGCAGCGGCTCGGCCCATGACTACTTCGCCTTCGCCCGCGACCAGGCGCTTCTCGACATCGTCGGCCACCAGGGCAACGACTTCCAGATCACCGAGGCGTTCTGGGAAGAGCTGAACCAGCTCACCCGCACGTTCCACGAGCCCGGCCGCTTCGTCACCATGCCGGGCTACGAATGGTCGGGGAACACCGGCGTCGGCGGCGACCGCAACGTCTTCTTCCGCCGCGAGGGCCGGGTCATCCATCGCTCCAGCCATGCGCTGGTGATGGACGGACGCGACGGCAACACCGCAGCCCACACCGCGACCGACCTGTTCTCGGCGCTGGCCGACCAGGAGGCGGTCACCTTCGCGCATGTCGGCGGGCGCTATGCCGACATATCCGTCGGCCATGACGGCCGCATCGAGCGCTCGGTCGAGATCCACTCGACCTGGGGCACCTTCGAATGGCTGCTGCACGACGCCTTTCGGCTGAAATACCGGGTCGGCGTCGTCTGCAACAGCGACGACCACAAGGGCCGCCCGGGCCTGGCCTCTCCTGGCGCGTCCCTGTTTGGCGCCATCGGCGGCCTCACCTGCGTCAAGCTGCCGGAGCTGACGCGCGATGCGGTGTTCGACGCGCTCAAGCGGCGCCATCACTATGGTACCACCGGCACGCGGCTCCACCTCGACGTCCAGGCGAGCTTCTCCGGCGCGGCCGAGCTGTTCGCCGACGATCCGTCGCTGGGCTCGACGACCTCGAAGCCGACGAAGTCCGCGACCATGGGCGACATCGTGCGCGCCAAGGGGCCGATCCGCCTTAGCGTCGAGGCGGTGGCGCCGGCGCCGATCGAGCGCATCGACGTCTTCAACGGCACCGAGCTGATCGCGACCCGACGTCCCTTCCCCGCCACCGGCGCGTCACGCCGGATCCGGGTGATCTGGGAGGGCGCGGAGTATCGCGGCCGCGGCCGCCAGGTGATCTGGGACGGCGACGCCCGCGTCACCGGCAACCGCATTGCTCAGGCGGCAGCGGTGAACTTCCTAAATCCCGAGCGGACGCTCGATCTCGACGGCGACAGCCTCCGCTGGACTTCGCTCACCACCGGCAATCTCTCGGGCATGGATCTCCGCCTCGACGATCCGACGGCCGGCGAGATCGCGGTCACCACAAAGCCGGCGACGGCCATTTGGCGGATCGCGGACATCGGCTACGAGGACACGATCGTCGAGGCCGGCGGACTCGGACGGCGGCTGCGCGCCTACCGGCTGCCGGAGACCAACGCGCACCGGGCCTTCGCCTTCGCGCTCGACCTCGAGACCGAGCCCGGCCGCGACAACCCGTTCTATGTCCGCGTCACCCTCGAGGACGGCCACCAGGCCTGGACGAGCCCGCTCTACGTCATCCCTTAAGCCGCCAGCGGTCCCTGCACCACCAGGTGGCCGGAGACGACGAGGCCGTCGACCTGGAAGACTTGGCGCAGCAGCGCCGGGGTCAGCACCTCCGGCGCAACGCCTTGGCCGACAGCGCGGCCGTGATCAACTCTTAGGCGGGGATGGTGTCGAGCGGCCGGCCGGTCGTCTCGTCGTCGCCGCGATGCGGGCATAGCCCAGGGTGGCGAAGGCTGAGCCCAGGTCGTAGCGCGGCTCGGCTTCGACGCCGAAGATCTCCGCCTTCGGGATGTTCCGGTTGGTGGTGCTGCCGTCGAAGGTCGCCGGGTTGGTGATGGTCATCACGGTATCGAGGTAGTCGGTAGCCCTGGTGTTGCAGTATCCCGCCTTGACGCGGAGTGCGTCCATCTCGCGGAGGGCGTTGTCGAACTTGAGCCGGGCGCCCGCCTCAGCGGTCTTGGTCTTCTCCGGGCGCAGATCCGGGTTCGGCACGAACAGGTTCTGACGAGTCCGGCAGCTTTCGCAAATAAGACTGAGTCTCATGACTAAATTTAGAGAAAACCTTCCCCCGGCACAGCTTGAGTGACGGGGCGGAAACTCCCCTGCTAGGGTGCCGCACCCATCTCGCAGGAGCCCGATCCGACATGGCCACTAAGACGATCCTTTACGTCTCCCACGCCGACGGCCGGGAGGTTCATGTCCTGGAGATGAACCCGGGCTCGGGCGATCTCGCGCTGATCGACAAAGTCGCAGTCACCGGCGTCGCCATGCCGATGGCGGTCAGCCCCGACCGCCGCTACCTTTATGTGGGCCTGCGCTCGGAGCCCTATTCGGTCGCGAGCTTCCGCATCGATCCGGCGAGCGGCCGGCTCTCGGCCATCGCCACCACCAAGCTGCCGGACAACTTCGCCTATATCTCGACCGACCGCGCTGGGCGCTTCCTGCTGGGCGCGTCGTTCGCCGGCAACAGAATCGCCGTCAATCCGATCGGGCCGCATGGCTGGGTGCAGGAGCGGCCGGTGCAGGTCTTCGCCACGCCGGCGGCCGCGCATTGCATCCTGACCGATCCCTCCAACCGCTTCGTCTTTGTGCCCTGCCGAGACGGCAACGGCGTCGTGCAACTCAGCTTCGATGCGGCGACCGGCAGGGTCTCGCCCAACGAACCGCAATTCGTCGCTGCCAAGGACGGCGCCGGCCCGCGCCACGCCCGCTTTCATCCGAACAACGCCTTCCTCTATCTGCTGAACGAGCTCGACGGCTCGGCGAACGTCTATTCCATCGACCCAGGCGCCGGCACGCTCGCTCTCAAGCAGACCGTCGACGCGCGGCCACCCGGCTTCAAAGGGGAAAACCCGGCCGCCGCCGACATCCACCTGACGCCGGACGGACGCTTCCTCTACGGAACGGTAAGGACGTCCAACACCATCGCGGGTTATGCGGTCGACCCGGCCGAGGGCACCCTCACCCCGATCGGCCACTGGCCCACCGAAGACCACCCACGCGGCTTCGCCATCTGCCCGCGCGGCCGCTTCCTCTATGCGGTCGGCCTGATGTCGCATCACCTGCAGAGCTACCGGATCGACGGAGCCTCAGGCGCCCTCACGCCACTGAAGCGGCTTGCCATGGGCCAGGGCCCCAACTGGATCGAGATCGTGGACCTGCCGTAGCGCTTTCGTACCCCCTCCC
>CAMDFP010000152.1 GCA_945897335.1 Asaia bogorensis | reverse complement strand
CCCAGTCGAGCGACCGCGTGGTCAGGTGGTAGAAACCGACCTCGGTCATGTGACGACCAGACGGCTCACTTCTTCTCGTAGTAGGCCTTCACCATGTGGTCGAGCAGGCGGACGCCGTAGGCGGTGGCGCCCTTCGGTGTCACCGGCTTGTCCTTCGACGACCACGCCATGCCGGCGATGTCGAGATGCGCCCACGGCACGTCGTTGGTGAAGCGCTTCATGAACATCGCCGCCTTGCACGAGCCGCCGTCGCGGGCGCCTGAGTTCTTCATGTCGGCGATGTCGGAGTCCATGCCGCGGTCGAAGCTCTCGGCCAGCGGCATCCGCCACAGACCCTCGCCCGTCGCCTTGGCCGAGGCCAGCAGACGGTCGGCCAACTCGTCGTCGGTGACGAAAGCGCCGGCGAACTCGTGTCCGAGCGCGATGATGATGGCGCCGGTAAGCGTGGCGAGGTCGACCATGAAGCGCGGCTTGAAGCGGTCCTGGCAGTACCAGAGCACGTCGGCCAGCACGAGGCGGCCTTCGGCGTCGGTGTTGGTGATCTCGATGGTCTGGCCAGACATGCTCTTGACCACGTCGCCCGGCCGCTGGGCGTTGCCGTCGGGCATGTTCTCGACCAGGCCCACGATGCCGATGACGTTGGCTTTGGCCTTGCGGCCGGCCACCGCTCGCATCAGCCCGATCACGGCGGCCGAGCCGCCCATGTCCCACTTCATGTCCTCCATGCCGGCCGACGGCTTCAGCGAGATGCCGCCGGTATCGAAGGTCACGCCCTTGCCGATGAAGGCGACCGGCTTCTCCTTCGACTTCGGGTCGCCGTTCCACTGCATGACCACGAGCTGGCTCTCGCGGGCACTGCCCTGGCCGACGCCGAGAAGCGCGCCCATGCCGAGCTTGGTCATCTCCTTGATGCCGAGGATCTCGACCTTGACGCCATAGTCGCTCAGCGACTTGCACTGCTGGGCGAGCGCCTTCGGGTAGACGACGTTGCCGGGCTCGGAGACGAGGTCGCGGGCGAAGAATACCGCCTCGGCGATCTGCTCGAGATCGGCATAGGTGCGCTGCGCCGTGCGGCTGGCCTCGACATGAACGGAGATCCGCTGCAGCGTCGGCTTGTCTTCCGGCTTTTCCTTGGTCCGGTACTTGTCGAACCGATAGGAGCGCAGCTTGGCGCCGAGCGCCACATGCGCCGCGGCAATGCCGCCCTCCTCGCCCGCGAGGTCGATCGCGATGGCGGCGTCCTGCACGCCCGACCCGCCGAGTTCGCCGACCAGCGCACCGCCCAGAGCTTCCAGGTCGACCGGTTTCGCCTCGCCCTTCGCCTTGCCAAGGCCGAGCAGCACGATACGGCTCGCCTCGATGCCGGCGGGCGCCAGGATCGAGAGGACCTGGCGCGACTTTCCGACGAAGCGGCTGCCGGCGATGGCACGGGCGATGGCGCCCTTGGTCTTGCGGTCGAGCTCCGACGCACTCTGTGTCAGCTTCTTGCCTTCATAGACGCCGACGACAAGCGCCCCCTTGGCCGGGAGGCCCGGCTTGGAGAACGAGATCTTCATGGAGTGACTCCTCCCGATGCGGGGACGTTTGAGATTGGCGGGCGGGTATCCCAGTGCCATAGCCTTGGGCCGTTTCGGCTGTCAATGGCGCGGGGTGCCGTGGCAGATTGGTAATGACCTCTCAATCTCGTGACGGATCGCCGGTGCTGTCGTTCCTCGCCTCGCCCTGGGCGCGTGCTTTCGTGCTCGCCCTCACGCTCGCTTCGCTCCTGCCGGGCGCGATCCGCCTGCCGCCGATCGACCGCGACGAGGCCCGCTACGCCCAGGCGACCAAGCAGATGCTGGAGACGAAGGATTTCGTCCGCATCCGCTTCCAGGACGAGCCGCGGAACAAGAAGCCGGTCGGCATCCACTGGCTGCAGGCGGCCTCTGTCACCCTGACCTCGCCAGAGGCGAAGGCGATCTGGGCGTTCCGCCTTCCGTCCGTTCTCGGCATCCTGCTGGCGGTCGGGCTGACCATGGGCATCGCCCGCCGCCTGTATGATCCGATGACCGCCGCTGCCGCCGGCGGCCTCCTCGGCGCCAGCCTGCTGGCCCAGGTGATGGGCCAGCAGGCGACCACCGACGGCGCCCTTCTCGCTGCCGCCGTCGCCGCTCAAGGGACGCTGGTGCTGGCATATGTCCGCCAGCGGCGGGGTGAGCTCGTCCGCCTCGGCCTCGCCCTCGGATTCTGGGGCGCGCAAGGTGCCGCCCTCCTGCTCAAGGGACCGGTGATCCCGCTCGTCTCGCTGCTCACCGTCGTCACCCTTTCGGTCGCCGACAAGGACTGGCGCTGGTTCAGGATGCTGCGCCCGCTGATCGGCCTGCCGCTGGCACTCGCGATCGCGAGCCCGTGGTTCATCGCGGTTCAGCTCGCCACCGACGGCGGTTTCGTCGCCGACGCCGTCCGCAACGACCTTCTGCCGAAGCTGATCGGAGGCCAGGAGAGTCACGGCGCGCCGCCGGGCTACTACGTGGCCCTTGTCAGCGTGACGCTGCTGCCCGCATCGCTGGTGCTGTGGCCGGCGCTGAAGGAGGCGTGGAGCGACCGCCTGGATGCGCCGACCCGGGCTTTGCTGGCCTGGGCAATTCCCGCCTGGCTCCTGTTCGAGGCGGTGCCGACCAAGCTGCCGCACTACGTGCTGCCGCTGTTCCCGGCGCTGACGATTCTCTCGGCGCGACTTCTGGTCCGCGCCGCCGACGGCGAGCCGACCGTGCTCGACCGGCGCTGGCCCTGGCTCGCCGCCCTGCCTTGGCTCGTCGGCAGCCTCGCGCTGGCGGCGGCGCCGACGGTTGTCGGCTATGCGCTCGACCGCCGCCTGGATCCGGCGGCGCTCGCCCTCACCCTGGCCGCCCTGGCCGCGACGCTCGCCGCCGGCGTTGCCGCGTTCCGCCGGCGCTGGCTGGCCGCGGCGGCGATCTCGGCTGTGACCGCCTGGGGCGTTCTCGGCGGCAGCTTCGGCCAGGTCCTGCCGCGTCTGGAGGGGCTCTGGCTCGGCCGCGAGGCGGCAGCCGCGATCGCGCGCGAGGCCCCGGGGACGGTCGCGGCGGCCATCGCCTCCTCAGGATATGCCGAGCCCAGCCTGGTGTTCGCAACCGGTGCCGCCGTCCATCTGATGGATTCGGGCGCTGCCGGCCGCTTCCTCGCCGAGGTCCCCGGGCGGGTCGCGCTGATCGGCCGGGACGAGCTGCCGGCCTTTCACGCCGCCCTGGAGGCGGCAGGGTCCCGGGCCGCGGTGCTCGACACCCTCGCCGGCTTCAACTATTCCAGGGGCCGGTGGACCACGCTGACGCTCTTTCGGCGCGCGCCGTGACGCCGCACCCCTGGTACTGGCCAAGACCCGCGCCGATCGCGTGGTTCTGGGCGGTGACGCTGGCGGCTGCCCTGGCGACGGCAGCGGCCGGGACCTGGCTCGACCGCTCAGTCGCCCTCTGGTTCAAGGCGCAGGGTGATGCTTCGATGGACGTCTTCCGCACCTTATCGCTTCCCGGCGATTCGGTCTGGTACCTGGTCGGCGGCGGAATCGGCGCGCCGCTCGCCTTTCTGCTGGCGCGCCGGGCGGTCGGACCGGCGCGGGACAGTCTCCTTCTCCTGACCAGCCGGCTCGCCTTCCTTTTCCTCGCCGTCGCCTCGACAGGGCTTGCCGCCGACCTGGTCAAGATCCTGGTCGGCCGCGCGCGGCCGCGGCACCTGTTCAGCGACGAGCTGATGGCGCTGGCTCCGGGAGCCCTTACGTCGTCCTGGTGGTCCTTTCCCTCCGGCCACGCCACCACCATCGGCGCCGTTGCCGTGGTTCTCGCGCTGCTTCTGCCGAGGCTCGCCTGGGTCTGGGCCGCGCTCGCACTCGTTGTCGCCGTCGGCCGCATAGGGGCCACCGCGCATTTCGTCAGCGACGTCATCGCCGGCCTCTGGCTGGGCGCGATCGGCGCCACGCTGGTCAGCTGGGCGCTGGCGCGCCGGGCCGATGCCATCCATCGCCGCTGGGGAGTGCCCGGATGCGTTGGATGACACGCTACCCGCTCAGGCAGATGATGGCGGCCCTCCTCTTCGTCCTGGGTGCGGTAACGCTTGCGATCTGGCTCACCCAGGCGCTTCGCTTCGTCGACCTGATCGTCAATCGCGGGCTTCCGGTCGAAACCTTCCTCCACCTGGCGGTCCTGCTGCTGCCGCAATTCTTCCAGCTGGTGCTGCCGATCGCGATGTTCTCGGCGGTGGTCTTCTCCTACAACAAAATGCAGGCCGACTCAGAACTGGTGGTCATGCAGGCGACCGGCCTCTCCTCGCTTTCGCTGTCGAAGCCCGCCCTGCTGCTGGCGCTGGTCGCGACCGCAACGGCCTACACTCTCAGCCTCTACCTGGCGCCGATGTCGCACGGTGCCTTCAAGGATCTGCAGTTTCAGATCCGCAACGAATTCACCAACGTGCTCCTGCGCGAGGGCGTGTTCACCAATATCGGCGACAAGATGACGGTCTACGTCCGCCAGCGTGAGAGCTCGGGCGAACTCCTCGGCGTGCTCGTCCACGACGAGCGCGACCCCAAGATCCAGGTGACGCTGGTGGCCGAGCGAGGTGCGCTGGTGCGCGGCGACGACGGCCCCAAAGTCATCATGGTCAACGGCAACCGCCAGGAGCGCGACGTCGCCAACGGGCGGCTCTCGGTGCTCTATTTCGAGAGCTACGCTCACGATCTCGGCCGCCTGCAGCAGAGCCAGATCCTGCGCTGGCGCGAGCCCCGCGAACGCTTCATCACCGAACTGTTCTGGCCGGCGAACACGCAGCTCGACAACGAGCACCGCACCGAGCTGATCGCCGAAGGCCACCAGCGCGTCGTCACGCCGCTCTTCTGCATCACCTTCACCCTGATCGGGCTGGCGGCGATCCTGACGGGGGAGTTCTCGCGCCGGGGCCACCTGGGGCGCATTCTCGTCGCCATCCTTGCCGTGATCCTCTGCCAGGTCGCCAATCTCGGCGCCACCTATGCCTCGACCCGCACGCTCGCGGTGGTGCCGGCAATGTATGTCGTTGTCACGATCCCGGCCGCCGTCGCGCTCTGGATGATCCTCAGGCCGCAGCGGCGCCGCATTCCGCGCCTGGTCCCGGCCGAATAGCCGATGCGCCTCTCCCGCACCCTCTCCGCCTATATCGGCCGCCAGTTCCTCTACTGGTTCGGCTGCGTGTTCCTGTCGCTGCTGGCGCTGGTCTTCGTCTTCGACCTGGTCGAGCTGCTGCGCCGCGTGGCCCTTCGCCGGCAGGCCGGCCTCGGACTGGTGATCGAGCTGGCCTTCCTCAAGCTGCCGACAATGGCGCAGACGCTGCTGCCCTTCGCCATCCTGTTCGGCACGATGATGACCTACTGGCGGCTGACGCGAAGCCAGGAGTTGGTGGTCGCCCGCGCCGCCGGCGTATCGGTCTGGCAGTTCCTGCTGCCGGCGCTGGTCGCAGCCGCCCTCATCGGCACCGTCCGCACCACGTTGTTCAATCCGCTGGCGTCCGTCCTGACCCAGCGCTACGAGCAGCTCGAAGCCCAGATCTTCCGCGGCCGCACCAGCCTGCTCGCGGTCTCGGAGTCGGGCCTCTGGCTCCGGCAGATGAGCGACCGCGGCCAGTCGATCCTGCATGCCCAGGGCGTCTCCCAGCAGCACATGGAGCTGATGGACGTCACCGTCTTCCTCTACGAGGGACTCGACCGCTACGCTGGCCGCATCGATGCGGCCTCGGCGCAACTGGATGCCGGCTTCTGGGTGATCCGCGATGCCGTCGTCTCCACCGGCGACCGGCCGCCGGTCAGGGAGTCGACGGTGCGGCTCTCGACCGACCTCACCATCGAGACGATCCAGGACAGCTTTGCCGCGCCCGAGACCATGAGCTTCTGGGAACTCCCGGCGTTCATCGAAGTGCTGGAAAAGGCGGGCTTCTCCGCCGCGCGCCACCGCCTCCACCTCCACGGCCTGCTTGCCGCCCCGCTGATGCTCTGTGCCATGGTATTGATCGCCGCCACCTTCTCGCTCCGCATGGTCAGGCGTGGCGGTACGATGGCAGTGGCCGGCGCCGGCGTCGTCCTCGGATTCCTCGTCTATTTCGCTTCGGACGTCATCTTCGCCCTCGGCCTCTCGGGCCGGCTTCCGGTCGAGCTCGCCGCCTGGACGCCGGCCGCGGTGTCGACGCTGCTCGGGCTCGCGACCCTGCTCCACCTGGAGGACGGCTGATGCGTCGGCTTTTCGCCGCCCTGATCCTCGTCACCCTCTCGGCGCTGCCCGCCTCGGCCCAGGTCAACACGCCGAAGCCGAGCAACGAGCCCGTGCTGATCAAGGCCGACCAGCTGACCCACCATCAGGACCTCGGCACCACGATCGCCGTCGGCAATGTCGAGATCACCCAGGCCGACCGCATCCTGCTCGCCGACACCGTCACCTACAGCGAGCGCGAGGACAAGGTCACCGCCACGGGCAATGTCAGCCTCACCCAGGCGACCGGAGAAGTTCTGTTCGCCGACTATCTCGAGCTGAGCGGCGGCATGCGCGACGGCTACATCGAGAACCTGCGGGCCCTGCTCGCCGACAACAGCCGGCTCGCCGCCAACGCCGCGCGCCGCGTCGATGGTAACCGCAAGGAGATGACGCGCGCCGTCTACTCACCCTGCGATCTCTGCAAGACCGACCCGACCCGGGCCCCGCTCTGGCAGATCAAGGCGGTCAAGGTCGTCCACGACGAGGTCGCGCACGACATCGAATACACGGATGCGACGATGGAGATGTGGGGGATCCCGGTCGCCTATTTTCCGACCCTCACCCACGCCGACCCCAGTGTCCGCCAGCGCACCGGCCTCCTCGCCCCGAAGCTGGGCCAGTCGGGCGACGTCGGCACCATCGTCGGCGTCCCCTACTACTGGGCCCTCAGCCCGACCCGGGACCTCACCGTCGAGCCGATCCTCTATTCATCCGACGGCGGCATCGTCGCCAGCGAATACCGCCAGCGCTTCGCCAAGGGCGCGATCAATCTCTCGGGCAGCGTCGGCTACCTCGAGCGGCGGGAAGGCGACATCAGGACCGGCGAGAGAAACACGCAAGGCCATGTCGACGCCGGCGCCCGCTTCGACCTGACCGACCTCTGGCGCGCCGGTGCCGATCTCAAGCGGTCGACCGATCGCCTGTACCTCAAGCGCTACAAGCTCGGCGACCCCGAGGTACTGACCAGCCGCGCCTTCGCGGAAGGCTTCGACGGCCGCGATTATGCCGTGATCAACGCCTATTCGTTCCAGGGCCTGCGCGCCACCGACATCCGGAGCCAGTCGCCGCTGCTGGCGCCCTACGCGCTCTACTCCTTCGTCGGCGAGCCGGGCCGCTATGGCGGCCGCTTCTCGATCGACGCCAGCGTGATGTCGCTGACCCGGGACGTCGGCGCCGATTCCAACCGGTTGGCGATGACCAGCGGATGGAGTCTCCCCTATACCGCGCCCTCGGGCGAGATCTACACGCTCTCGACCATGATCTATACGGACGGCTACTGGGCCGCCGACGTCGCCGATCCCTCGCGCCCGGGCAGCAACTTCGAGGACGGGTTCCTCGGGCGTGCCATCCCGCAGATGAAGCTCGAATGGCGCTACCCCTGGGTCCGTCGCGACGGCGGATTCCGCACGGTCCTCGAGCCGATCGCGGACGTGGTGGTGAGCCCGGTCGGCGGCAACTCGATCCGCATTCCGAACGAGGACTCGCAGGCCTTCGAGCTGGACGAGACCAACCTGTTCTCGGCCAATCGCTTCGCCGGCTTCGACCGTGTCTCCAGCGGCCAGCGTGTCGATTACGGCCTCAAGCTCGGCTTCTACAGCGATCTCGGCCGGAGCGTGACCATGCTGGTCGGCCAGAGCTACGCCTTCCAGCGCGACTCGGCCTATGTCGCCGGCTCTGGCGTCAACACCACCTGGTCCGACTATGTCGGGCGCCTCACCCTCACCCCGGGGCCGTATCTCGACCTCATCTACCGCTTCCGGGTGGCCGAGGACGACCTGGCCTTCCGCCGTCACGAGGTCGGCATCTCGACCGGGCCGTCCTGGCTCAGGCTGGACGCCTACTACCTGCAGGTGGCGGAGCGGCTGGATCTCCCGCTTATCGGCCAGCGGCGCGAGCTGGCGACCATCGTGACCGCAGCGCTGGGCGGGGGCTGGAGCACCCAGGCGCGCCTGGTTCGCGACCTCGGCGCCTCCAAGGACAAGAACCGGACGGCCGGCGTCTCGTTCAACTATGGCGACGAGTGCTTCCAGCTCGCTCTCAACCTCAGCCGCACATTCACCACCGATGGTTCGCTCAAACCCGACACCACCGCCTTCGTCAGGCTGGTGTTCAAGAACCTGGGGCAGGTCGAGGCGCGGGGGCTCGGCTTCTGAGCGCCTTGCCTCCCCGGGCGCCAAGCAGTAGGTCTGACCCGATGACCCTGGCTCGCTTCGTTCTTCTCGCCGCCCTGGCCCTGCTGCCGGCGGCACCAGTCCCGGCCTCGGCCCAGGACACCATGCGGATCGCCGCCGTCGTCAACGACGAGGCAATCTCGGTCATGGACCTCGAGGCCCGGGTGCGCCTGGTCCTGATCTCGACCAATGTGGGCGACACGCCCGAGAACCGCCGCCGCGCCTCGCCCCAGATCCTCCGCCAGCTCATCGACGAGCGCCTGCAGCTCCAGGAAGCCAAGCGGCTCAACATCGAAGCATCCGAAGCCGAGATGGGCGAAGCCATCCGGCGCATCGAGGAGCAAAGCAATCTTCCCGCCGGCCGCCTTCAGGAGGAGTTGAGGCAGGCAGGCATCAATCCGTCGACCCTGGTCCAGCAGATCCGCGCCAACATCGTCTGGCAGAGGGTCATCCGCCAGCGGATGGCACCGCAGGTCCAGGTCGGCGACGACGAGGTCGAGGAGATTCTGGCGAATTTCCAGCGCAGCAAGGATCTGCCCGAGCTTCGGATCGGCGAGATCATGCTGGGCATCGACAAGCCCGATCGCGAGGGCGAGGTCCGCCGTCTGGCCGAGCAGCTGGTCGAGCAGGCGCGCGGCGGCGCCGACTTCAACGCGCTCGCCCGGCAGTTCTCCGAATCCGCGAGCGCCGCGCTCGGCGGCGAGATCGGCTGGGTCCTGCCCAACCAGCTCGACGAGTCGATCCAGCGCGAGGTTGCCAATGCCGCGCCGGGCACCGTCATCGGACCGATCCGCACCGTCTCAGGCTACCAGATCGTCCGCGTGGTCGATCGGCGCCTTCTCGATGCCGCGGCCGGTCCGGACGAGGCGATCGTCAACCTGCGCCAGGCGCTCTTCCCGCTCGCCGGCGCCGCCGAGGACGAGGTGCGGAAACGAGCAGCCCCCCTGGCCGCAGCGGCGACCTGCTCCGATTTCGAGAAGCTGGCGGCGGAAGCGAAGGCGTCGCCTCCCTATACTCTGGGCCGCCTGAAGATCGGCGAGCTGAACGCGAACCTGAAGCCGGTCGTCGCCCCGCTGGGCGCCGGCAAGGTGAGTTCGCCGGCCAGGGTGGCGGATATGATCGCTGTGTTCATGGTCTGCGACAAGATCGATCCGCCGTCCAACGCCCCGAAGGCTGCGGAAGTGCGAGACCAGATCTTCCGCGGCAAGCTCCTGATCGTCGGCCGGCGATATCTGCGCGACTTGAGGCGGGCTGCCTATCTGGACTTCCGCACGTGAGACCGTTGGCCCTGACCATGGGCGAGCCCGCCGGCATCGGCGGCGAGATCGCGATGATGGCCTGGGCCCGGCGCGGCGAGGGTCTACCCCCGTTTTTCCTGCTGGACGATCCGGACAGGCTCGAAGCCCTCTCCCGCCGCGTCGGGCTCGAGGTGCCGCTTGCGAGGATCGAGGCGCCGGAAGCCGCGGGCGTGCGCTTCGCCGAGGCGCTGCCGGTGCTGCCCCTGACCCTTAGCCGGGACGTTCGGCCCGGACATCTCGATCCGGCCAATGCCGGTGCCGTGCTGGAAGCGATCCGCCGCGCGGTCGAGCTGGTCCAAGCCGGTCGTGCCGGCGCCGTCGTCACCAACCCGATCCACAAGCACGTGCTCTACCAGGCGGGCTTCAACCATCCCGGCCACACCGAGTATCTGGCCGAACTCGCCAGCGAGAACGGCCGCACGCCGAAGCCGGTGATGATGCTGGCCTGCCCGCAGCTCCGCGTGGTGCCCGTCACCATCCACCTGCCGCTCCGCCAGGCGATCTCCGAGCTGAGCAGCGCGATGATCGTCGAGACCGCCGAGATCGTCGCCCGCGACCTGGGGCGTCGCTTCGGTATGGCGAACCCCAGGCTGGCCCTGGCCGGGCTCAACCCGCATGCGGGCGAAGGGGGCGCGCTCGGCAAGGAAGACGACGAGATCGTGCGTCCCGCCGTCGAGGCGCTGAAGAAGCTCGGCATCGCGGCCACCGGTCCCTGGGCCCCGGACTCGATGTTCCACGCGGATGCGCGGGCCGGCTACGACGCCGCGATCTGCATGTATCACGACCAGGCGCTGATCCCGATCAAGACGCTCGACTTCCATGGCGGCGTCAACGTGACGCTCGGTCTGCCGTTCATCCGCACCTCGCCCGATCACGGCACCGCCCTCGACATCGCAGGCACCGGCCGCGCCAATCCGGCGAGCCTGATCGCCGCGCTCAGGCTCGCCAACACCATGGCGGAGAGCAGCGCTGGCAACGCTTGAGGCGCTGCCACCGCTCGGCGAGGTCATCCGCCGGCATGAGCTCCAGGCGGTCAAGGCTCTCGGCCAGAATTTCCTCCTCGACCTCAACCTGACCGGCAAGATCGCGCGCTCCGCCGGCGACCTCAGCCAAGGCACGACGATCGAGATCGGACCCGGACCCGGGGGACTCACCCGCGCCCTCCTCCTCGCCGGCGCGCGCGAGGTCATCGCGATCGAGCGCGATCGCCGCTGCCTCCCGGCGCTGGCCGAGATCGCGGAAGTGGCCGGCGGCCGGCTCAGGGTCGTCGAAGGCGATGCGCTCGAGATCGACGCCTCGACACTCGGCTGCGTCCCCAGGCGCATCGTCGCCAACCTGCCCTACAACGTGGCTACGCCTCTGCTCTTCGCCTGGCTGGCACATCTCCCTGCTTTCGAGAGCCTGACCTTGATGTTCCAGAAGGAGGTGGCGGAGCGCATCACCGCCCGCCCAGGCACCAAGGCCTATGGCCGGCTCGCGGTGATGACCCAATGGGTCGGCGAGGCGGAGCGCCTCTTCGACATTCCCGGCCGCGCCTTCACCCCGCCGCCGAAGGTGACCTCATCGGTGGTGCGGATCACCCCCCGCGCCGCGCCGCAAGGCGACGCCGATCCGAAGATCATGGAGCGCGTGGTCGCGACCGCCTTCAACCAGCGCCGCAAGATGCTGCGGCAGGCGCTGAAGCCGCTCGGTCACGCCGAGGCTCTGCTGGCAGAAGCCGGTGTCGATCCGACGCGGCGGGCGGAGACGCTGGATCCCCGG
>CAMDFP010000151.1 GCA_945897335.1 Asaia bogorensis | reverse complement strand
ATCGACCCATGGTCGCTTCGGCCGGCTACGGCATCGGAACGGCCGTCGCCGCCAGTCGCTGACGGCAACATCTGCCGGCTTCAGACGGACTGCCGAGCGCGCAGTGAGCCGCGCTCTTCTCGATTTTCCAATGTGCATTTGGGCTTGAGCCCTTCGATGACGTCGTCACGTCACCGGCCCCGTTCTTGCTTGTCGTCAAGCGGGGATGAGCCGTGGGTGGCACGCATTGGAGATGCCAATGAATCCGTTCGCGCGGCTTCTGATTCTCTTCGCCGTCCTGATCCTGCCGGTCCTTGCGACCCGCGTGGTCGCCTCCTTCGGCCCGAAGCCGGGAGGCGGAGCCGCACCCATGGCGGCTCCGCTCGATCCACCTCCGCGTCTCAGGTCCTGAGCGTCGCGCCGGTCACCTTCTGCACCGCGGCCACGATCTTGGCCGAGACCTGCTCGATCGCTTCGTCGGTCAGGGTCGCTTCCTTCGGCTGCAGGGTGACCGACAGCGCGAGCGAGGCCTTGCCAGCGGCAACCTTGTCGCCGACGTAGCGGTCGAAGATGCGGGCGTCGGCGATCAGCGCCTTGTCGGCGCTCTTCGCCGCTTTCACCAGCACGTCGGCGGCGATGTCGGCGTCGACCACGAAGGCGAAGTCGCGTTCGATCGGCTGGAACGGCGAGAGCGCCAGCTTCGACCGGCCGGTGCCCTTCGACCTGGGCAGCGGCACGCGGTCGATGAACACCTCCATGGCGACCACCGGACCCTTGAGGTCGAGGGCGGCCAGCACCTTCGGATGCACCGCGCCGAACCACGCCATGACGTTCGGGCCCAGGCGAAAGGCCGCTGATTGGCCCGGGTGATACCAGGACGGCGCATCGGTCGAGACCTGCAGGTTCTCGACCGGCGAATCCAGGGTCTCGAGTACCGCCAGGGCGTCCGCCTTGGCGTCGAAGGCGTCGACGTCGCGGGCCGGCCCCTGCCAGTGGCGCGGCAAGGCCCGGCCGACGCGGATGGCTGCGGCGACCAGCGACTGGCCGGACGGCGTCGCGTCCTTGTATTGCGGTCCGACCTCGAAGAGAGCCGGATCGACGAGGCCGCGGTCGAGGTTCCGCTTCGCCGCCAGCAGCAGGTTCGGCAGGATCGACGGCCGCATGGCGTCGAGGTCGGCGGCGATCGGGTTGACCAGCTTGAGGTCGACCCCGACTCCGCCGAACAGCGGCGTGAGGCCTGAGGCCATGAATGAGAAGGTGACCGCTTCCATCAGGCCGCGGGTCGCCAGCGCGCGCTTGGCCAGGATCGGCCGGCGCTGCGCCGGCGTGACCGCCGGCAGTGCCCGGGCGCCCAGTCCCGGCAGCGACACCGGCACGACCTTGTCGAGTCCGTGGATGCGGATGACCTCTTCGACGATGTCGGCCTCGCCTTCGATGTCGCCTTTCCAACCCGGGGGCGTGACCTCGATCGCCTCGCCGCCGCCCTTTGTCTCAAAGCCGAGACGGTGGAGGATGCTTTCCTGCTCGGACGCCGGCACGTCGATGCCGCCGAGGGTGCGCGAACGAGCGAAGCGATACGGGATGCTGCGGCGCCACGCGGGTTCGACACCGGCGATGGTCAGCTCCGAGGCCTCGCCGCCGCACATCTCCAGGATCAGCCGGGTCGCGACCTCGAGGCCCCAGGCCGCCGAGGTCGGGTCGAGGCCGCGCTCGAAACGGTAGCGCGCGTCGGACTGCAGGTTGAGCTTCCGCCCCGTTGCCGAGACCATGCCTTGAGAGAACAGCGCCGACTCGATGAAGACCGAGGTGGTCGTCTCGCTGACGCTCGAATGCTCGCCGCCCATGACGCCGCCGATGCCATGCGCCTGCTTCTCGTCGGCGATGACGATCATCGAGGGCTCGAGCGCGTAGGTCTTGCCGTTCAACGCCTCGAAGGCCTCGCCATCCCTGGCCCAGCGCATGGTGAGGTCGCCGGCAAGCTTGTCGGCGTCGAAGACGTGCAGCGGACGCGCGATGTCGAAGGTGGTGAAGTTGGTGACGTCGACCAGGGCGGAGATCGGGCGAAGGCCGATGGCGGTCAGGCGGTCCTGCAGCCAGCGCGGGCTCGGGCCGTTCTTGATGCCGCGGATCAGGCGACCGACCACCATGGGGCAGCCGAGCTCGGCGCCGGACGCGATCTTCCACTGGATCGGGCTCTTGAACCCGCCCTTGGCCGGCGTTGCGTCGAGCGGCTTCAGCGTGCCGATGCCGGCAGCGGCGAGGTCGCGGGCGATGCCGCGGATGCCGAGACAGTCGGCGCGGTTCGGCGTGATCGCGACCTCGATGACCGGATCGTCCAGGCCCATCACCTTGGCGAAGGGCTGTCCGACCGGCGCATCGGCCGGAAGGTCGATGATGCCTTCATGGTCGTCGGAGAGGCCCATCTCGTAGGCCGAGCACAGCATACCGTTGGAGGCCTGGCCGCGGATGACGCCGGACTTCAGCTCGGCGCCCGTCCGCGGGATCACCGTGCCGGCGGCGGCGAAGACGCCCTTCATGCCGGTCCGCGCGTTCGGCGCGCCGCAGACCACCTGGACCTCGCCCTTGCCGGTGTCGACCAGGCAGACGCGAAGCCGGTCGGCGTTCGGATGCTGCTCGGCCTTGACCACGTAGCCGACGACGAAGGGGGCAAGCCCCTTGGCGCGGTCGTCGATGCCTTCGACCTCGAGGCCGATGCGGGTGAGGGTATCGGCGATGTCCAGGACCCCGGCACTGGTTTCCAGGTGCTGCTTCAGCCAGGAAAGGGTGATCTTCATCGGCTGAGCCCTCCGGCGAGGCTGGGCGCATCTACGGGAACGAAGCCGTAGTGGCGAAGCCAGCGGAGATCGGCGTCGAAGAACGGGCGCAGGTCCCCGATGTTGTATTTCAGCATGGCGATGCGATCGATCCCCATGCCGAAGGCGAAGCCCTGGTAGCGCGTCGGATCGAGGCCGCAGTTCTTCAGCACGTTCGGATGCACCATTCCGCAGCCGAGGATCTCCAGCCAGTCGCCGCCGGCGCCGAGCTTGAGCTCGCCGCCCTTGCGCGAGCAGCCGATGTCGACCTCGACCGAGGGCTCGGTGAACGGGAAGTAGGAGGGGCGGAAGCGCACCGGCAGGTCGTCGAGCTGGAAGAACGCCCGGCAGAAATCGATCAGGCAGCCCTTGAGGTGACCCATATGCGTGGTCTCGTCGATGACCAAGCCTTCGACCTGGTGGAACATCGGCGAGTGGGTGGCGTCGGAATCGCTGCGGAAGGTGCGGCCGGGCACGATGATGCGGATCGGCGGCTTCACCTTCATCATGGTGCGGATCTGCACGGTGGAGGTGTGCGTGCGCAGCACCATCGGCATGCCGTCGGGGCGCGGTGGCAGGTAGAAGGTGTCGTGCATCTGTCGCGCCGGATGATCCGGGCCGAAGTTGAGGGCACCGAAATTGTGGAAGTCGTCGTCGATGTCGGGCCCTTCGGCGACCGAGAAACCCATCGCACCGAAGATCTGCACCAGCTCGACCATGGTCTGGCTGATCGGATGCAGGCGACCGAGGCCGCTGCCCGGACGGGTGGGCAGGGTCAGGTCGAGGGTCTCGGCCTTGAGCCTGGAATCGAGTGCCGCCTCGCCGAGGGTCTCCTTCCGCCGGACGATCGCCGCCTCGATCTCGTCCTTGAGCCGGTTCAGCGCCTGGCCGGCCTCACGGCGGGCTTCCGGCGCGATGTCCTTCAGGCTCTGCATGAGGTGGGTCACGCGGCCCTTCTTGCCGAGCGCCGCGACGCGCACGGCGTCGAGCGCCGCGAGGTCGGCGGCCGCGTCGACGAGCCCCATCAGCTCGGACCGCGTCGCGTCCATTTGATCCGCCATGTTTTTCGTCCTCCACGAATGCGAAAGGGGCCGTTTCCGGCCCCTCTCGTCTCTACCTTTCGGATCGTACCACCTGGTTAGGCGGCGAGAGCGGCCTGGGCTTGCTTGACCAAGCTCGTAAACGACTCCGGCTCGCTGATCGCGAGGTCGGACAGGACCTTCCGGTCGATCTCGATGCCGGCGTTCTTGAGGCCGCTCATCATCTTCGAGTAGGTCAGGCCGTGCGCACGCGCGCCGGCGTTGATGCGCTGGATCCACAGGGCACGGAACTCGCGCTTGCGGTTCTTGCGGTCGCGATAGGCGTATTGCAGCCCCTTCTCGACCTTCTCGAGCGCGATCCGGTAATTGGTGGAATTGCGGCCACGATAGCCCTTGGCGAGCTTCAGGACCTTCTTGTGTCGGGCGTGGGTGGTGACGCCCCGCTTTACGCGAGCCATGGATGCGTCTCCTTACAGGTCGTACGGCATGTGATTGCGCACGATCTTGGCATCGCGCTCGTTCATGATTTCCGAACCGCGGGCGGTGCGGACCATCTTGTGCGGGCGCTTGCTCATGCCGTGACGCTTGCGGGCAGGACCCATCTTGATCTTGCCTGACGCCGTGACCCGGAAGCGCTTCTTGGCGCTGCTCTTGGTCTTCATCTTGGGCATTTTCTTTCCTTTCAACAGCTTAAGGGGATCCTGAGATCCCGATCGCGCCGGCCGGGCATGCCCTAACAGGCCCGGACGCGGACGTCGCCCCATTCGGGGAAGGCGGGTTTATAGCGGCGAGGTCATGCCCTTGCAAGAGCAAGGGAAAGGGCCGTTCCGGTTGCCGGTCGTCCCCTGTCTGCAGGCTTGCCTGGCAGGGGGGGGCGGTGGCAACCTTTTGGAGGCCATCCCGGGTGGATGGCCGCTGGACGAATGAGCCGGTCCCCGACCGTTTTGCCTAGGGACCCGTCCGTCGGCACGGGGGTGTCGGATCGGCTCGAAAAGGGGGGACGCCATGACGACGCAACCAGTGCCGCTGGGCGAGGATGTCTACGACTCGACGACGATCGCCTTCCATTGGATCACGGCCGTTCTCGTCGTGCTGATGTTCGTCCTTGCCCTCTTTCCGGGGTCGGTGAAGGGCGCCATCCTTCTGCACAAGAACATCGGTATTGTGATCCTCGCCGTCGTCGTGCTTCGGATCGTCTGGCGGCTCTTTCTCGGCAGGCGGACCCGGACGTCAGCCGCCGAGCCCCTCTTCCTGCGTCTCGGCGCGAAGGCGGCGCATCTGGCTGTCTACGCCCTGCTCATCATCGTTCCGCTGCTCGGCTGGCTCTATCAGGACGCCAAGGCGATCGACGTCAACATTCTCGGTGTCGCGGAGCTGCCGATGCTCGTCTACTATGATCGTGAGTTCGCGATGTGGATCTACGGCTGGAAGAAGGTGGCGGCCTACACCCTGCTGGCGCTCCTCTTCGCCCATGCTGCGGCTGCGTTGATCTATCACGCGCGTATCCGGAAGGACGGGGTCCTCCGATCGATGCTGCCGCGCCGGCTGCGGAGCAGCCTCATGGTCGGGGCGCTCGCCCTGCTCGGAGCGGCGCCCGGCGTTGCCTTGGCCCAGACGCCCTTCGACATCAACAAGCACGCCGCCGATTTCGCCGCCTCGCTGGCGAAGGCCTGTCCGATGGCGTCGCCGAGCGATGTTGCCGCGCACGACGCCTGCCGCAAGAACATCGGCAAGGGCGCCGAGGCCGGCATGCGCGACTACACCTTCCTCTTCGGTGGCCAGCAGTCGACCAAATTCTGGCTGAAGGACAAGAAGACGTCGGTCTTCCGGGGCGACCTGTTCCAGGATCTCTACATGTCGCTCTACATGTTCACCGGCACCTATCGGGTGCAGGACGCGCCGGACGGTCTCAAGACCATCGCGGTCCAGGCGTATTTCCGGAATGGCCTGCCGGCCGGTCGCTATCCCTATCCCTTCTGGCACAACGAGACGAAGTGGGAGGCCTACGAGAAGTCGAACGAGCTCCGCTTCCGGGTGGCGAAGGACGGCAAGGTGGTCTTCGCCTATCGCGCCGATACCGGGTCGGAGGACAAGCGTGGCGCCTATGCCCCGGTCAAGCACGCGCCCTTCGTTGGGGCATGGATGTGGCCGGACGACAAGGGAGGAGCGCAGCCGGTCGTGACGCTGTTCTCCGAATACTACAGCCCGGACAATCCCAACCTCGCCGCTCTCGACGCCGCCTATCGCAAGATGGCGCTGAACTTCCGCAATGCCGATTGCACCGTCTGCCACCAGCCGGAAGGGCATTGGAAGATGAACAAGCTGACGCTTCTTCAGACGCCCTTGCATGCCGCGACCAGCATCGACGCGGTGCTGGACGAGGTCCGGACCGGCAAGATGCCGGTCGACGACTATGACGATCCGAAGCCGCTGGACCCGGCGCTGAAGCGGGACCTGCTTGCCAATGGCGAGGCCTTCAAGAAGCTCCTCGACACCGCGGATGCCTGGGAGCGGACCAACGGCCGGCCGAAGGCGCGAAAGGCGGCGTCGAACTGATCGTGCGAGGTCGTGCGGGGTCGTCCTGGCGGGGCGTGCTTGTCGCCGCTAGGCTGCGCCGCCGCCCCTTCGCCCGGAGCCTTCCATGTCAGCCGCGCTTCCCGTCCTCGACCGCTTCGACCGCGTCCGCCTGGTGCAAGGCCCGACGCCGCTCGAACTCCTGCCGCGCCTCTCCGACCGCCTGGGCGGGCCGCGGATCTATGTGAAGCGGGACGATTGCACCGGCTTCGCCGCCGGTGGCAACAAGGGACGGAAGCTCGAATATCTGATGGCGGACGCCGCCAAGGCCGGCGCCGACACGGTGATCACCGCCGGCGCGCTGCAGACCAACCATGGCCGGCAGACCGCGGCAGCGGCGGCCAAGCTCGGCTTCAAATGCATCCTGGTGCTGACCGACTCGGTCGCCAACCGGTCGCCCGCCTACCATGCCAGCGGCAATCTGCTGCTGGACCGCCTGACCGGCGCCGAGATCCGGCAGGTGCCGGCCGGGACCAACTCGGACGAGGAGATGGCGCGGATCGCCGAAGAGATGCGGCGCGTCGGGCGCGTCCCCTATGTCATTCCGGTCGGCGGCTCCTCGCCGATCGGCTGCCTCGGATACGCGGTCGCCGGCGAGGAGATCGCCCAGCAGTCGAAGGCGCTCGGCGTCCGGCCGGCGGCGGTCGTGCATGCCACGGGGAGCTGCGGGACCCAGGTCGGGCTGCTGCTCGGCCTCGCATCCGCCGGCATACCCGTCAGCGGTATCTGCGTCAGCCGGCCGAAGGACGACCAGGAAACCCGGCTGAAGGCGCTGCTCGCCCGTATCGTGACGGAACTCCAGCTGGACGCGAAGCTCGCCGGGCTTGCGATCGAGGCAGATGACCGCTTCATCGGCCCGGGCTATGGCCAGCCCAGCCCCGGCATGGTCGAGGCGGTGCGACTCGCCGCCGAGTATGAGGGGTTATTTCTCGATCCGGTCTATACCGGCAAGGGCTTTGCCGGCCTGGTGCAGCGGATCCGGGAGGGACGCTACCGGAAGGATGAGGCCGTCGTCTTCGTCCACACCGGAGGGTTGCCGGGGCTCTTCGTCTATGACGAGGCCTTCGCCTGAGCGTCGCGTGACTCTGGAGTCGGCGCCCTGCTTCTGCCATTCTCGTCTGCAATAATCAGAAAATGTCGTTCAGGGCTGGTGTCGGGAGGAGTGGGGCAAGGGTGAGTGAATTCACGTCCGGCGCGGGCGAGGGGACAGCCGTCCGTCACGCTTCGTTAACCTCGCGCTGTTATCGCTGATCCATGGACATCGTCGAAACCATCCGCGAGTACGGCGACTGGTTCTATGTCGTCACCTTCGTCTGGACCTTCCTCGAGGGCGAAACCTTCGTCCTCTTCGCCGGTCTCGCCGCGCGCCAGGACATCCTCCGGCTCGATCTCCTGATCATCGTCGCCTGGCTCGGCAGCTTCTGCGGCGACCAGGTCTATTTCTGGATCGGCCGGCGCTGGGGCCACGCGCTGCTCCGACGTTTCCCCCGCTGGGCCCCGGGCGTGCATGCCGCCCTCGACCTGCTCCGGCGCTACAACACCTGGTTCATCCTGTCCTTCCGCTTCATCTACGGCGTCCGCAACTTCTCTTCTTTCGCCATGGGGACGAGCGGGCTCTCCTGGCCCCGGTTCCTGATCCTCAACTTCATCGCCGCCGGCGTCTGGGCGGTGACCTTCGCCGGCGTCGGCTACATCGTCGGCGCCACCTTCGAGCACCTGCTGGGCGACTTGGCGCTGGTCTTCGGCTTGGTGATGCTGACGATCTTCGCGGTGGTGATCCTGTTCATCGCGCGCTCGCAGCGCCGGCGGGTCGCTCCGATCGGGGCGGAGCCGATCCCGGTCCGGGTCGACACGGACATCCGCCGCGGGTAAGCCGTCTTTCGGCGGCCTTGGCGACCGCCTCAATTTATATATTGTATTTTATATTATTTTGAAGAACTCTGGCGCAGCCGGCTGTCCAAAATGGGCGGCCAGTGATGGCAAAAAGCCTCGTATCAGCATCAAATCGGCATCGGCAGATGGCCGGGCGTTCCCCTCTAGGCGCCCGGCCATTGCCGTTTTCGGGACCCGATGCCGTTTATCCGCTGGGTGAAGTCGCGGCCCCTTCGCGACTAATATGAAGAATGCAGCCGCAGAGACTCCCAGGATGACCGACGGCCGCTCCTCTCGCGACCGGACGGACCCTTTCGGCTCCGCCTTGCCAGCCTGGCGCGTCGCCAAGCTGCGCAACTCGCTCAAGGATGCCGAACTGCGCGGCAAGCTGGGCGAGCCCTTGCCGGATAACAGCCACCGGGCCGTCCAGCGGCGGTGGATTCGCGGTCGTGGGGACAAGGCGGCGATCACCGTGCCGACGGGGCGGCTCGGCGGCGAGATCGCACGGAACATCGGACGGCTCCGCCATGCTCTGGAGACAGCTGGCGCGACGGACGCCGAGCGTGCCGTGATCGAGCAGGCCTGTGCTGCGATCGCCGCTGTTACCGGCGATGTCGCCACGCGGCCGGCCGGGCGCGCTTGGAAGCCGCGCAAGCGTGGAGTTCGCGGTCCAGGGAAAGTCCGGCATCCTGCCGCGGGGCGACGCGCCGAACTCCTCGACGAAGCCGTGCGCCTGGCGCTTCCCGAATGGGCGGACGGCATGCCGCTGCCCCATGGGGGCGTCGCAGAGGTCTGCCGGCAGGCCAGCGAATGCTGCAACCGGGAAGGCTTCGCGCGTCCGAGCCAAAGCCGGATTCGCGCCTGGCTCAATCATCGTGCAAAGCCAGCAAGCTGGCGAACCGGCGATCAGGTGACCGATACGGGAATCGTCAGGAAGCCGCGGAAGCGGGCACGGCCGCCGCGCGTTGCCGGGGCGCTCAGCCGATAGTTCGGGAAACGTGCCAGGAAGTGGCCGATGGCGATGCGGCCTTCCATGCGGGCGATGTTCAACCCGACACAGAAATGCACACCCGAGGCGAACGCCACATGCCGGTTGTTTGGGCGACCGATGTCGAGGCGATCAGGCTCGCCGAACTCGGCGGGGTCCCGATTGGCCGCGGCGATCCCGACGGTGACGAAGGTGCCGGCCGCCATCGGCACGCCGCCGACGACCGTATTCGCGGTCACCAGGCGGTTGCCGATCTGCACCGGGCTCTCGAAGCGTAGGAACTCCTCAACGGCAGTGTGGATGAGGCGCGGGTCGTCGATCAGCCGCGCCTTCTCGCCGGGCCATTCGAGAAGCGCGTAGAGGCCGTTGCCGATCAGGTTGGTGGTGGTCTCGTGCCCCGCATTCAGGATGAAGATGACGTTGTGCAGCAGCTCGGTCTCGGTCAGCTGCTCGCCGCCCTGCTCGCCCTGGATCAGCCGGGTCAAGACGTCGCGCGAAGGGTCACCCGGGTTCTTGCGCCGGTCAGCGACCAGGACGCGGAGATAGGCGAGGAACTCCTCCACCGCCTTTTCCCCGGCAGCGAGCAGCTTCGGGCCGGGTGCCGGCTCGAGTGCGCCGAGGATGGCGAGCGACCAGTCGCGGAGCGGGGAGCGTTCGGCGCGCGGGATCGCCAGCAGATTGCCGATCACCTCGATCGGAACCGCCGCGGCGAGGTCTGCGATCAGGTCGGCTTCGCCCCGGGCCTCGATGGCATCCAGGAGGCCGTCGGTGAGCGCGACCATCGGCGCTTCCATGTCGGCCACGGCCCGCGCGTTCAACGCTCCGGCCATGATCTTGCGCACACGCGTATGGAGCGGCGGATCGTTGAAGATCAGGCTCGTGGTGTGATGCTCGTAGAGCAGGCTGCTGCCGAACTTCGGCAGGAACTCCGCCTTCTTGTCGGACGAGAACAGCCTCGCGTCCTTGTACACGGCGAGGCAGTCGGCATAGCCCGACAGGAAGTAGCTGCCATCCGGCATGCGCGCGACCGGATTGTGCATCCGCAGCGCATTGTAGGTCGGATACGGGTTGGCGATGAAGTCCGGGCTGATCCGCTTCAGATCGAATCCGCGTGCGGCCTCTGCAGCCTGCTCGGCGGTCGCGAACTGCGCGGGCGCTGCCGTCGGACTTGGGCTGGACATCGGCGGCGCTGAACCCTCCTAGACGTCCAGATTCGCGACCTTGAGCGCGTTCTGCTGGATGAACTCCCGGCGCGGCTCGACCAGGTCGCCCATCAGCTTGGCGAAGAGGTCGCCGGCTTCGTCGGCGTGGTTGATCTTCACCTGCAGCAGCGAGCGCACGTTCGGATCCAGCGTCGTCTCCCACAGCTGCTCGGGGTTCATCTCGCCGAGGCCCTTGTAGCGCTGGATGGCGACGCCTTTGCGGCCCGTCTCCAGTACCGTGTCGACCAAGGCCACCGGCCCGTGGATGACATGCTCCTTATCCTTGGCCTTCAGCCGGCTGGGCTTGGCATAGGCTCTCTGGAAGTCTGCCGCTCTCTCGTCGAGACGCCGCGCCTCCGGGCTCTTGACCAGCGCCGCCTCGAGACGGAACCGCGAGGTCACGCCGCGAAGCGTGCGCTCGAAGCGAAGACCGCCGGCGCTGTCGGATTCTCCCTTCCAGCCGCGCTCGTGCTGGACCGACAGAAGGTCCATGCGTCTGGCGATATACGCGGCGGTCTCGTTGGCCTGATCGACATTCGCCAGCAGCTCAGGCGACAGCGCGCCGGCAATGGCGATCTGCTCGGCCAGTGGCATCCAGCCGACGCGGCGGCCGATCAGCTGCAGCCAGTTCCGGGACTGGCGGGCGAGGTCGACCAGCTCTCTCAGCTCCGTTCCGCCGACCTGACTGCCGTCGGCGAGGACGAGCACCGCCTCGTCGAGCCCGGCATCGGTCAGGTGGTTGTCGAGGGCGCGGTCGTCCTTGAGGTAGACCTCCGAGTTGCCGCGCTTGGCGCGATAGAGCGGCGGCTGGGCGATGTAGAGATAGCCCTTCACCTTCTCCTCGCCGCCCTCTTCGACCTTGTGCTCGATGACCTGACGCATCTGCCGATAGAAGAAGGTGAGAAGGAGCGTGCGGATGTGGCTGCCGTCCACATCGGCGTCCGTCATGATGATGATCTTGTGGTAGCGCAGCCTGTTCAGGTCGAACGCGCCCTCCCCCTCGCCATCGCCGATGCCCGTGCCGATGGCCGTGATCATCGTCCGGATTTCGTTGTTCTGAAGCACCCTGTCCA
>CAMDFP010000150.1 GCA_945897335.1 Asaia bogorensis | reverse complement strand
CCCCTTGGCCCGATCCCCGGTTCCTGCCGCGCGACGGCCATATCGCGGCGTGGGACTTCGGCCTCGGCATCGACACCGACGCGATCCACGACACCGGAGTCCAGGGTTGCCACGGCTCCCTGGTCAACTCGCCGGTGCGGGCGGTGGTCGGGGCGGGCTGGTCCGGCGAGGAGACCTGCTGGCGGCACGCCCCGCAGGACTATGCGGCGATCCATTTCCACCCCGGCGACCTAGGTGACTGCGGCTGGCGGCCGGACTTTGAGATCGAGATCCCCGACGAGCTACGAAGCGGCAGCTACGTGCTGCATCTCACCTGCGAGGCGGGCGAGGACTGGCTGCCCTTCTTCGTCCGGCCGCGGCGCGATGCACCGACGGCGAAGATCGCCGTCCTGGTTTCGACCTTCACCTACCAAGCCTATGCCAACTTCGCCCGCAGCATAGCCGATGCCACCTATCGCGCGCGCGTCGCGGCCTTCTCCGCTTACCCTCACATCCCCAACGACTATCCGATCTACGGCCGGTCGACCTATAACCTGCACGAGGACGGAAGCGGCGTGTCGATCTCGTCCCGCCTGCGTCCGATCCTGAACATGCGGCCGGGTTACGTCGCGGCCAACGACCCGATCGGCTCAGGCGCCCGCCACTACGTCGCCGACCATCACCTGCTGGCCTGGCTCGAGGACAAGGGCTTCGAGTTCGACATCGTCACCGATGAGGACCTCGACGACGAAGGCGTCGCCGTGCTCGCGCCCTATCGCGCCGTGCTGACCGGATCGCATCCCGAGTATCACACCGGCCGCATGCTGGATGCGCTCGAGGCCTACAAGAAGCGGGGCGGGCGGCTCGCCTATCTCGGCGGCAACGGCTTCTACTGGCGGATTGCGCGCGACCCGGCGCGCCCGCACCTGATCGAGATCCGTCGCGCCGAGGGCGGCGTCCGCATGTGGGCGGCCGAGCCCGGCGAGTATCATCACATGCTGGACGGGCAGCTCGGCGGCATGTGGCGGCGCAGCCGGCGGCCGCCGCAGCAGCTGGTCGGCGTCGGCTTCACCGTGCAGGGCGGCTACGAGGCGACGCATTACCGCCGTTCGCCTGCGTCATGGGACGATCCGCGTGCCTCCTGGATCTTCGCCGGCATCGACGAGGAGATCATCGGCGACTACGGCCTCTGCGGCGGCGGGGCGGCCGGCTTCGAGCTCGACCGCGCCGATCCGATGCTGGGAACGCCCGACAACGCGGTGATCCTGGCGCGTTCGGAGAAACACCCGGCCTCCTTCGCCGTCGTGCCGGAAGACCTTTTGGCACCGGGCCGAAGCACGGCGCACGGGCCGCCCGACGACTTCATGCGGGCCGACATGGTCTATTTCGAGACGCCGGGAGGCGGGGCGGTGTTCTCGGTCGGCTCGATCACATTCCTCGGCAGCCTGTGGCGGAACGGTTTCGAAGGCCCCGTGTCGAAGCTTCTCTATAATGTCGTTTCGCGCTTTCAATCCTGAGGACGGGTCAAGTGATGTCGGCGATCGAGAGGATTTTGGATCAGGCGGATGCCGAGTGGATGGCGAAGAAGACGCTCGAGATGGTCGAGATCAAGAGCGTCACCATGGACGAGGCGGAGATGTGCCGGTACTACGCGGACGCGCTCCGCGAGCTCGGCCTCGCCGTCGACGTCCGCGAGGTGACGCCCGGCCGCAACAACCTCTACGCCCGCATCCCCGGCGCCGGGGGCGGCCCGACCCTGGCGCTCAACGGCCATGTCGACACCGTGCCGATCCATGGCGCCTGGCCGCCCCGGCGCGAGGGCGACCTGATCTACGGGCGCGGCACCACCGACATGAAGGGACCGATGGCGGCCGTTCTCGGCGCCGCCAAGGCGCTGATCGGCTCCGGGGTGAAGCTGAAGGGCGACCTGGTGATCTCCGCCGTGGTCGGGCACGAAGAGGCGGTCGCCGCCAAGGATGGCCCCAAGGCCTATATCGAGGATCTGAATGCCGGCCGCACCAAGGCCGACCGCATCCTGATCGTCGAGGGCGAGGAGGACATCTGGCTGATGAGCATGGGCTCGGCCAACTTCGTCATCACGCTCACCTCCGACCGCGGCGGCACGCACACCAACAACACGCCCTTCGGCGAGAACCCGATCCGCTTCATGGGCGAGCTGATCGGCGCCGTTCACCGCCGCCAACAGGAGATGGATGCGGGCGACCGCCACCCGCTGGCGGGGCCGGAGCGCATCGACCTCGGCGTCGCCGAGGCCGGCGACCTCTACAACCGCACCCCGACCCATTGCACCCTGATCGGCACGCGGCGCTGGATGCCGGGCAAGACCGTGGAGGACATCAGGCGAGAGCTCGATGCGCTGGCCCGACCCTTCGCGGTCGCAGGGAAGCTGGGATTCGACCTCAGGATCGAGCAGGAGCGGGAACCCTTCGAGACGCCGGTCGACGACGCCGCGGTGAAGGCGGTGATCGCGGCGGCCGAGCGCGTCACCGGCGCCACGCCCAAGGTGGTCGGGCGCCGCATCGTCGGCGACGCCAATCTCTATGTCCACGGCACCGGCATCCCGACCTTCTACTACGGTGCTTCCAACCACACCGCGCATGCCGACGTCGAATGGGTCTCGGTCGACCGCATCAAGCGCTCGGCCCAGGTCTATCTCGCCGCGGCGGCCGCGTATTGCGGCGTCGCGGAGTAGGGACGATGGCCGACATCCTGATCACCGGCGGCGTCGTCATCACGATGGACCCGGCGCGGCGGGTGATCGAGGACGGGGCCGTCGCCATCACAGGCGATCGCATCGTCGCGGTCGGGCCGAGCGCGGAGGTCAAGGCGCAGCACTCGGCGCCGCGGGTCATCGACGCGCATCGCAAGGCGGTCCTGCCGGGGCTGATCGACTGCCATGCCCATGCCGGCCATGGCCTGGTCAAGACGCTGGGTGGCGGCGACGGCGATGTCTGGAACGAGGCCGTCGGGCGGATCTACGCGGTCGGATCGACGCCGGAGTTCTGGCACGCCGAAGCGCAGCTTTCGGCGCTGGAGCGGCTGAAGGCGGGGACGACGACCGGCGTCTCCTATCTCGGCGGCGGCGACGACGTCATGCGGGTCGATGACCCGGAAGCGGGCGAGCGTCATTGCGACGGTGTCGTTGAAGTTGGGATCCGCGCGGTCGTCGCCGTCGGCGCCTGCCGGCCGCCCTTCCCGAAGACGTTTGCAACGCTCGACCGCGGCGAGTGGCGGGAGCAGCAGGTCTCGTATGACCGGCAGCTCGAAACCTGCGAGACGCTGATCCGGCGCCGCCACGGCTCGGCCGAGGGCCGCGTCCGCATCGCCCTGACCTTTCCGGTGCATCACCACGAGCTGCCGGCCGAGCGGAAGGCCGAGGTCGATCTGGTGCGGAGCCAGGGAGCGGCGATGCGCGAGCTCTCGCGCCGCCACAAGGTCGGCTTCACCCAGGACGGTCATCGCGCCGGCTCGATCGCCTTTGCCGAAGACCTCGGCCTGCTCGGGCCCGACGCCTTCCTCTCGCACAGCATCGAGCTGACCGAGGCCGACATCGCCGCAGCGAAGCGCAGCGACACCCGCATCGTCCACAATCCGTCGGCGATCATGTCGGTGCGCGGGCGCTGCCCGGTGCCGGAGCTGATCGAGGCCGGCGTCACGGTAGCGCTGGGATCCGACGGCACCGCGCCCGACCGCAGCGCCGACATGTTCCGCCACATGTTCCAGTGCATGCACTATCACCGCCGCCATTTCCGCGACGCCCGCATCCTGCCGCAGGGCAAGGTTCTGGAGATGGTGACCATCGACGCCGCCCGCGCGCTCGGCCTCGACAGCGATCTAGGATCCCTGGAGACGGGCAAGAAGGCGGACCTGATCCTGCTCGACCTCTACAAGCCGCACCTGATGCCGCTCAACATGCCGGTCTATCGCGTCGTCTCCTTCGCCTCAGGCGCCGACGTCGACACCGTCATCGTCGACGGCCGCGTGCTGATGGAGGGGAGGGAGGTCCGCACCGTCGACGAGGGGAGGGTGATGGACGCAGCCCAGCGCGAGACCGACCTCATGCTGGCGCGCATCGACGGCGCCAGCCTGCTGCAGCCGCCGGCTCGCTTCTGGGGTCACGCACGGTTCTGATCGAAGGACGAGGGACGCCGATGCCTCGCTATCTCGTGTTCGACCTCGGCGGAGCGGTCGCGCGGGCACGGCTCGACGACGAGCGCGCGCCGGTCACCTGCCAGACGCTGTGGGAGCGCGTCTTTCCCTTCAACGGCCACGGCCTGCCGGCCCGGCATTCCGGAACCGAGGCGGGCTTCCACTTCGATCCCACCATCCTCGCCCCGGTCGAGAACGCCACCTGCTTGCTGCAGAAGGGCGACATCGTCTTCATCCACTACAACGCTCGCGAGCGGCACGGTAGTCCGGACGCGATCAGCGAAGTGATCTGGTGCTATGGCCGCTACAACATGGCGATCGCGCCGGGAAAGCAACAGCATGTGCTCGGCAACGTCTTCGCCGAGTTCCTGCCGGGAGCCGAGGCGTTCTACGCCATAAGCGAGCGCCTGTTCATCGACGGGCCGATACCGCTCAAGGTCAGCGGAGAGGTCAGCTAGGTCAGGGCACCCTTGTGTGCCACTCCGTCGCCTGCTGGTAGGCGTGGCCGGCGGCGAAGAGGGTCGCCTCGTCGAAGGGGCGGCCGACGAGCTGGAGACCGATCGGCAGGCCGGCGCCCGAGAACCCCGCCTGCACGGTGAGGCCGGGCAGGCCGAGATAGTTGAAGGGCCGGGTGAACTTCGGGAAGTGGGTCATCCGGGCGACCAGGTCGGGGCCGCCGGTCACCTCGCTCTCGTCGACCCTGGGTGCCGGACTGGTTCCGGTCGGCACCAGGAGAACATCGCAGCGGCTGAAGACGGTGTCGGTGAACTCGGCCAGAAGCGGGCCACGGGCACGCAACGCATCGAGATAGAAGGTTGCCGGGACCAGCAGGCCGGCTTCGAGCCGGGCACGCACCTGGCCGCTGTAGTCGTCGGCGCACGTGCGCAGCCATTCGCGATGGATGGTGGCGGATTCCGGCCCCATCACCATCGGGAAATAGGCACCGATCTTCTCCATGTCCGGGATCGGGACGTCGACGATCGTGGCGCCGAGCCTTTCCAGGACCTTCCATGCCTCGGCGAGCGCGCGCTCGCTCTCGCCATCGACCTCGGTGAAGAAGCTGGCCGGGCGGCCGATGCGAAGCCCGCGGACGCCGCGGCCAAGCCCGGCGACGTAGTCGGGCACGGGCTCGTGGGCCGCGGTCGGATCGGCGGGATCGGCGCCGGCGATGATCGACAGCATCAGCGCCGCATCCTCGACCGTGCGGGTCAGCGGGCCGACGCAGTCGAGCGTCCATGACAGCGGCATGGCGTTGGCGCGACTGACCCGGCCCCAGGTCGGCTTGATGCCGACGACGCCGCAGAAATGCGCCGGCAGCCGGATCGAGCCGCCGGTGTCGGATCCGAGTGAGCCGAAGAACATGCGGGCGGCGACGCCGGTCGCCGATCCCGACGAGGAGCCTCCGGTGACATGCAGAGGGTTCCACGCATTGCGGGCATGGCCGTGATGCCAGTTGTGGCCCGTAGGCCCAAGCGCGAACTCGGCCATGTTCAGCGTGCCTAGGTCGAGCGCACCGGCAGCATCCAGGCGGGCGAGCGCGGTCGCTGTCGCCGGTGCCACCCAGTCGCGGCGGATCTTCGAGCCGCAGGTCGCGATCCGCCCCTCGCGGTAATACATGTCCTTGTGCGCCAGCGGCACGCCGTGGAGCGGCCCCTTCCAGCGGCCGCGCTTGGCCTCGGCATCGGCTAAGTCGGCGGTCGCCTGCGCATGCGCGGCGTCGAGCTGGATGAAGGCGTTAAGCTGGTCGTTTCGGTTGTCGATGCGCTCGAGGCAGGCTTCGACGGCGGCGCGCGCGGTCGCTTTGCCGGCACGGATCCGCCGCGCGAGCTCGCTGGCGGAGAGCAGCGCGAGATCGGCGCTCATCGCTTGGCCCGTCGCTGGGCGGAGAGGAACTGGGACGGCTCGGCCTCGAAGGCGAGCCCCCGCGAGTGTCGGTCCGCGGCCGCGAGCGGCGGCGCCATCGCGGCAGCGGCGTTGACAGCGGCATCGTCGTCCAGCGCCACACGGGCCTGGGCCGCGAGGATGCGAGCCTCGTCCTCTTCGATGACTGCACTCATAGCATCTCCTCTCCAGCGGCCATTGAGCCGCGCCGGAACCGCAACACAACGGGTGAGGTGGTGCAACCTCGGTAACGGCTATAGTGGAAGGCGCATCAGGCCTCCCGATCGGATCTCCCCAGACCCATGTCCGTTCCCACCAGCCCGCTCCACGCGGTTCTCGGCATCGTCGCCCTCGGCTCGCTGTGGGGGCTGATGATGTCGCTCGCCAAGCTGGCGAGCGGGGCGGGGGTGCCGCCGCTCAGCTATTCGCTCTGGCAGTCGACCGGCGCCGGCCTGCTGTTGCTGGCGCTCGTCGCCTGGCGCCGCCTCAAGTTCGGGTTCCGCGGCGAGCACATCCGCTTCTATCTCGCCATGGGGATCTTCAGCATCGCGCTGCCCAATGCCAACCTGGCGCTTTGCGTGCAGCACATCCCGGCCGGGCTGATGGCCCTGGTGGTGAACCTGTCTCCGGTGGTGACCTACGGCATCGCACTCGCTCTGCGCCTGGAGACTTTTGCCGCCGCTCGGGCGCTCGGCGTCCTGGTGGGGCTGGGTGGCGTCGTCATCCTGATCAGCCCGGGAGCGGCCTTGCCCGACCCGGCGCTGCTGCCCTGGCTGCTGCAGGCCCTCCTGACGCCGGTGCTCTACGCGATCGGCAACATCATCGGCGTCAAGCTGCGCCCAAGCGACCGCAACGAGCCGCCGGTGATGGCCGCCGGCATGCTGGGCGGTGCGCTCAGCTTCCTGTTGCCGGCTTCGTTCGCGATGGGCCAGTTCCACCCGCTGTGGCCGCCGCTGGCGCCGGGCGAGATCGCGCTGGTCGTCGTCATGTTCGTCTCGGTCGCCTCCTACATTCTTTATTTCGACCTGCTCCGGCGGGTCGGCGCGGTGTTCGTCAGCCAGGCCTCCTACGCTGTGGCACTGTCGGGCCTGTTCTGGGGCTGGCTGTTCTTCGGCGAGACCATCGGTCTCGGCGTCGTCGCCAGCGCCGCGCTCATATTCACCGGCCTTTATCTGGTCAACCGCCGGCCGGCGGCCCCCGCCGGCGGCTGATCCGGGTCGACATGGGGGCCTGTCTGGGCGAGGATGGCAGCCTCCCCGAACCGATCTCCCCCTGAGGACCATGCCCAAACTGTTCGAGCCGCTCCGGCTCCGTTCCGTCACGTTGCCGAACCGCATCGTGCTCTCGCCCATGTGCCAGTACAGCGCCGTCGACGGCCTCGCCAACGAATGGCACAGCGTCCATCTCGGCCGCTATGCGGCGGCGGGCCTTGGACTGATCTTCACCGAGGCAACGCATGTGAGCGCCATCGGCCGGATCACTCCCGGCTGCCTCGGCCTCTACACCGACGAGCATGAGCGGGCGCTGGCGAAGATCGTCACCTTCATCAAGGGCACCAGCACCGCCGCCGTCGGCATCCAGCTCGCCCATGCCGGGCGGAAGGCGTCGATGGAAGCGCCGTGGCGGGGCGTCCGCCCGGTCCTGCCGCCGGAGGGCTGGACCTCGGTCGGCCCCAGCGCGATTGCCTTCGACGAAGGCTGGCAGACCCCGAAGGCGCTGGACGAGGCGGGGATGGCGGCGATCGTCGAGGAGTTCGTCACCGCCGCGAAGCGCTCGGAGCGGGCCGGCTTCGACGTTTGCGAGCTGCACGGCGCGCATGGCTACCTGATGCACGAGTTCCTGTCGCCGATCTCCAACCGGCGCACCGACCAGTACGGCGGCAGCCGCGAAAACCGCATGCGCTTCCCCCTGCGCGTCGTCGAGGCGGTACGTGCGGTGTGGCCGAAGGACCGGGCGCTCGCCGTCCGTATCTCCTCGACCGACTACATGGGCGAGGAGGGCTGGACGCTGGAGGATGCGATCGCCTTCTCGCATGAGCTGAACGCGCGCGGCGTCGATCTCATCGACGTCTCCGGCGGCGGCTCCTCGCCGAAGCAGAAGATCGAACTGAAGCCGGGATACCAGGTGCCGATGTCGGAAGCGATCAAGCGCGCGACCGGCCTTCCCACCATCGCCGTCGGCCTCGTCACCGAGCCTAAGCTGGCGGATGCGATCATCCGGGAAGAGAAGGCCGATGCCGTGGCGCTGGGCCGCGCGCTGCTCCACGACCCGTTCTGGGCCTGGCGTGCCGCCGACGCCCTGGACGCGGTGGTCAACGTGCCGGCGCAGTACCTGCGGGGACGGAAGCTTGCGGTCTAGGGGAGGCCGGTTCCGAAGTTGCCGGGGCAACCTCGGAACCGCCGGTGTCCGGAAGACCTAGCGCCGCGCCTCGAAGATCAGGTTGAAGGGAGTCTCGGCGGCCCGGCGGAAATGGCTGAATCCCGCCTTGCGGAACACCTCTGCGAGACGCGCTTCGCCCGCCTGGGCGCCCAGCACCAGATGGCCGCCCTCGGAGATCGAGTGCGCGACGCAGATCGTGGTCGAGGCCGAGTAGTAGAGCTGCGAGACCATGTTGAGGTTGTCCTCGATCCGGTCCTTGGCATAGGGCTCGACCAGCATCACCGTGCCGTCGGCCGCCAGCGTCTTCGCCGCATGCCTGGCGGCGGCAACCGGATCGCCCATGTCGTGCAGCGTGTCGAAGAAGCAGATCAGGCCGTAGCCGCGGTCGGGGTAGTCGGTGGCGCGCGCGATCGAGAACTCGGTGCGGGACGCGACCCCGCCGGCCTCGGCGTTCCGCCTGGACTCCTCGATCGAGTGGGTATGCGTGTCGAAGCCGTAGAACCGCGACTTCGGGAAGGCCTTGGCCATCAGCACGGTCGAGTGGCCGTGGCCGCAGCCGATATCGGCGACGTCGATGCCGGCCTCGAGCGTGGCGACGACGCCGGTGAGGGCCGGGAGCCATTGCTGCACCAGGCTGGCGCGGTAGCCGTTCCGGTAGAAGGCGGCGACGCCGCAGGCGAGCCGTCCGTCATGCTCGCCCCAGGCGATGCCCTTGCCGGTGCGGAACGCGGCCAGCGCCTTCTCCTCGTCGAACCACATCGAGGCCGGCACGTTCCAGGCATGGGGCAGGTAGACCGGGCTTTCCTCGTTGGCCAGCACCATCGCCTGCTCGGCCAGGAGCTCGTAGGTGTCGCTCGCGGCGTGATAGTGGAGGTAGCCGCCGGCCGCCTGCGCGTTCAGCCACTCCCGCACATAGCGCTCGGCGCATCCGGAGCGCTTGGCGACTTCCTTGGCACTCAGCGGGCCGGCGCCGGCCAACGCCTTGTAGAGGCCGAGCTTGGCACCCAGGCTGACCATCACGCCGGTGTAGCCGGCGGCGATGTCGCTGAGCGCGCGCCCGACGAAAGCGTCCAGCTTCGTCTGATCGATCGGGGAATTGTCCAACATCGTTCGTCCTTTCCGGCGCTTGGCCGTGCTTGAGATGGCGGCGAAGATGGACGCGGGCTAGGATGCGCGACAGAGCCGCAATCGCCCGCGATCGGTTCATTCGTGCCACCTCAGCGTTCCCGCCATGGCCAAGCCCCCGACCCACACCGGATCGAAGACGCTGCAGGTCGCGCTGCTGGCGCTGCCGGATTCCGTCATCTCGACCTTGGCCGGCATCTACGACGTGATGAACGGGCCGTCGCTGATGCGGTTCGCCGGGCTGACGCATCCGCCGTTCAACGTCGAGATCGTCGGCGAGAAGACCGGTGCCCTGGAGCTCGCGAGCGGGCTCCCGATCGGTGTGCAAAAAGCGGTCGACGACATCGACGCCTGCGACATCTTGATCGTGCCATCGGTGCTGCTGAGCCCGTCCGGCTGGGAGAAGGGCCGCTATCCCCGCCTTGTCGAGTGGGTGAGGCGCATGCATGAAGGCGGCGCCCGGCTCTGCTCGGCCTGCTCGGGCATTTTCCTCCTGGCGGAGACCGGGTTGTTCGACGGCAAGGATGCCACCGTGCATTTCGGCTACGCCCGCGACTTCACCACTCTCTTCCCCAAGGTCGCGATCCATCCCGATCGCGTGCTGGTGATCTCCGGCCGGCACGAGGATCTGGTGAGCTCAGGCGCCTCGAACACCTGGCATGATCTGGTGCTCTATCTCATCGCGCATCATGCCGGAGCGACGATCGCGCAGGACACCGCACGGTCTTTCGCGCTGCAATGGCATCAGGACGGGCTCGCGCCCTATATCGTCTTCGAAGGCAAGAGCGACCATGGCGATGGCGAGATCCAGAGCGCGCAGGCCTGGCTCGGCCGCCATTTCTCGGTCGCGAGCCCGGTCGAGGAGATGATCAAGCGCTCGAAGCTCGCCGAGCGCACCTTCAAGCGCCGCTTCACCGCCGCGACCGGCTTGGCCCCGATCGCCTACGTACAGCGGTTGCGCATCGAAGACGCCAAGCGCCGGCTGGAACGCACCGATGTTTCGGTGGACGAGATCAGCTGGCGCGTGGGCTACGAGGACGCGGCCTTCTTTCGCCGCCTGTTCAAGCGCACCACCGGGATGGCGCCGGGGGCCTACCGCAAGCGCTTCCGGATTCCTGAGTTCGCCCGGCCCTAAGCCCGAGTTCAGCGGGGGCGGGATTTGGCATAGAGTGGGTGGGGCGGGCGGTTCAACGCGAGCATGGAATGCCTGGAATGACCAAGCCGGTGGTGGGCGTGATCGGGAACGCCCAGGTCGTGAACGACCGCTTCAACGTGCAGGTCGTGGGGCAGCGGAACCTGCGTGCGGTCGCGGAGGTGGCGGGGGCCTTGCCATTGATGTTCCCCGCCATGCCGGACGTCACCGACATCGACGCGCTCCTGGGCGCGGTCGACGGGATCCTGCTGACCGGCGCCCGCGCCAACGTCCACCCGACCTGCTTCGGCGTCGAGCCCGATCCGCGGCACGAGCCCTACGACCAGGACCGCGACGCGGTGGCGCTGAATCTGGTGAAGGCCTGCGTCGACCGCGGCGTGCCGATTTTCGGCATCTGCCGGGGCTTCCAGGAGATGAACGTCGCCTTCGGCGGCTCGCTGCATCCGGAGATCCGTGATCTGCCGGGGCGCATGAACCATCGCATGCCTCGCCTGGAGAACGGCGAGATCCATCCCGACCCGGAGGTGGTGTTCGCCGATCGCCACGACGTGAAGCTGGTGGCCGACGGCGTGTTCGCCCGCCTCCTCGGCTGCGAGATGATCCGCGTGAACTCGCTCCACGGCCAGGGCATCGAGGTGCCGGGCAAGCGGATCGTCATCGAGGGCGTGGCGGAGGACGGCACGATCGAGGCGATCCGCATCGCCGATGCGCCTTCGTTCGCGCTCGGCGTCCAGTGGCACGCCGAATACGACCCGCAGATCAACCCGATCAACCGCACCCTGTTCAAGGCGTTCGGCGAAGCCTTGCAGGAGCGCAAGCGGGCCGCGTGAAGAAAGAGCGAACTCGGCTGGTTCTCTG
>CAMDFP010000149.1 GCA_945897335.1 Asaia bogorensis | reverse complement strand
TTGATCCGATCCCACTGGTCATCACGCAAGCCATAACGTCGCATCGGTCAGCCCCCCCTTCAGGCCGACCTCCTATGAATCACGCATCTCTACTCTTGGGAATCCTCTAATTGAGGACACGCCCTAGTCGCGCCGTCGCCGTCGTCGCCCCTCGCCGCCCGCCGAGTCCGTCTCCTTCCGCTCCGGCATCTTCACTGCCGCCGCCAGGTGCGGGAACGGCTCGATGCGGTTGGGGAAGGCGATGGCATTGACGAAGTGCTCCTGGAATCGGGGTTCGACCGCGGTCTCGATCTTCTCGATGGTGCGCACCAGAGCTTCGACCTCGCGGCGGTGGCCACGGTTCAGCAACGCCATGCGGGCGCCGGTACCCGCCGCATTGCCGACCGCCGTCACCTTGTCCAAGGGACAGTCCGGCACCAGGCCGATGATCATCGCGTGCTTGGGATCGATATGGCTGCCGAAAGCGCCGGCGAGCTTGATGCGGTCGACCTTGTCGATTCCGAGCTTGTCCATCAAGAGGCGGGCGCCGGCATAGAGCGCCGCCTTGGCGAGCTGGACGGCGCGGACGTCGTTCTGCGTCACCTTGATCTCGACCGGCTCGGTTTGGAGCACATAGGCGAAGGTACGGCCGGAGGGAATGATCCGCGGCGTCCGCGGGGCCAGCGAACCGTCGATGGTGCCGTCGGCGGTGATGACGCCGGCCAGGAACAGCTCGGCGATCGCCTCGATGATGCCGGAGCCGCAGATGCCGGTGACGCCGACGCGGGCGACGCCGTCGGCGAAGCCCTCCTCGTCCGACCAGGTGTCGACGTCGATCACCTTGATCCGAGGCTCCAGGGTCTCGGGATCGATGCGGACGCGCTCGATGGCGCCGGGCGCGGCGCGCTGGCCCGAGGAGATCTGCGCGCCCTCGAAGGCCGGGCCGGTCGGCGAGCTGGCGGCGAGCAGACGGTCGGCGCTGCCGAGCACGATCTCGGCATTGGTGCCGACATCGATGATCAGCGCGATCTCCTTCCCCTTGTGCGGCCCCTCGGCCAGGGTCACCGCGGCGGCGTCGGCACCGACGTGCCCGGCGATGCAGGGCAGGATATAGGCCCGCCCCGACTTGAGGATCGGCAGGCCGAGGCCCTGCGCCCGTAGATCGAGCGCCTGGGAGACCGCCAGCGGGAACGGCGCCTGACCCAGAGGCGTCGGATCGATGCCGAGATAGAGGTGATGCATGATCGGGTTCCCGACCAGCACCGCCTCGACGATCTCCTCCTTGTCGACATTGCCTTGGGCTGCGACCCGGAGGATCAGGGTGTTGACCGCATCCCTCACCGCATCGGTAAGCAACACCCGGCCTTCCGGGTTCATCATCACATAGGAGACCCGCGACATCAGGTCCTCGCCGAAGCGGATCTGCGGGTTGGCGGTTCCCGCCGACGCCACCGTCCGCCCCGACATCAGATCGACCAGGTGGCAGGCGATGGTGGTCGAGCCAATGTCGACCGCAACCCCGAACAGCCGCTCGCGGTAGCCCGGCCAGACACCGACGATGCACGGCCGGCCGCCATCCTGGTGCACGGCGACCGTGGCCTTGTAGCCACCCTTGATCAGCGCCGGCTGGGCATCCGGCAGCACGGCGACGTCGACCAGCACGTCGACGATGCCCCACTTCTCGCCAAGATGCTGGATCACCCGGTCGAGGTCGCCTTGCGGCTTCGCCATATCCGGCGGCTCGATCTCCACATAATGCAGATGGGTGGCAAGATCGCGGACGATCGCCCTTGTCTCCGCCCGCTTGCGCACCACCTGGGTATTCACCGCGACATCGGCCGGAACGTCGATCACCACGTCGGTCAGGACCTGTGCAGCACAGCTCAGCCGCCGCGCGGCCGGCAGGGACCGGAGATCGGCATAGCGCTGTTCGGTCGCCGTGCTCGGGCTCAGGTTGGCTGCACGCGAAACGATCCCATGCTTGGCAAAGGCACCCTCAGCGACCTCAACCTGGCAGCGTCCGCAAAGCCCGCGACCGCCGCAGACCGACTCGATGTAGACGCCGAGCGAGCGGGCGGCATCCAGCACCGGCGTTCCTTTGGCGAAGCGCCCGCGCCGGCCGCTCGGCATGAAGATGACCAGGGCGTCATCCACCGCCGCCCCGGCCTCCTCGCTTCCGCCCGAGTTCACCTCGTCTGCCACGCTGCCTTACCTCGCCTTAGCCCGCGGCCTCGCGGCCGTCATTTGCAACCAGAGCCTTGAGGCGCTCGTCGTTGTAGCTTCCCTCGAGCGCCGCCGCCGCCGCATCGGCCTCGGCCTTGAGATCGTCGCCGCAGGGCTCGGGCGCCGCCCGCCGCCATTCGGCGAGATAAGCGTCGCTGTCGCGGGCACCGACGCGCATGGCGCAGCGGTCGATCGCCTGGATGAATCGTTGCGGCAGTTCGCGCTTTTCGGCGGTACGACCCTGGCGCACAATGACCTGAGCCGGTATATCGCGCCAATAAACCACGATGCGCTGCGCCATGGTGACGTTTCCTGGTCTGCCTGAAGGATGAGATTTAGATGGCGAGTCGACTTGAAGACCTGCTGAGCCAGCGTGGGCGCCTGCTCGCCGATGGTGCGACCGGAACCAATCTGTTCGAGATGGGCCTCTTGTCGGGTGACGCGCCCGAACTCTGGAATGCGACGCAGCCGGAGAAGATCCGGGCCTTGCACCGGAGCTTCGTCGACGCCGGCGCCGACATCATCCTCACGAACACCTTCGGCTGCAACCGTCGTCGACTGATGCTGCACAAAGCCGAGGATCGGACCCGGGAGCTCAACCGGCTCGCAGCCCAGATCGCCCGTAGCGTTGCCGATTCCTCCGGCCGGCCGGTGATCGTCGGCGGCTCGGTCGGGCCGACCGGCGACTTGCTGATCCCGCTCGGTCCCTTGAGCGAGGACGAGGCCATGGAGGTCTTCGTCGAGCAGATCGAGGGCCTGAAGGAGGGCGGCGCCGACCTGGCCTGGATCGAGACCATGTCGGCGATCGAGGAGATGCGGGCCGCCGTCCGCGCCGCCGTCAAGGTCGGTATGCCCTATGCCGTCACCGCCACCTTCGACACCGCCGGCCGCACCATGATGGGGGCGACGCCCGAGGCGGTCGCCGCGTTCCTCAGTGACCTCAAGCCCGGCCCGGTCGCGATCGGTGCCAATTGCGGGGTAGGGGCCTCCGACCTGATCTACTCGGTGATGCAGATCACCGAGGCCGTGCCCGACGCCGTCGTCATCGCCAAGGGCAATTGCGGCATTCCGCGCTTCGTCGGCGAGAAGGTCGAATACACCGGAACGCCGGCGGTGATGGCCGAGTACACGCGACTTGCCCTCGACGCCGGCGCCCGCATCGTCGGCGGCTGCTGCGGCACCTCGCCGGGTCATCTGTTCGCCATGCGCCAGGCCCTCGACACCCATCACCTCCGCGAGCGTCCTACCGTCGCCCGGATCATCGAATGCATCGGTCCGCTGGCAGCACCGCCGGCAGAAGCCGGGGCGGAACCCGCCAGGCGCCGCACCGGTCGGCGGCGCGCCGGCTAGCCCGGCGCCTTCGATGTCGCCCTCGGCCCGATGATGGTCGCAATTACGGCCAGTCGGGCGCAGAACGCGACTAGGCTTGGCCCAAAGCCGACCGCATTCCGGGGCCGAAAGCGAGAAATGGCGGAAATCTTCAAGGACCCGAGGAAGCGCGCCTTCCTGAACCCGGAAGGCAGCGACAAGCCGCTGAAGAGCCCGGTCCCGCACGCGACGCTGCAGGCCGCCCGCTCCTATCGCCAGGGCCGCATCCGGGCCCAGCTGAAGCAGCATGACTGCGCCGCCATCCTGCTCTACGACCCGGTGAACATCCGCTACGCCCTCGACGTCTCCAATATGCAGCTATGGATGACGCACAACCCGTCGCACTACGCGATCGTCTGCGCAGACGGCCCGGCGATCGACTTCGAGTACCGCGGCTCCGAGCACGTCGCCAAGGGCATCGAGGTGATCGACGAGGTGAGGCCGGCGACGTCCTGGTTCTATTTCTCCGCCGGCGACCGATTGGCCGAACGGGTGGAAAAATGGGCCGACGAGATCGCCGACGTGATGCGCGAGCATGGCGGTGGCAACCGGCGGCTGGCGGTCGACAAGCTGGAGCCGATGGGCGTCGATGCGCTCCGCAAGCGCGGCATCACGCTGGTAGAGGGCCAGGAGCTGACCGAGCGCGCCCGTTGCATCAAGAACGCGGCCGAGCTCGACCTGATGCGCTGGACCGTCCGGGTCTGCGAGGCTGGGATGGCGCGGATGTACGAGCATTCGGACGCCGGCAGGACCGAGAACGAGATCTGGGCCGAGTTGCATTACGAGAACATCCGCTCCGGCGGAGAATGGATCGAGACCCGGCTGCTGGCCGCCGGGCCGCGGACCAATCCCTGGTTCCAGGAGTGCTCGGACTATGTCTGTCAGCCGGGCGACATCCTGGCCTTCGACACCGACCTGATTGGGCCCTACGGCTACTGTGCCGACCTCTCGCGCTCATGGACCGTCGGCCACAGCCGCATGAGCAACGAGCAGCGCACCCTCTACGGCGCGGCGATCGAACAGATCGAGCACAATCTCGGCATTCTCCGCGGCGGGATGAGCTTCCGCGAGTTCAACGAAAAGTCCTGGCAGATTCCGGACAAGTACCGGGCACGGCGATATTCGGTGGCGCTGCACGGCGTCGGTCTCGCCGACGAGTGGCCGTCGGTGCCGCTGCACCCGAACTTCGCCGGCGCCTATGAAGGGCGGTTCGAGGAGAACATGGTGGTCTGCGTCGAGAGCCTGATCGGCGAGGAGACCGGCCGCGAATGCATCAAGCTGGAGACCCAGGTGCTGATCACTGCGAGCGGCGCTCAACGGCTTGACAGCTTCCCCTGGGAAGAGTTGTAGATCAACGACTTGCGACGCTTCTGACTGTTTCGAGGACTGGATCATGGCTGGCAGCGACGACATCGTCTTGGCGGATCTGAGCGACGAGGAACTCGTCCAGCAGATGCACGACGACCTCTATGACGGGCTCAAGGCGGAGATCGAGGAAGGCGTCCACATCCTGCTGAAGCGCGGCTGGACGCCCTACAAGACGCTGACCGAGGCGCTGGTCGAGGGCATGCGCATCGTCGGCATCGACTTCCGCGACGGCATCCTGTTCGTGCCCGAAGTCCTGATGTCGGCCAACGCCATGAAAGCCGGCATGTCGATCCTCCGGCCACTGCTGGTGGAGACCGGGGCACCCCGCGTCGGCAAGATGGTGATCGGCACGGTCAAGGGCGACATCCACGACATCGGCAAGAACCTCGTCACCATGATGATGGAAGGCGCCGGATTCGAGGTCATCGACCTCGGCATCAACAACGGAGTCGAGAAATACCTGGAGGCGATCGCCGAGCATCAGCCGGATATTCTCGGCATGTCGGCGCTGCTCACCACCACCATGCCCTACATGAAGGTCGTGATCGACGCGCTGAAGGAAAAGGGCATCCGTGACGACATCGTGGTCCTGGTCGGCGGCGCGCCCTTGAACGAAGATTTCGCAAAAGCGATCGGCGCCGACAGCTACTGCCGCGACGCCGCCGTCGCGGTCGAGACCGCCAAGTCCTACATGATGCGCAAGCACAACCAGCGCGCCGGCACCACCGGTTGATGCCGGCCGATGATGTGACGTCGCATGTCGTCTCTCCGCGCCGCCAGCTCGTGCTCGCCTGTGGTGCGCTGGCGCGCGAGGTGAACGCGGTGCTTGCGGCCAATCATCTCTACCACGTGACCCTCCGCTGCCTACCGGCCGGACTTCACAACCGGCCGAAGGAAATCCCGGGCGCGGTCCGTGCGGCCGTCCGCGAGGCGCGCGACGACTACGACGACATCCTGGTCGGATATGCCGATTGCGGCACGGGGGGCGAACTCGACAAGGTTCTATTCGAAGAGGGGCTGCAGCGGCTGCCGGGCGCGCATTGCTATGCCTTCTATTCCGGCGTCGCCGCGTTCGAGCGTCGCGCCGACGAGGACATGCGGGCCTTCTTCCTGACCGACTTCCTGGTGCGGCAGTTCGAGACGCTGGTGATCGAAGGCCTCGGGCTCGACCGCCATCCGGAGCTGCGCGACATGTATTTCGGTGCCTACGAGAAGGTGGTCTACCTGGCGCAGACCGACGACCCGCGCCTCAGGGCCGGGGCCGAAGCGGCCGCCAGGAGGCTCAGCCTTGACTATGAACACCGCTTCGTCGGTCTCGGCGAGCTGGCGCCGGCGGTCACGGCGTTCGCCGATGAACCGCTGGGACGATTGAAAGAGAAGAGGATTGGCGAACGATGAGCGGCGAACGCACTGTCACGGAACGGGGAGCCGGCGCCGGCGAGCGCCGCACCCGCCGAAAGGCCGAAGCCAACACCGGCGTGTCACAGCCTCCCTGGGGACCGCTCCGCAATCCCCTGCCACCGCTCGAACTGCTCGACGAGGACGGCCTGCGGCGCATCGAGGATACCGCACTCAGAGTGCTGGAGGAGCTCGGCATCGAGTTCCTGAGCGACCCCGCGCTCGACGTCTTCGAGAAGGCCGGCTGCAAGGTCGACCGCTCGACCAAACTGGTGCGCTTCGACCGCGCCATGCTGCGCGAGACCATCGCCAAGGCGCCGCGTCAGTTCAAGATGCATGCGCGCAATCCTGAACGCACGCTCACCATCGGCGACAACACCATCAATGTCGGACCGGTCGGCAGCCCGCCCAACGTCTCCGATCTCGATCGCGGCCGCCGGCCCGGCAGCTTCGAGGACCTGACCAACCTCATCAAGCTGAACCAGATGCTCACCTGCGTGCATTCTTCCGGCGGCACGCTGACCGAAGCGCTGGACCTTCCCGCCGACTCCCGGCACCTCGACCTCTACCGCGCCCACACCTATCTCAGCGACCGCAGCTTCATCGGCCGCGGCATCGGCCGCGAGCGCATCCTGGATGCGATCGAGGTCATCTGTCTCTCGCGCGGCATCTCGCACGAGCAGCTGATGCAGAATCCGTCGCTGTTCACCGTCATCAACGTCAACTCCCCGCGCCGCGTCGACAAGGAGATGATCGCCGGCCTGATGACGATGACGGAGTTCGGACAGCCCTGCATCGTCACGCCGTTCACGCTGGCCGGCGCCATGAGCCCGGTCACCATCGCCGGCGCGCTGGCCCAGCAGACCGCCGAGGGCCTGGCGGTGATCGCGCTGGTCCAGCTGCTCCGGCCGGGCACGCCGGTGATGTTCGGCGGGTTCACCTCGAACGTCGACATGAAGTCGGGTGCACCCGCCTTCGGCACGCCGGAATATGTGCGGGCGACCCTGATCGGCGGCCAGATGGCGCGGCGCTGGGGCCTGCCCTACCGCTCAAGCAACGTGAACGCGTCGAACTGCGTCGACGCGCAGTCAACGCATGAGTCGGCGATGTCGGTGTGGGCCTGCGTCATGGCTCACTGTCACTTCATGCATCACGGCACCGGCTGGCTCGAAGGCGGCCTCGTCGCCTCCTTCGAGAAGACCATTGTCGATGCCGAGATCCTGCATTCCATGCGGGCCTGGCTCTCGCCGCTCGATCTCAGCGACGACGCTCTCGCCTTCGACGCCCTTAAGGAGGTCCCGCCGGGCGGACACTTCTTCGGCGCGACGCACACGATGCAGCGCTACGAGCATGCCTTCCACACCCACATGATCGCCGACTGGCGGAACTTCCAGTCCTGGCAGGAGGCTGGCTCGCTGACCGCCACTCAGCGCGCCAACACCGTGTGGAAGCGCCTGCTGGAAAGCTATGTCGAGCCGCCGCTGGACCAGGGCCGAAAGGAAGCGGTCGACGCCTATGTGGCGAGGCGGAAAGTCGAGATCACCCAGCGGGGCATTCTCTAGCCCCGCATCCGACTCCCGGAGGGATCGTAGGGCTGTGCCGCAAGGATACGGGCGCCGCGCCGCTCGCCAATGATCTCGATCTCGAAGCCCGACACTTGCCCGGCGAGGCCCTTAGGCACATAGCCGAGCGCGAGGGACTTGCCGACGGTGTGGCCGTAGCCTCCGGAGGTGACCCATCCGGCGACCTTGCCGCCGTGCCAAATCGGCTCGTCGCCGAAGGCGTCGGCGTCGCGGGCATCGACCTCGAACAGGACCAGTCGGCGCTCGCCACCCTCCCCGCGCTCGGCTTTGGCTGCCTCGCGGCCGACGAATTCCCCCTTGTCGAGACGGACGAAGCGCTTGAGCTGTGCCTCCTCCGGCCCGTAGATCGGGCGGTACTCGCGGGCCCAGATCCCAAAGCCTTTCTCCAGGCGCAGCGACAACAGCGCGTGGCTGCCGAAAAGTACCAGACCAAGGTCACGGCCGGCCTCACGGATCGCCTGGTAGAGCGCCCGCTGACTGTCGGGCGCGCACCAGAGTTCGTAGCCCAGCTCGCCGGTGAAGCTGATGCGCGAGACCAGGGCCGGCACCATTCCGACCGCCATGCGGCGGATCGAGAGGAAGGGAAACGCTTCAGTCGACAGGTCGTCGCGGACCAGCCGCGCCAGCAGCTCGCGCGCCTTCGGCCCGGCGATGGCAAGGCCGGCCAGCTCGGCCGTCATCGGCCGGATGGTGACATTGCGCCCGCCCCGCCGACGCTCGAACCAGCGGAGGTGATAGGCCTCGGCTGGCCCTGAACCGACGATGAAGAAGCGATCCGGCGCGATCCGCCCGACGGTGAAGTCGCCGATCAGCTTGCCCTTGGCATTCAGCATGGGGGCGAGCACGAGCCGGCCTAGCGCAGGCATGCGGTTGGCCAGCAGGCTTTCGAGGAATGCCTCGGCATCCGGCCCGGCCACTTCGTAGCGACCGTAGCCGGAGGTCTCCATCAGGCCGACGCCGGTCCGCACCGCCTTGCATTCCGCGGCGACGACGGGAAAGGCGTTTGAGCGGCGGTAGGTGACAGTCTCCTCGGCCGGCGTACCCTTGGGCGCGAACCACAGCGGATATTCGAGGCCATAGGAGGCGCCGTAGACGGCGTTCTCGGCTTCGAGCTGGCCGTGGATCGGCACGGTCTTGAGTGGGCGGGCGGCAGGCAACTCCTCGTTGGGGAAGCGGATGCGGAAGCGCCGCGAATAGTTCTCGCGCACCTTGGCGTTGGTATAGGCCGGGGTCGCCCAGTCGCCGTAGCGCGACACGTCCATGCCCCAGACGTCGAAGCCGGGATCGCCTTCGATCATCCAATTTGCGAGCGCCAGACCGACGCCGCCGCCCTGGCTGAACCCGGCCATCACCCCGCAGGCTGCCCAGTAATTCTTCAGGCCGCCGACCGGACCGACCAGCGGGTTGCCGTCGGGGGTGAAGGTAAAGGGACCGTTCACCACCCGCTTGATCCCGGCCTTCGCCATCGCCGGGAAGTGCTTGAAGCTGACTTCGAGGCTGGGACCGATCCGGTCGAGATCCTCGGCTAGGAGCTCGGGCCCGAAGTCCCACGAGGTGCTGTCGGGCGCCCAGGGAACGCCCTGGCGTTCATAGCAGCCGAGCAGAATCCCCCTTCCCTCCTGGCGGAGATAGACCTCGCCCTCGAAGTCGATGACGTGGATGAGTTCCTTGCCGGTCGCGGCGTTGGCCTCGGCGACCTCCGGCATGTCCTCGGTGACGATGTAGTGGTGCTCCATCGCCAGGACCGGAAGCTCGATGCCGACCATGCGGCCGACCTCGCGCGCCCAGAGTCCACCGGCGTTCACCACGTGGTCGGCGCGGATCGTGCCCTTGTCGGTGACGACGTCCCAGCCCCCGTCGGTCCTCGCGTTCAGCTCGACGACGCGGGTCTGGCGGTAGATCTCGGCGCCGAAGCTGCGCGCGGCCTTGGCATAGGCATGCGTGGTTCCGGAGGGATCGAGATGTCCTTCAAGCGGGTCGTATATGGCGCCGAGAAAGTGGCGCTCATCCAGCAGCGGCAACCGCCGCTTGGCCTCGGCGGCGTCGATGATCTCCGTTTCCATGCCGAGATAGCGGCCCTTGGCATGGGCGAGCCGGAGGAAGTCCATGCGCTCGGGCGTGCCCGCGAGCATCATGCCACCGGTGATGTGGAGGCCGCAGGACTGGCCGGAGATCTCCTCGATCTCCTTGTAGAGCTGTACCGTATAGCTTTGCAGCTTGGCGACGTTGGGATCGCCGTTCAGCGTGTGGAAGCCGCCGGCCGCGTGCCAGCTCGAGCCCGAGGTGAGCTCGAGGCGCTCGATCAGCGCGACATCCGTCCACCCTGCCTTGGCCAGATGGAACAGCACGCTGCAGCCGACGACGCCGCCGCCGATGACGGCGACGCGGACATGGGACTTCATTCATTTCCCCCGGATTCGATCGCTTCAGCCCGCGGCGAGCAGGCCACGCGGCGGCCGCATCGCCTCGAGCCCGCGAAACTCGACGAAACGCATCATCGCCGCCCACAGATGGTCGCCGTAGAGGAAGGGCTCGAACGGTGCCACGCCCGGGATCGGCAGCGGCGCGATCACCGCATCGACCCGGGGCTCGTAGAAGAACGGGATCGAGAAGCGCTCGCGGCCCGGGCCGATCACCCGATGTTCCGTCGCCTTGATCCGCCCGCCGGTCCAGCGCTCCAGGACGCCGCCGAAATTGACCGCCAGCGTGCCTTCCACAGGGGGCACGTCGAGCCAGTCGCCGGCAGCCGACCGGGCTTGCAGGCCCTCGATGCCGTCCTGCGCCAGCAAGGTGACGAAGCCCGAGTCGACATGGGCACCACCGATCAGGTGCCGACGGGTCCCACCATGGTCGACGAGGATGGCGTCCATGTCGCCGCCGACGAAGGATTCCGGCGGCCGCACGGGATAGCGGATCAGCCGTAGGGTCGAGTTGCCGCCGGCGAAGGACGCATCGAAGAACGAGTCCCGAAGGCCGAGACCGCGGGCGACCGACTGCATCAGCAGACGGCCCAACGTCTCCATGCCTCGATAGTAACGTCCGGCGTCCGCCCGCCAGCCCGGCAGGCTACCCTCGTCCGGCAGCGGCGTTGGCTCGGTCAGAGGGTCGGTCGGATCGCAGGCAATGTCCGGATCGGCGACGTCCGGCCCCAGGTCGATCCCTTCCTTGTAGGTCATGGCCCCGTTCTGGAGCGGAAACCAGCCGTGATAGACATTCGGCCGCGCGGGATCGAACTTGCGCCGCCAGAGCGCCCGCTTCGCCGGCTCAGGCAGCGAGAACACCCGGAGCAGCTCCGCCCGGACCGCCGCTCCCTGCGGCACATCCCCGGGAAGGCCGGAAATCGTCAGGAACCCGACGTCGCAGGCAGCACTCATGACACGCCGGTCGGTTTCGTCACGAAGACGCGAGGGCGGGCCGAGAAGTGAAGAGATGTCGATGGTCGGGATCATGACGAGCCGCCGAGAACAAGGATTCCCGCATATTGCGCGACAATCGAAGGGCCGGCACGGACAAAGTGTGGCGGCAACCGACCAATGGCGACACCGGGTGTCGCTGGCCGACTAGGGAGGGACGTGCGCGAGCTTGCGCCCGTCGGGCACGCTGGACTAGCCTCGATCCTCGAGTTGTCCGATGTCGATCACCATTGCGCCGAAACCGCCACGCA
>CAMDFP010000148.1 GCA_945897335.1 Asaia bogorensis | reverse complement strand
TCACCGGCCAGCATGCGTACATGGTCTACGACATGCTGTTCGCCTATGACCGCGACTATCGCCCGCAGCCGCAGATGGTCGAGGCCTGGACGGTCACGCCGGACGGCCTCAACTACCGCTTCACCTTACGGCCCGGCCTCAAGTTCCATGACGGCACACCGGTCAAGGCCAGCGCCGCCGTCGCCTCGCTGAACCGCTGGGCGGCGCGCGACTCCAACGGCACCATCCTCCGCGGCCTCGGCATGCAGATGGCCGTCGTCGACGACCGCACCTTCACGCTCACGCTGAGGGAGCCCTGGGGGCTCGTCCTCGACTCGCTCGCCAAGGACGGCTCCTACGCCGCTTTCATCATGCGCGAGCAGGAGGCGAAGAACGACCCGAACACGGCGATCACCGAGGTGATCGGCTCCGGCCCCTTCCGCTTCTCCCGCGAAGGCTGGGTTCCCGGCAGCAAGGTCGTCTATGTGAAGGACCCCGACTACATTCCCCGCGCCGAGCCGGCGAGCCTGTTCGCCGGCGGCAAGCAGGTGAAGGTCGACCGCGTCGAATGGGTGATCATCCCAGATGCGGCGACCGCGGCCGCGGCGCTGAACGCCGGCGAGGTCGACATCTTCGAGCAGCCGCCGACGGACCTGCTGCCGATGCTCCGGCGCAACAAGGACGTGGTGGTGAAGGTGCACAACCCGTTCGGCGAGGTGGCGTATCTCCGCCCGAACCACCTGCACCCGCCCTTCGACAAGCCCGAAGGCCGCCAAGCCCTGCTCTACATCGCCGCCCAGGACGAATACATGCAGGCCTCCGCCGGCGACCCGGCCTATTGGCGGCGCTGCTTCTCCTGGGTCGGCTGCGGCTCGTCCAACGAGACCGAGGCCGGCACGGCCGATTTCCAGAAGCCCAACATCGCCAAGGCGAAGGAGCTGCTGCAGAAGGCGGGATATGCCGGCCAGCCCGTCGTGGTCCTGCAGCCGAACGACCTGCAGGTGCTGCGCGACATCACCCAGGTTCTGGCCGCCCGCCTCAAGGACGCCGGCGTCAATGTCGACCTGCAGCTCTCCGACTGGGCGACGATCACCGCGCGGCGGGTGAAGAAGGACGCGCCGGACAAGGGCGGCTGGAGCCTGTTCGTATCGACCGCCTTCGGTTTCCGCTTCTCCAGCCCCGTCACCAACTTCGCGCTGCCGATGCCCTGCGGCGGCACCGGCTTCGTCGGCTGGGCCTGCGACGAGAAGATGAACGGCCTCCTCACCGCCTGGGCCAAGGAGACCGATGCGCCGAAGCGCAAGGCCGTGACCGAGGCGATCCAGATCCGCGCGATCGAGACCATCCCCTATCTGCCGATGGGCCAGATCACCCGGCCCGTGGCCTATCGCGCCAATGTCGAGGGCATGATCGAGGTACCGAGCCCTGTCCTCTGGAACGTGTCGAAGAAGTAGCGTGACCCAGCCCAAGCGCGTCGCGCTCCTGGGATTCTCCCTGGAGTCGAACGGTCACGCCCCGGTCGCGACCGAGGCCGAGTTCAAGTCGTATCTCTGGCTCGAAGGCGACGCCTTCGGTCGCGACATCCGCTCTCCGGCGCCGGAATCGCCGCCGGAGATACGGGGCTTCGTGAAGGAGATGGACCGGCACGGAGCCTGGACGCCCGTGCCGATCCTGATGACGGCGGGCGGCGCCAGCGGCCCGGTCGACCAGCGCTTCTTCGAGGACGTTGTTGCCCGCATGCGGACGGCCTTGAAGGCGGCGCTGCCGGTGGACGCGGTCTATCTGCCCGAGCACGGGGCGGCGACCGCGACCGGCGACGACGATCCGGACGCGACCGTGTTCGAGATGGTGCGCGGGCTGGTCGGACCGGACGTGCCGGTGGTGGCGACGCTCGATCTGCACGCCAATTGCTCGCAGCGCATGGTCGATGCGGTCGACGTGCTGATCGGCTACGTCACCAACCCGCATGTCGACATGGAGGAGCGCGGCGTCGAGGCGGCCGAGGTGGTGCGCGAGATGTGGGCGGGGATGAAGCCGGCATCGGCCTTCATAAAATTGCCGCTGATCCCGCCCTCGATCACCCAGAACACCGATGTCGGCCCCTATGCCGACATCCTCCGCTACGGCAAGTCGAAGCAGGCGGCCGACATCGTCAACGTCACCATCCTGTCCGGCTTCACCAACGGCGACACGCCGAAGAACGGCATGTCGGTCGTGGTCTCCTCGCGCGCCGGCAAGGATCGGGCGGCGGCCGTCGCCCGCGACATCGCAACCGCTGCCTGGGCCGACCGTCAGCGCTACGTGCCGGAGATGATGAGCCTGGATGACGCGGTAGCGCTGGCGGTGAATACCGGCCGCGACTCCTCGCTTCCGGCGCAGCTTCTGGCCGACGTCGCCGACAATCCGGGCGGGGGAGGGCGCGGCAACACCACCTGGATCCTGAAGGCGCTGGTCGAGGCGAAGGCCGACGGGGTCATCCTCGGCACCTTCTTCGATCCGGCGCTGGCCGCGGAGTGCCATCAACGCGGGGAGGGAGCCACGTTCCGCGCCCGCTTCAACCGCGACGAGACCGACGCGCTGTCGGAGCCGTTCGAGGCGGATGTACGCGTGCTGAAGCTGCATGACGGCACCTGCGTCGGCCGCCGCGGCATCTTCGCCGGCCGCACCATGCATCTCGGTCCCTCTGCCCTGCTCGAGATCGGCGGGCTCCGCCAGGTGGTGAACTCGATCCGCCTGCAGATGCTGGACCCGATCTATTTCGAGATGTTCGGCCTCGACGTCGCCGCCGCCCGGACGGTGGTGGTGAAGTCGCGGGGACATTTCCGCGCCGCCTTCGACCAGTGGTTCCCGCCCGAGCGCATCTGGAACATCGACGTTCCCGGCCTCAACATGCCGGTGCTCAGCCGATTCGGCTACAAACGCTGCCCCCGGCCGATCTTCCCCCTCGACCCGGAGATGACCTGGGCGCCGGGATGATTTAGGCGGCGCGCTCGAGGGGACGGGCGCGCTCTATGCGCTTCCGACGCTCGTCCGTGTTCAAAGCCTCCCAGAGATCGCCGCGTCGCTGGATGTTCAGCCAGAACTCCGGGGTATTGCCGAAGACGCGGGCGAGCATCAGCGCCGTGTCCACCGTCACGGCCCGGCGGCCGTTGCACAGCTCGTTGACCAGCCGGCGCTCGACGCCCATCGCCTGGGCGAGGGCGGTTTGAGTCAGCTTCAGCGGCTTCATGAACTCTTCTTCGAGCATTTCGCCGACCGAGACGGGCTTTCGCTTGGTCATCATCTTGGATCACCGATAGCTGTGGTTATCGAGATATAGGTTAGAGGCCTCCCCGCGCTTTCCGTCCCATTGGAATATCAGGCGCCAGCTGCCTGTGACGCGAATGGAATGCCAGTCCTGCAATTTTCCCTGAAGTTTCTCGAAATGATTCGACGGCGGTACGCGTAGGTCCAGGTCGCTGGTCGCATCGTCGATCAATTGAAGCTTCCGAAACAGGCGGCCTTCCGCGTCGGCAGGAACATGCTTCGAACGCTTGTCGTTCCGGTAGAACTGCTCCAGCCAGCTGTCACGGAAGCTCAAGATCATCGGCGCAGCCCACGTTGTCGTATTGTACCGTACTAGCGTACAAGTGCAAGCGCCCGGAGATCATCTGACCGCCGGCCTGGGTTGGGGGCTGCCGCAGGTTGACGGAACCGCCGCCACCCGGCATTTTCCGGGCCTCCTCCGCTCCCGATCGGATCCTCCCTTGACCGTGCGCCACGACGATCTTGCCAACGCCATCCGGGCGCTCGCCATGGATGCGGTCGAGCAGGCGAAATCCGGCCATCCCGGCATGCCCATGGGCATGGCGGATGTCGCGACCGTCCTGTTCACCCGCTTCCTGAAGTATGACCCCGCCCATCCGGACTGGCCCGATCGCGACCGCTTCGTGCTCTCGGCCGGCCACGGCTCGATGCTGCTCTACGCGCTGCTGCATCTGACCGGCTATCCGGACATGACGATGGAGGAGCTGCGCAATTTCCGGCAGCTCGGCAGCAAGACCGCCGGCCATCCCGAGCATGGGCACGCGACCGGGATCGAGACCACCACCGGCCCCTTGGGCCAGGGCCTCGGCAATTCGGTCGGCATGGCGCTGGCCGAGCGCATCCTGCAGGCCCGCTTCGGCACCGACCTGGTCGACCACTACACCTATGTGATCGCCGGCGACGGCTGCCTGATGGAAGGGATCAGCCACGAGGCGATCAGCCTCGCCGGCCACCTCGGCCTCGGCCGCCTGATCGTGCTCTTCGACGACAATTCGATCTCCATCGACGGCTCGACCGGGCTCTCGGTCTCCGACGACCAGCCGGCCCGCTTCCGCGCGTCGGGCTGGCATGTGCAGTCGGTCGATGGTCACGACCCGGAGGCGATCGCCAAGGCGATCGAGGCAGCGAAGGCCGCACCCGAGCCGTCGCTGATCGCCTGCAAGACCATCATCGGCAAGGGTGCCCCGACCAAGGCCGGCACCGCTTCCACCCACGGCTCGCCTCTGGGTGCGAAGGAGATCGAAGGCACGCGCGCCGCGCTTGGCTGGACCTCGCCGCCCTTCGTGGTGCCGGAGCCGATCGTCGCCGAGTGGCGCAAGTTCGGCGCCCGCGGATCGAAGGATTTTGCCGCCTGGTCGAAGCGTCACGCGGCCGCCAACACGGCGGGCGAGTTCGACCGCGTCATTTCCGGCGAGCTGCCGGAGGCGCTGGCCGGGACCATCCAGGCCTTCAAGCGCGACGCGTCTGAGAAGGCGCAGGGCCTCGCCACTCGCCAGTCATCCGGCAACACGTTGGACGCGCTGGCGCCGGTGATGCCGGAGCTGATCGGCGGCTCGGCCGATCTCACCGGGTCGAACAACACGAAAGCCAAGTCGCAGGCGATCATCAAGAAGGGCGCCTATGGCGGCGCCTACATCCATTACGGCGTGCGCGAGCACGGCATGGCCGCGGCGATGAACGGCATGGCGCTGCATGGCGGCATCATCCCCTATGGCGGCACCTTCCTCACCTTCACCGACTATTGCCGGCCGTCGATCCGACTCTCGGCGCTGATGGGCATCCGCGTCGTCTATGTGATGACGCATGACTCGATCGGGCTCGGCGAGGACGGACCGACGCATCAGCCGGTCGAACATCTGTCGGCGCTCCGCTGTATTCCCAACCTGCACACCTTCCGTCCGGCGGATTCGGTCGAGACAGCAGAGTGCTGGGCACTTGCCCTGGCCTCGGCCAAGACGCCGTCGATCCTCTCCTTGACCCGCCAGGCGCTGCCGACGGTGCGGACGACGCATACGGATGAGAACCGCTCGGCCCGCGGCGCCTATGTCCTGATCGAGGCGAGCGGGACGCGGAAGGCGACGCTGATCGCCACCGGCTCGGAGGTCTCGATCGCGGTCAAGGCGCGCGAGATTCTGGAAGCGGCGGGCGTGCCGACGGCGGTGGTCTCGATGCCGTGCTGGTCCCTGTTCGATGCCCAGCCCGAGAGCTATCGCACCCAGGTGCTGGGATCGGGCGCGCGGGTCGCGATCGAGGCCGGCGTCAAGATGGGCTGGGAGCGCTACATCGGCGACAAGGGAGCCTTCATCGGCATGGCCGGCTTCGGTGCCTCGGCGCCGGCCGAGGCCCTCTACAAGCATTTCGGCATCACCGCCGAGGCGGCGGCCGAGGCGGTCAAAGCACGGATCTGAGCATGGCCACCCTGGTTCCCGAGACGGTCGAGACCGAGCGGCTCCGGCTCCGTCAGTTCACCATCGACGACATCGGCGCCGTTGCCGCCATCCTGGCGGACCCCGATGTCATGCGTTTCATCGGCGGCGCGCCGCAGACCAAGCCGTGGGAGATCTGGCGCTCGCTCTCGGCGACGCTCGGCCACTGGACGCTTCGCGGCTACGGACCCTATGCCGTCGAAGTGAAGCAGACCGGCGAGGTGGTCGGCCGCGTCGGCCTGCTCAACCCGGTCGGCTGGCCCAACCTCGAGATCGCCTGGACGCTGACGAAGAGCAGTTGGGGCAAGGGCTATGCGACCGAGGCCGCCGCCGCCGTCGGCCGGGTCGGCTTCGGCATCCTCAAGGCGGACAAGCTGGTCAGCCTGATCCATCCGGACAATGTCGCCTCCAAGCGCGTCGCCGAGCGTCTCGGCGCGGTGCGCGACGGCGTCACCGATTTCTTCGGCGGGGAGACCTACATTTACAGGCACGACCCCGCGCGCTTTCAGTAACGTTCATCGAATGCGGAGACAGTCATGACGATCAGGGTGGCGATCAACGGCTTCGGGCGCATCGGTCGCCTGGTCATGCGGGCGCTGGCGGAAAGCAAGCGCACCGACGTGACGGTCGTCGGCATCAACGACCTCGGCGACGTCGCCTCGAACGCGCACCTCTTCCAGTACGACTCCGTCCACGGGCGCTATCCCGGCGAGGTCAAGGTCGCCGGCGACACCATGGATGTCGGGTTCGGCCCGATCAAGGTGACGGCCGAACGCGATCCATCGAAGTTGCCGTGGAAGGACCTCAAGGTCGATGTCGCCCTCGAATGCACAGGCATCTTCACCAAGAAGGAGACCGCCGGTAAGCACCTCGAGGCCGGCGCCAAGCGCGTACTGGTCTCCGCGCCCGCCGACGGCGTCGACCTCACGGTGGTCTACGGCGTCAATCACGACCAGCTCAAGGCTGCTCATACGGTGGTCTCCAACGCGTCCTGCACCACCAACTGCCTTGCTCCGGTCGCCTATGTGCTGAACAAGGCGATCGGCATCGAGCGCGGCTTCATGACGACGATCCATGCCTATACCGGCGACCAGTCGACCGTCGACACGCTGCACAAGGATCTCAGGCGCGCCCGCGCCGCTGCGCTGTCGATGATCCCGACCTCGACCGGCGCCGCCAAGGCCGTCGGCCTGGTGCTGCCGGAACTCAAGGGCAAGCTCGACGGCACCTCCATCCGCGTGCCGACGGCGAATGTCAGCGTGATCGACCTCAAATTCGTCGCCTCGAAGGCGACGACGGCCGAAGAGGTCAATGCCGCGATGGAGGCGGCGAGCAAGGAGGCCCGGTTCAAGGGCATCCTCGGCATCAACAAGGCGCCGCTGGTCTCCTGCGACTTCAACCACAACAGCGCGTCGTCCACCTTCGATGCGACCCAGACCCAGGTCATCGACGGCACCTTCGTCCGCATCCTGTCCTGGTACGACAACGAGTGGGGCTTCTCCAACCGCATGCTGGACACGGCAGCGGCGATGGGACGCCTCTAGAGCGTGACTCATCCGTCGGCCTCGCCTCGGAACCCTCTCCCGCGTCTTGAGCGGGGGAGGGCAGGGTGGGGGCCGAGCGTCAGCGAGGGGCAGGCGTTCACCCGAAATCTCGCTGTCTCCCGTCACGAATTGTCGAGGGGCGCCCTCGCTTCGCTCGGCCCCCACCCCACCCTCCCCCGCGTACGACGCGGGAGAGGGGGTACGAGCGCAGTGCGTTTTCGGTACGCGCTCTAGGGCCGGGCCATCGACGTGCCCGTCGTCATCGTCCACGACCTGGCCCAGTCTCGGGCGGCGCTCGCCGCCGCCGAGGCGGCCGGGGCCGAGATCACGCTGCTGAGCCCGCCGTGCGCGGCCGCCTTCTGGGGGCCGCTCTATTTCCAGAGCCTGATGCGTCTGGCAGCCGAGGCGCATCCCGCCGCGCGGTTCACCGCCGTGCTCGACTGCGCCGATCGCCCGGGGGACGTGCTGGCGTCGCTCAGGCAGGGTCTCGCCGATCTGGTCTTCCATGGCCGGGGCGATGTCCGCGACAAGCTCGCGGCGATCGCCGAGGCCAGGGGCGCGCGGCTGCTGATGCCGCTCGCCGCCGATCTCGACCTCTCGACCGAGCGCGATCCGGCGGCCTCCTGCCGGCGCTTGCTCTCCCTTGAGTTGTGATAGGCTCGCCGTCCCTCAAAAGTCCGGAGTTCCTGCCATGCGCCTGACAGCCGCGGCACTCGCCGTGATGATGACCGCCGGTTTCTGTATTGCCGCCGGCTCCGCCGTCGAGGCGGCACAGGCCAAGGCCAGCCCGATCTATGCCAAGGCCGCCAATCCCAAGAAGCCTCGCACCGTGGCGCAGAAGAAGGCCCAGGCGAAGGCCACCAAGGCGGCTGCCACCAAGGTGAAGCAGCGCGGCCCCTCGGTGAAGCAGAAGCAGGCGCAGAAGAAGGCGACCAAGGCCGCGGCGGCGAAGGCCAGGGCGAAGCCGAACAAGGTCCGGCGTTGATCCGCGGAGATCGCTGCATCGTTGCCTAAGGGGGGATGCCTCGGTATATCCAGGCTCTTCCCGTTCCCGCCGGAGCCCATGAGATGAAGATCAGCCAGCGCGTCCAGAAGATCCTTGCGAACTACGAGAGCGACAATCCGGGCACCAAGGCGAATCTCGCCCGGATCCTGATGAACGGCCGGCTCGGCGGTTCGGGCAAGCTGGTGATCCTGCCGGTCGACCAGGGCTTCGAGCACGGCCCGGCGCGCTCCTTCGCGCCGAACCCCGCTGCCTACGATCCGCACTACCACTACCGCCTCGCCATCGCCGCGGGCCTGTCGGCCTATGCCGCGCCGCTCGGCATGCTGGAGGCCGGCGCCGACACCTTCGCCGGCGCGATCCCGACCATCCTCAAGTGCAATTCGGCGAACTCGCTGTCGCGCGAGAAGGAAGCGGCGAACCAGGCGCTGACCGGCTCGGTCAGGGACGCGCTCCGTCTCGGCTGCTCGGCGATCGGCTTCACCATCTATCCGGGCTCCGACAAGGCCTACGACATGATGGAGGAGATCCGCGAGATGTCGGCGGAAGCAAAGTCCTATGGCCTGGCCTCCGTCGTCTGGTCCTATCCGCGCGGCGGCACGCTGTCGAAGCAGGGCGAGACCGCGGTCGACATCTGCGCCTATGCCGCGCACATGGCGGCGCTGATGGGCGCCCACATCATCAAGGTGAAGCCGCCGACCCAGCATCTTGAGCTGGAAGCGGCGAAGAAGGTCTACGAGGCGCAGAAGATTCCGGTGTCGACCCTGGCCGAGCGCGTCCGCCACGTCGTCCAGTCCTGCTTCAACGGCCGTCGTCTCGTCGTCTTCTCCGGCGGCGAGGCCAAGGACCTGGAAGGGCTCTACACCGAGGTCCGCGGTCTTCGCGACGGCGGTGCCACCGGCTCGATCATCGGCCGCAACACCTTCCAGCGCCCGCCGAAGGACGCGATGGCGATGCTGGACACCATCATCCGCATCTTCCAGGGCAAGGCCTGACCCCCTGACCCAGCGCCTTTATCTGATCACCCCGCCGGCGATCGAGCCGGCGGACTTCCTTACAGTGGTCGAGAAGGCGCTGGATGCCGGCGACGTCGCCGCCTTCCAGCTCCGTCTCGTCGACGTCGCTGATCACCAGATTCGTCGTGCCGTCGAGCGGCTGATGCCGGCGGTGCACGCATTCGACGTGGCGTTCCTCCTCGACGGACGAGCGGACCTGGCGGCGGAGCTGGGCTGCGATGGCGTTCACCTGGAGCAGGGGGGCATGCCCTATGCCGAGGCGCGGTCGCGTCTGGGCGCTGGCGGCATGATCGGCGTCTCCTGCGGCGACTCCCGCCACCTTGCCATCGAGGCGGCGGAGGCAGGTGCCGACTACGTTTCCTTCGGACCGTTCTTCCCGAGCTCGACCAAGGAGGCGGCGGCGCCCGCCGATCCCGAGATCGTGCAGTGGTGGAGCGAGATGATGCACGCGCCCTGCGTCGCCGTCGGCGGCCTCACCCCGGCCAATTGCCGGCCGCTGATCGAGGCCGGCGCCGATTTCCTCGCTGTCTCTGCCGGTGTCTGGAAACACAAGGACGGGGCGGCCGCGGCGGTGAAGGCGTTCAACACGCTCCTGCAGGAATCCGCCGTCAGGCGCTGACGCCGGGGGCGTGACCGTAGAGCGCGTCCGGATCCGGCGTCACCAGCTTCGCTCCGGCCTCGAAGCGGAGCTGGCCGGCGAAGCCCGAGGCATCCAGCGAGCGCGTGAAGATTGCGTTGATGTTCTTGGTGATGTCGCCGGGCAGCGCCCGTTTGGTGCGGACTACCAGGTCGAGCTTCTTGCCGGCGACCAGGCCGTCGAGCTGGAACTGACCCAGCCTCGTGAAGTCGGCATCGACCAGGAAGCGCTTCCCCGGCGGCTTGTCGTCGTCGCTCTCTTCGCCTCCGTCGCGATGGACGAAAAGACGGAGCTGGCGCACGCCCTCGCCGTCGAAGACCGGCATGAACAGCGGCCGCCAGTCACCGGTCTTGGCGGTTTCGGCAGAGCCCGCCCGCGCCATCTCCCGCATCTCCTCCGACAGCTGCTGAACCAGCTTGCCGCGGCCTGACTTCTCCAGCGCCTGGACCGAGCTTTCGCCAAGCCAGCGCTTGAGATCGCCGCCGCCGCGGAGCGCGACCAGGAAGAAGGCGAGGCCGCCGGCAAGCTGAGCGCCGGGCCGGGCGATGGTCTGCTCCAGCACCGCCTGGGCGATCACGGGATCGGTGGCCTTCAGCGTCGCCAGTGCCTCGTCGAGGGCGGCCCATTGGCGTGACAGCTCCATCAGCGTCGCCGGCTGGCCGCCGGCTGCGGCGGTCCCGGTGCCGCCCGGCGGCGCCATCACGCGGAACTGGAGGCGCATGCCTTCCGGCAGGTCGACCTTGGCGCCGAGTGTGAAGAGGCCGAGCGGCGTTTCGACGATCGGCTGTCCGCCGATGGTCGATCCCATCACCGTGCCGCCGAAATTCACCTGACCGCCCTGGGTGGTGAGGGTGAGACCCTGGGCCGGCGGAGACGGCGCGCCTTGCACGCGGGGCGTCATCTCGGTCACCTGCAGCACCAGCGCCGTACCCGGCCGGAGCGCCAGGACCGGAGAGTTGCCGAGCGACGTCGGTATCGTTGTGCTGCCCTGGCCGCCGACCGGTGTCGTCCCGGTTCCGCCGGTGGGCGGCGGTGTCGACGCGGGAGTCGAGGGTGTCGTTGCACCGGACCGGGGTTGCGCCGCAGACGCGGCGACGCGCTGTACCAGTTCGGCTGCCGGTTGCGGCGCGTTCGTCGCGGTCGCGGCGAAAGCAGACGGCGTTGCGGGGGCGGGCGGAGGAGCTGCGGCCGGCTGCCCCGGCTGCGGCGCTTGCGGGGAAGGAGCGAGGGGTGCCGAAGCCGTCTGCGGCGCCGGAGCCGGCGTGGCGGGCCTCGGCGCGCTCGCGGCCTGCGGCAGCGAAGTGGTCGCCGGCTGCTGCGGCCGCGGTGTCACGGCCGGCGTCGAGCCGGCGGTCTGCGGAGACGAGGGCGGGGTCGCGGGTGTCGGTGGCTCGGCGGCAGGCTGGCCTGTTGGCGGAGGCGGAGCACCGGGGGAAAGCGGCGCTTGCGAGGGTGGTGCCGGCGCTGCCGCCAGCGCTGTCAGCAAGGTCGCGAGAGCGGTAGCCGGGGGAGGCGGCACGGTCGCCGGCCGCGCGCCCGGTAGAGCTGCGGATGTGGGGGTGGCCGGCGGTTGCAGCGTCGGCGTGGCCGTCTGCTGAGAGGGCGCCTGAGGAGTGCTCGCCGCCGGCATCTGGGCCGGCGCCGGCACAGGTGCCGGCGTCGACGTCGGCAAGGGCGGAGGGGCGGTAACC
>CAMDFP010000147.1 GCA_945897335.1 Asaia bogorensis | reverse complement strand
AGCGCTGAACGTCTCCTCCGGGTCATCCCTGGTCTCCTGATCGAGAGACCTCTAATGACCGCTCCCGGCCGGAAGCAGCCGTCGACGGTGGGCAACCACCCTGTGTTCGCGCCGCCTACACATTGTCCCTGGGGATCGATACCTTCCAGCTCTTGGCGAACACCCGCGTGTCGCCTTCGTAGGCGTCGAGGGTCGCCTCCAGCTCGAAGGTGGTGGGCGTCGCGGTCATCACCGTGCGCGTGCGGGTCTCGCATTTCCAGCCCTTGCGCTCATGGGATGAGCGGCCGGTGACTTCGGCCCGGGCTTTCAGAGGGTCGTCGGGGTGGATCGAGAAGTCGTCCCGGGCATAGCCGCTGGTCTCGAGGTCGATGCCGTCGAGGCGCGTGGTGCCGGCGTCGTTCTCGAAGACGTAGCGGAGCGCGCCGGTCGGCCGGTCCTTGGTCAGCGTCTGCTTGATGCCGCCCTTCTTCACCGTGGTGGTCTTCAGCGCCTCCGGCAGCTCGTGCGGCGGCAGCGGCTTCAGGGTCGCGTCCAGCGCCGAGGCGCCGCGGATCGGCAGGGTGACGGCGCTGCCGGGCGAGTTGATCGTCAGCGTCGCCGCCTCCGGCGACGGCCAGGCCAGCGGCCAATAGGCGGTGGAGACGGCGATGCGGATGCGGTGTCCCTTGGGGAAGGTCTGCGCCACGTCGCTGAGCTGGACCTTCACCTTGTAGGTCTTGCCCGGTACCAGCGGCGTCGGCTCTTCGTGGCTGTCGCGATGCGTCAGGTTGAGCAGGCCGTAGCTGACGCGGGTCGCGGCGCCCCCGGGAAGGACGTTGGAGAGGCGCACGGCGATGAGCGCCTGCGGCTTGTCGGAGGCGAGCTCCAGCTCCACCACCGGGGCGCCTAAGATCTCGATCGTCTCGGCCAGCGGCTCGGTGTCGAAGCAGAGCGAGCCGCCGTCATCGTCGCGCTGGTCGCCGGGCAGGTCCGGGAAGAGGCCGTAGGGGCACCACTTGCCGATGGTGTGGCCGAGCGTCGCCGGCGATCGGATCTGTACGGCTTCCGTCGCGGCGGCAGAGCGGGAGAGGCGGCCGGCTCCCATCGCGAAGCGGGTCGGCGTCACGCTCGGCGGCGGCCAGCTCGGCTCGGCGACCCAGCGGCCGGGCAGGGAGTCGTAGAAGGTCTTCGGCGGCACGCTGTCCAGCATCCAGATGCGCAAGGCCGGCTCGTCCATGATGCCGGTCTCGATCCCCTTCAGCCACTTGTCCCACCAGCGGAGCGCCTCCTTGAGGAAGCCCACGGCCGGGCCGGGGGCGGCCATGTGCGGATAGCGATGCGCCCATTGGCCGATCATCGCCTTCTTCGGGCCGGTCAGGTTCGCCATCAGGCGGGGGATGGCGTTGGTGTAGGCGTCCATCCAGCCGCCGATGGCATAGACTGCGCACTGGATCTTCGAATAATCCTCGCAGACCGAGCCGTGCTTCCAGAACTCGTCGCGGCGCTGGTGCTCGAGCCAGTTCTTCACCCAGAGCCCGCTGTTCTCGAGGCGATCCATCCACATCTCGCGCCAGCGCTCGCCGACCACGGTCGGGTCCGGCGGCCGGGCGTTGTGCGAGAACATGGTCGAGGCCCAGCGAAGATTGTCGTTGATGACGCAGCCGCCCATGTAGTGGACGTCGTCGGCATAGCGGTCGTCGGTCGAGCAGGAGGTGATGATCGCCTTCAGCGCCGGCGGGCGGAGCGCGGCGAGCTGGAGGCCGTTGAAGCCGCCCCAGGAGTTGCCGATGATCCCGACATTGCCGGTGCACCAGGGCTGCTTCGCCAGCCAGGCGATGATCTCGACGCCGTCGGAGAGCTCGAGCGCCAGGTACTCGTCGGTGAGCACGCCGTCGGAGTCGCCGGACCCGCGCTGGTCGACGCGGACGCAGGCATAGCCGTGGCCGGCGATATAGGGATGCATCAGCGCGTCCCGCGTCGCCGTTCCGTCGCGGCGGCGATAGGGCAGGTATTCCAGGATCGCCGGCACCGGCTTCGCCTCCGCGTCCTCGGGCAGCCAGACCCGGGCGGCCAGCCGGCAGCCATCGGCGAGCGTGATCCACATTGTCTCGATTTCCCGCACTTTCCGCGGGAAAGACTTCACGATCACCGTCATTGTTGCGCCTCGCCTGTCATCCGATTGCGCCCACCCGCCGCCTTGCCCCACACTGTCCCCCGGACACCGGTACCGGGGGGGAACATGCGGGTCGTCGAAACGCTGCCGCAGTCTATACGCGTCGTCGAGAACATCTTCATCCCGCTGAAAGACGGCTCGCGGGTCGCGGCCAAGCTGTGGATCCCCGAGGACGCGGACAAGAACCCGGTCCCGGCGGTGATGGAGTACATCCCCTACCGCAAGCGCGACTTCACCGCGCGGCGCGACAGCCAGACCCATGCCTATGTCGCCGGCCACGGCTATGCGGCGCTCCGCGTCGACTGCCGGGGCAGCGGCGACTCCGACGGGCTGATGCATGACGAGTATCTGAAGCAGGAGCTCGAGGACGGCGCCGAGGTCATCGCCTGGATCGCCGCCCAGAAATGGTGCACCGGCAAGGTCGGCATGTTCGGCGGCTCCTGGGGCGGCTTCAACGCGCTGCAGGTGGCGGCGCTGCGTCCGCCGGCCTTGAAGGCCATCGTCACCGCCGTCTCCACCGACGACCGCTACGCCGACGACATGCACTACATGGGCGGCGCGCTGATGAACGACATCCTCTCCTGGGGACAGCAGTTCTTCACCCAGCGCGGCCGGTCGCCGGACCCGGCCATCGTCGGCGATCGCTGGCGGGCGATGTGGCAGGAGCGCCTGGATTCCGTACATCCGCAGATCGGCGACTGGCTGACGCATCAGCGCCGGAACGCCTTCTGGAAGCACGGCTCGATCTGCGAGGACTATTCGTCCATCCAATGCGCGGTCTATGCGGTGGGCGGCTGGGTCGACGGCTATTCCAACGCCGTCTTCCGCATGCTGCAGCACCTCAAATGCCCGAAGAAGGGGCTGGTCGGCCCCTGGGGCCATGGCCGCCCGCACTTCGCCTTTCCCGGCCCGATGATCGACTATGTCGGCGAGCAGCTGCGCTGGTGGGATCACTGGCTGAAGGGCAAGGACACCGGCATCATGAAGGAGCCGATGTTCAAGGCCTGGATGCAGGACAGCCTGCCGCCGAAGGCGTTCTACGACACCCGCCCCGGCCGCTGGGTCACCGAGCCCTCCTGGCCGTCGCCGAACCTGAAGGACCGCGCCTACGCACTCGCGCCCGGCGCCTTGCTCGAAGGCGGGGGAGGGGCGGAGCAGGTGCTCGCCATCCGCTCGCCCGAGACCGTCGGCATCGCCGGCGGCGAATGGTGCCCCTTCGGCCTTGGCGGCGTCGGGCCGGAGCTGCCCTTGGACCAGCGCATGGACGATGGCGGCTCGCTGGTCTTCGACTCCCCGCCGCTTTCCGAAAAGCTGGAGATCCTGGGCGCTCCCGTCGCCGACCTGCTGCTCTCCTCCGACAAGCCGCGGGCCAACCTGACCGTGCGTCTCTCCGACGTGGCGCCGAACGGCGAGGTGACGCGCGTCACCTATGGCGTGCTGAACCTGACCCATCGAGAGAGCCACGAATTCCCCACGGCGCTGGAGCCCGGCAAGCGCACCAAGATCCGCCTCCAGTTGAACGAGATCGCGCATGTGTTCCCGGCCGGCCATCGGCTGCGCATCGCGATATCCACCGCCTATTGGCCGATCATCTTCCCCTCGCCCGATGGCGCCACGCTGTCGGTGGTGACCGGCGCCAGCCGCGTCTTGCTGCCGGTCCGCGCGCCCCGGCCTGAGGACGCCTCGGTGCCGGCCTTCCCGGAGCCGGCGGGCGCGCCGATGCTGGCGGCGGAGACGCTGAGGCCGGCCGCGATCCGCCGCACCATCAACCTCGACCTCGGCACCGGCATCACCGAATACGCCATCCACCGCGACGACGGCGCCCAGAAGCTCACCCACAGCGGCACCGTGGTCGAGACGGTGAAGGCCAACATCTTCCGGGTGAAGGCGGAGGACCCGCTGTCGGCGGAATCCGTCGTCACCGTCGTCTACCGCATGAAGCGGCCGGGCTGGGATGTCGAGGTGCGCTCGGGCGTGACGCTCACTGGCGACGCCACGCATTTCCGCCTGGTGACCGATCTCGACGTGTTCGAGGACAATGCCCGCGTCCATGCCCGGACCTGGGACCAGAAGATAAAACGGGACCTCGTCTAGGACGGAGGCTCTGAGATGCGCAGGACGACACCCCCCACCCTGACCCTCCCCCACAAAAGGGGGAGGGGTCACGAGCGTCGTACTCCCTCCCCCCTTGTGGGGGAGGAGAGCGCGACGCCGGAGGCGTCGTCGCGCCGGGGTGGGGGGAACGCGCCGATCTCCGAAGGGTGCCGCTGATGCTGCTCTACGCGATGAAGCGATTGGGATTGATGAGCGCGATCGTGCTGGTCGCGATGACGATCCTGTTCGTCATGATCCATCTGGTGCCGGGCGATCCGGCCTCGATCGCGCTCGGCCCCCGCGCCAGCCCGGCGATGGTCGAGGATTTCCGCGCCCGCATGGGCCTCGACCAGCCGGTGCTGATCCAGCTGGTGCGCTTCGTCGGCAATGTGCTCACCGGCGACATGGGCGTCGACGTCTGGACCCAGCGCAGCGTCGCCCAGATCGTGTTCAACGAGCTGCCCTACACCGTGGTCCTGGCGCTGGCGGGCCTGGGCTGGGCGGTGCTGCTCGGCATCCCGCTCGGCTGCTACTCGGCCGTCCGCCGCGGCAGCTGGCTCGACCGTATCACCGGCATCTTCTCGGTCGCGGCGATCGCGGTGCCGTCCTTCGTCATCGCCATCTACCTGCTGCTGGTCTTTGCCGTCTGGCTCCGCTGGTTCCCGGCTCTCGGCTCCGGTCCCGACGGCCAGCCGCTGATGCAGGCCTGGTACCTGGTGCTGCCGGCCTTCGCCATCGGGCTCGGCTGGGTCGGATTCCTCGCCCGACTGGTGCGGGCCTCGATGCTGGAGATCATGGGCGAGAACCATATCCGCACCGCGCGTGCCTTCGGCCTCTCGCATGGCCGCATCGTCTACCGCTATGCCTTGAAGCTCGCGATCCTGCCAACGGTGGCCCTCCTCGGCGTCGGCATGGGCCGCCTCTTGTCGGGCGCGGTCTTCGCCGAGATTGTCTTCAACCGCCCGGGCGTCGGCCGCCTGGTGTTCGAGTCGGTCAACAGCCGCAACTACCCGATCGTCATGGGCGCGGTGATGGTCACCACGGTCCTGTTCGCGCTCTCGACCCTGCTGTCCGACCTCGCCGCCGCCGCCCTCGATCCGAGGACGCGCGACAAGCTGTAGGGCCTACTTCTTCGGCTTTCCCTTGAACGCGTCCTTCACCTCGCCTTCGGTGATCCGCAGGGCGGGGGCGCCGGGCTGGTTGAGGTTCTGCTCTTCGGTCCCGTCTCCCATCATGCCCGGATGCGCGGGCGCCTCATGCTTGGGGGGAATGCCGGCGGACGGCTTGGGACCGGCGTGATTCTGGCTCATGGAAATTTTCCTTGGCGCCGGAGGAAGGTCTTGGCGCATGTGTGTAACGCCGCAGGCGAGGGTTGCGTTCCGCCTCATCGGCTCGCGAGGCACTCCTGTTTCGGCGTAGGATCTCGGGCGCCGCTCGAAGCGTCGGCGACCATTCAAGACCTCGGGGGCTCTCATGGCCGATCTGCCGATCTCGCTGACCTGCGCCGACTATGCCCGCGTCATGCCGCTGGCGGCCGGCATGATCGACACGCCCGGGATCCAGCTCACCATGATCCTCGGGCGATCCGGCAAATGGACCGACCGCGCCGAGATGCTGCGCCGCGCGACCCAGGACGCGACCGTCACCGGCGGCGAAGGCTCGATGGCGCAGCATCTCTATCGCATCGACAAGGGCGACCGCTCGCATGTCGGGCTGCCGGTGTTCCCGCTCCGCAACTTCGGCGGCCGCGACATCTACGTGAAGGCCGGAAGCCCGCTCAAAAGCCTGAAGGACCTCGCGGGAAAACGCGTCGGCACCTACAGCGTGACCGCCAGCGGCTCGATCTGGTATCGCCACTTCATGCGCTGGGCCGGCCTCGACCCGTCCTCGATCGACTGGCTGGTCGGCGACATCGACGAGCCCTTCGGCCTCTCCTCGATCGTGCCTCCCGGCGCCAAGCTGGCGCCCGAGGGCCGCTCGCTGGCCTCGATGCTGATCGCGGGCGAGATCGACGCCATCACCAGCCCGCCACGGCCGAAGGATTACCACCCGACCGGGGGCCCGATCGCGCGCCTGCTTCCCGACTTCTCGGCGGTCGAGGCGGCCTATTGGCGCGACACCGGCTGCTTCGCGCCCCAGCACCTGATCATCATCCGCCGCGAGGTGTGGGAGACCAACCGCTGGATCGCACGTGCGCTCACCGACGCCTTCATGGCGTGCGAGACCATGTTCACCTCGGCCCAGCGCAGCTTCCCCTATGCGACGCCGTGGCAGGAGGTCGAGGTCGAGCGCACCGTCGGCATCATGGGCGAGGACTATCACCCGAACGGGCTGCCGCGCTGCCACGGCGAGGTCGACGCTTTCTGCGGCGAGGCCCACAAGCTCGGCCTCACCTCGCGCCGCGTGACCGTGGAGGAATTCTTCGCCGACTACCTGGCCTCCTGAGGCGCGTCGGTCTCGGTCGATCAGGGACGCCGGGCCGTCGACACGGCCATGCCGAGGTCGGTCGGGGTGGCGGGCAGCCCGAGCGCATTGTCGACACGGGTAATGGCCGTAGGCGTCAGCTGCCGGTTGGTTGAAAGTCCCAGCTCCCGCCGCGCGGCGCCGACCGCCGTCGCACGCTGCGGCAGGTTCTCGAGGGCGAGGGCCGCCTGCATCTGCGTTTCATAGGCAGCAATCTGGCCGACAATCGCGCTCGGCCTGGAGAGGCTGCTCGCCTTCGCAGGGGTGTTGACGCCGCTGAGGTTGAGCAGTGCGGACGCCGCCTTGCCATGGGCGGCCGCCTGGGCAGAGGGAGGTGCGGCCGGGGTCTTGCCCTTCGCCCCCGTCTTCGTCGAACCGGTGCCGAGGTTCGGCGGCGACGCCGGCAGGCCGAGCACGTTGTCGACCCGAACGATCGCCGGCTCCGTCATCTTCCTGTTGGCGCTCCGCGCCAGATCCTGGCGTGCGGCTGACACCGCCACCATCCGCTGCGTCGGGTCCTCGAGGGCGAGGGCCGACCTCATTTGGGATTCATAGGCCGCGATCTGGCCCGCTTTTGGCGGCGGTGCCGTCGTCGAAGCCCGGGCGGCGTTCAGCTTGCCGAGCTCGCCCGCCGCCCGCCCGAGGTCGGATGGGGATGCCTTGACGCCGGTGCCGTTTTCGAGGCTGACCGCGACGGCGTCCAGCTGCAGAGGCCGGTCGTCCTTCGGGCCGGCATCGGGCTTCTCGTCGATGCCGCCATTGCCGGCGACGGCGGGGGAGGTGCCGGAGAACGAGGTATCAGAGAAGGTGGTCCAGGCGTAGGAGGCCAGCATCAACGTGACCCCGGCAACGGCGGCGCCCAGCAGCCCGACTCTGTACCTGCGAAGGTTCATGGCTCTCCCCGATCGTCCGTCTCGATCAACCGACCCGGCCGGCGAAGGATGAAGCAATGTCCTCGCCGCCGGATGAGGCGGAAATGTGGCTCAAGCGGAGCGAATACAACGTGTTCCGCGGTGGCACGCGGCGCAGTCACTATTTTGGTGCGTCGACGGCGCGATTTGCGTCTTCCGGTACCGCTGTCCTCGACGCGATATCCGCGCTTGTCCCCTCACGCCCGCTTGACGTTGTAGAACAGCGAGTATCCGGGCAGCACGCCGGCGAGGCTGTCGCGGAAGGCGGTCGACTGGAAATAGACGCCGAGCGGGTAGTAGGGCACGTCCTGGAAGGCCTGCAGCTGCATGTCGCGGCAGAGCGCCTGCTGCTTCGCCGGCTCGGAGGCATAGAGCCAGTCGTCGCGCAGCGACTCGAGCCTCGGGCTCTCCGGCCAGCCGAAGATCGCCGACGCGCCGTTGCCGCGGATGTAGTTGTTGGCGGCGGGGCTGCTCATCGCCACCGTCGGCGCGTTGTTGGGATACATGCTCCAGCCGCCCTTGTCGGTCGGCTCCTTGGACGCGGTCCGCTGCAGCATCGAGCCGAAGTCGCGCGCCTGGAAGTCGAGGTTCATGCCGAGCTTCCGGAACATGTCGCCGGCGACCTCGCTGATCGCCTTCGACGTCGCGATGTCGGTCGGGGCGTAATAGACGACCTTCTCGCCGTTGTAGCCGGCAGCGGCCAGATCGCGCTTCACCTTTTCGAAATCGCGCGGACCGTTCAGTGCCTCCATGCCGGCATCGCTCGCCATCGGCGAGCCCGGCGTGAAGAAGCCGCACTTGTCGCGCCAGTTGGCGGGATCGTTGCCGGCGACCGCGCGCATGTAGTCGGCCTGGACGATGGCGCCGAGGAGCGCCCGGCGGATCGCCGGGTTGTTGAAGGGCGGCTGCGTGTGGTTCGGGCGCAGCTTGGCGAACGAGCCGATGATGTCGCGGAGCTGGATGACGACTTTGGGTGCGCGCCTCAAGACCGGCAGGAAGTCGTTGCTCGGCTGGTCCCACCAGTCGATCTCGCCCGCCTGGAGGGCCGCGCCCGCGGTGCCCGGGTCGGGGAGCGTGTGCCACTCGATGCGCTCGAAATGCGCGACCTTCGGCCCGGCCAGCAGGTTCGGCGCACCGCCGCTGCGCGGCACATAGCCTGCGAACTTCTCGTAGACGTTCAGCGAGCCCAGCACGCGCTCGCCCGGCACCACGCGATAGGGGCCGCTGCCGATGATCTCGGGCATGCCTTGCGTCGGCGGCGTCTGCGCCAGGTGCGCCGGCACGATCGCCGGGTAATAGGCGCCGAACTTGCCCATGATGGCCTCGGGCAGCAGCGGGAACGGCTTCTTGAGTTTGAACTGCACGACGCGGTCGGACGGCGCCGAGAGTTCGTCGGTGACCGACATCAGGGTGAGGCCGAGGGAGTCGCGCTGGCCCCAGCGCTTGAGGCTGGCGACGACGTCGGATGCGCGCACCGGCTCGTTGTTGTGGAACCTGAGCCCTTCGCGCAGCGTGATCTTCCAGGTCCTGCCGCCGTCCTCGACCACATGGCCCTCGGCCATCTGCGGCTGGGCCGCATAGCTCGCGTCCATGCCGTAGAGCGTGTCGAATACCATGCAGCTGTGCTGCAGCGTCGCGCCGGCGGGAGACTGGATCGGGTCCAGCAGGGTCAGATCCTGGTAGGGCACGTATTTCAGCGTGCGCGCCGATTGCGATGCGGCGATCCGCGGGGCCGCGAACAGCGCCGCGCCGGCGATCGAGGTCTTGAGGAAGGTTCGCCGCTGCATGACTTGGCTCCCGAGGTATGAGGAAAGATCTTACGCGAATCCGAACAGCCGCGCAGGGTTCCGGGCCAGCACGCGGTCCCGGTCATCCCTGTCGGGCAACCAGCGTTGAAGCGGCGCCATCGTGTCGGCGTAAGTGGGTCGCTCGGCGACGGCGACGAACGGCCAGTCAGAGCCCCAGAGGCAATTGTCGACGCCGAACGACGACAGCAGCCGCTCGACGAAGGGATCGAGGTCGGCATGTCCCGCGACGCGCGAGATGCGGAAGAGGGACGACAGCTTGACCGCGGCCCGGCCCTCGCGGCCGAGGCGGAGCACCTGCTGGAACCCGGCCTGGGCCGTGCCGCCGGCGATGTCGTAGACGCCGAGATGATCGACGATGACGCGGACGCCGCTCGCCGCCAGCACGGGCGCCGCCGCGAGCCATTGCGCGTCGGTGGCGTAGACCTGGGCGACCCAGCCCAGCGCCTTGATCCGCTCCAGGAGACGCGGCACCTCCGGCCCGGAGAGGGCACCGGGGTCGTAGCTCGGCAGGTTGAAGCGCACGCCGACCACGCCGGCCCGGGCCAGGTCCTCGAGCCTGCGGTCGTCGAACGAGGCGTCGATCACCGCGATCGCCTTGAAGCGGCCGGGGTAAGCCGCGATCGCATCCAGGATCGGTGAATTGTCGGTGCCGTAGCCGCTGAGCTGCACCAGGAGGCCGTGATGCAGGCCGTGGCGGTCGAGGGTGCTGCAGAACTCCTCGCGCGTGCCCCGTTCTTCCGCCGTCGGCTTGTAGCCGCGCCCGGCCGGAACCGGAAAGCGTGCGAGGTCGATGATGTGGGCGTGGCAATCGACGCTAAGGTTGGCCATGGCGATCTACCGCGCCAGGCGTTCCAGCTTCCGCTCGGCGAGACGGACGAAGACGCTGGCGCCCAAGGGCAGGATCTCATCGTTGAAGTCGTAGGCGGGGTTGTGCACCGCGCAGCCGCCTTCGCCCTCGCCGTTGCCGATCATCATGTAGGCGCCGGGGCAGACGTTCAGCATGAAGGAGAAATCTTCCGACGCCATGATCAGGGGGCCGTCGCGGTCGACGTTGGCGTCGCCGACCAGCTCTGCGGCGGTGTCGGCGATGAAGGTCGTCTCGGCGGCATCGTTGACCGTCGGCAGGAAGATGCGGCGGAAGTCGAGCTCGGCGGTGGCGCCGAAACCGGCGGCGACATTGCCGGCGAGTCTTCGCATGTTGGTCTCGATCAGGCCCAGTGTCTCGGTCGAGAAGGCGCGCGCAGTGCCGCGGATCACCGCCGTCTGCGGGATGACGTTATAGGCATCGCCGCCATGGATCTGCGTGGCGCTGAGCACGGCGGTGTCGGACGGGCGGACGTTGCGGGAGACGATCGATTGCAGCGAGGTGACGATGTGGCTCGCGACCAGAACCGGGTCGATGCCGAGCTCCGGCTTGGCGCCATGGCCGCCGCGGCCGGTCACGGCGATGTCGAAGAAGGCGCCGCCCGCCATCATGCCGCCGGGGCGGATCGCGAACTTGCCGGCGGCCAGGCCCGGCCAGTTGTGCATGCCGAAGACCGCATCGCAGGGAAAGCGCTCGAACAACCCGTCCTTCACCATCGCCTCGCCGCCGCCCAGGCCCTCCTCGGCCGGCTGGAAGATGAAGTTGACGGTGCCGTCGAAATTCTTCGTCCGGGCGAGGTGGCGGGCGGCGCCCAGCAGCATGGTGGTGTGGCCGTCATGGCCGCAGGCATGCATGCGCCCGGCGTGACGCGAGCGATGTGCGAACTGGTTGGCTTCCTCCATCGGCAGGCAATCCATGTCGGCGCGGAGCCCGATGGAGCGGGGCGAGTTGCCGACCTGCAGCCGCCCGACCACGCCGGTCTTGCCGATGCCCCGGTGCACCTCGCAGCCGAAGGCCTTCAGCTTCTCCGCCACCAGGTCGGACGTGCGATGCTCCTCGAAGCCCAGCTCCGGATGGGCATGGATGTCGCGCCGCCAGGTCGTCAGCTCGGGCTGGTCCTGCTTCAGATGGTCGAGGACGTTCATGGCGACGGCTCCTGGCGGGTCGGGGGAGGGCGGCTCGGCGCCGGTTGCGCCCGGCATGGGATTCTCGAATAGTGCACGCGCGGTAACCCTGGCGACAATGGGAAGATCGCGCAGATGGACCTTAATGGAGGGCGACCGATGTCAGTCTACCGAGGCATGTCTTGCGAGACCGTGACCATCACCGGAGACAAGGGAACCCCGATCACCGCCTATGTGGCGAAGCCCTCCGGCCCCGGCCCG
>CAMDFP010000146.1 GCA_945897335.1 Asaia bogorensis | reverse complement strand
TGCTGCGGAGAGCACATCCTTCAGGCGCACGCCGGTGTACTCGGCGCAGCCGATGGCGCCGTTGCCCCACTGGTTGCCGCGCGCTTCCGGCTGGAAGCCGGCGCGGCCGTTGCCGCCGCATTCGAGCTGGAGCTTGAGCGTCACCGGCTGGAAACGCTGCTCGAGCTCACCGACGGTGAGATCGAGCGGCGTGTTCACCTCGCCGTCGACCCTGATCTTCCACGCCTTGGGATCGGCCGGGACGTCCGGGACCCCGCCGTTGTTGCGGATGAAGAACTTGTCGGTGGGCGTCACCTCGTCGTCGAGCCAGTGCTCGGGCGTCTCGCACACCAGCGGCCGGTCCTGCAGCACCACCAGGTTCGCCTTGCCCGGCATCGACAGCGGCTTCGCCGGCGGCCCGCCGGCGGGAGCCGCCTGCGCCAGTGCCGCCGGCACCAGACCGGCCGGCATGCGGGACGCGAAGGGAATGGATGCGCCGACGGCAGCGCCCATGGCGGCGAGGCTGGCGCCGGCAAGGAGCCCGCGGCGGCCGAAGACAAGCGCGTCGGCGCGCTCGGGGTCGTCGCGATAGAGCTCGTTGAGGCCCCGTTCGGCTTTCGGCATCGGATCCTCCCTGATCTCGTTGCTCAGGGAAGTCTTCGACCGGCGAGACCGCCTGTCAATCAGGCGGCTGAGAGCCGCCGATAGGCCGCGCCGGTGAGCACGCCGAGCGCCGCCCAGAAGACCAGACCCGTCACCAGCGCCACGATGATGAACTCGCGCGCCAAGGCCGCCGGCGCCGAACCGCCATGCTCGGCCGGCTGCGGCGCGCCGATCAGGTGGGGGAGCACCAGCATCACCAGCCCGACGACGACTCCGGTGGCGCCGCCCCTGAGCAGGATCAGCGCAAGACCGCCGGCCGTCGCCGCGGCGGTCGCCACCCACCAGAGCTGGCGCACCAGCAACGGCGCAGATTCGGTTCCCGGCACTTCCGGCGGCAGTCCCAGCGCCGGCGCCAGCACGAAGCTGACATACCCCGCGAGCCCCCAGACGAGGCCGGCCCGCCAGCCGCTGTGGCCGGCCAGCGACATGCCGGCGGCGATGACCAGGCCGAAGCCGATGCCGGCCAGAATGTTGAAGACGAGCGTGAAGCCTGTCCGTTCCCAGCCGTTCTCCGGCGCCCAGGCATCTTCGTCGTGATCGTGCGCCGCCGCTTGGGCGTGGTCATGCGGCTTCGCCTTCTCGGCCGCCTCTTCGAAGACCTCGGCCTCGAGAATCAGCGGCACGGCGCGGACGGCCTGGACGGCGCTGGCGATGCCGCCGGCGACGAGGCCGCCGAGCAAAGCCGCGAAGAAGATTCGCCGGAACATGACGATCAGTGGCAGGGGAACGCGTGGATGTGGCGGGCGTCGTGGGCGGCGTTATGGATGACGCTGGGTCCGGCGAAGCCGACGCCGAAGATCAGGAAAAGACCGAGGAAGGCCGCGGCGAAAGCAGGCCAGCGGGCGGTCGCGGACGCAAGGGCGACGGACGGGGCGGCAGCGGTCTGGCCGGATGACATGAAGCGGCGCTCCGAATCTTGATGGAAGGCGTCAGGGTAGGTCGCGACGCCCGACCGGTCAACCGAGGCAAACGCCCCGAAAGTCTGCTAAACGACCCCGCGCCCAGCCCGGAGGAGGAAGAATGACCGACGACGCGACCGCCCAGCTCACCGCCGACATCCTCCTCGAGATCCAGGCCGTCCACATTCGCCCCGACGAGCCCTTCACCTTCACCTCCGGGCGGCTCTCTCCGGTCTACGTCGACTGCCGGAAGATCATCTCGTTTCCGCGCGCACGCGCCAAGCTGATGGAGATGGCGGTCGAGCGGGTCTGCCGCGACGCCGGCCACGAGGCCTTCGACGTCGTCGCCGGCGGCGAGACCGCAGGCATCCCCTTCGCTGCCTGGGTCTCCGAGCGGCTGGGCCTGCCGATGACCTATATCCGGAAGAAGCCGAAGGGCTTCGGCCGCAACGCCCAGATCGAAGGCGCCTTCAAGGACGGTGCCCGCATGCTGCTGGTCGAGGATCTGGCATCCGAGGGCGGCTCGAAGCACGTGTTCCTGGATGCGATCGACGCCGCCGGCGCCGTCTGCAAGCACATCTTCGTCATCTTCAACTACGGCACCTTCCCCGAGGGCATCGCGGCGCTGGAGGCGCGCGGCGTGAAGCTGCACGCTTTGGCCACATGGGCCGACATCCTGGTCGCCGCCGCCCGCAGGGGCTACACCAAGGACCAGCTCGACCAGGTGCGCAGCTTCCTCGGCGATCCCGACGGCTGGGCCGCCAAGCGGAAGGCCGGCTGATGCCCCGCTTCGCCGCCAACCTCTCGACCATGTTCCGCGAGCACGACTGGCTCGCACGCCCGCTCGCGGCAAAGCGCGCCGGCTTCGAAGCGGTCGAGATCCAGTCGCCTTACGACCTCGAGATCGACGCCCTGGTCCGCGCCAAGCGCGAGGCCGAGGTCGAGTGGCTGATGATCAACCTGCCGGCCGGCGACTCGACCCGCGGCGAGCGCGGCATGACCTGCCTTCCCGGACGGGAGGCCGACTTCCGCGCCGGCGTGGCTCTCTGCCGTCGTTACGGCGAGGCGCTCGGCATCAGGCAGGTCAACATGCCGTCCGGCATCCCGCCTCAGGGCATCGAGCGCGCCCGCATCGAGGCGACGCTGATCGACAACATCCGCTACGCGGCGGAGGAGCTGGGCAAGGCGGGAATCAAGGCTCTGATCGAGCCGCTCAACAACCGCGACGTCCCCGGCGTCTTCGTCACCCGCGCCGACCAGGCGCTCGACCTGATCGATCGCGCCGGGCACCCCAATCTGGGACTGCTGCACGACCTCTATCACGCTCAAGTGATGGTCGGAGACCTGCTCAAGAACCTGGAGCGGCTGATGCCCCGCATCGGCCATATCCAGTTTGCCGATCCGCCCGGCCGGCACGAACCGGGAACCGGCGAGCTCAACTGGCCGGTTCTCTTCACCGCCATCGACCGGCTGGGATACCGCGGCTGGACCTCCGCCGAGTATTTTCCGACCGGAAATACCGCGGACAGCCTGGGCTGGATGAGAAACCCGGCATAGCTCCGCCTCTTCCTTGGTTGCCGCCGGCCTGCCTATAATCCTGGCCAGCAGAATTACTAATGGAGGTCTTCGATGCGTTTCCTTGCGACGAGCCTGCTCGCCGCGTCCCTCGCCCTCACCGGCCAGGCGATGGCACAGCAGAAGCCGGGCGAACTGACTGTCGCCATGCAGCAGTTCCCGGCGACGCTGAACCCGCACATCGACTCGATGCTGGCGAAGACGATCGTGCTGCACATGACGCAGCGCCCGCTCACCACCTATGACGAAAAGTGGCAGGCGATCTGTCTACTCTGCACCGAGCTGCCGACGATCGAGAACGGCAAGGCCGTTCCCGTCGACCTGCCCGACGGCAAGAAGGGCGTGAAGGTCACCTACACCATCCATCCGAAGGCGACATGGGGCGACGGCACGCCGGTCACCACCAAGGACGTGATATTCACCCACGAGGTCGGCAAGAACGCCGAGACCGGCGTCGCCAACATGGAGCAGTTCCGCGAAATCGTGGCGATCGAAGCGAAGGACGATAAGACCTTCACCGTCACCAAGGACAAGCTGAAGTTCACCTACAATCTGCTGAACGACTTCCGCCTGATTCCGGAGCATATCGAGAAGGCGAACTTCGATCCGAAGCAGGCGGCCGAGTACAAGAAGCGGACCGCCTACGATACAGCGACGACCAATCCAGGCCTGTTCTTCGGCCCCTACAAGATCACCGAGATCGTCACCAGCTCGCACGTCGTCTTCGAGCCGAACCCGACCTGGTTCGGCGAGCCGGCGAAATTCAAGCGCGTGATCTTCAAGGTGATCGAGAACACCGCGGCGATGGAAGCCAACCTGCTGTCGGGCTCGGTCGACTACATCATGGGCGAGCTCGGCGTCACCATCGACCAGGGCATCGCCTTCCAGAAGCGCAATCCGGACAAGTACAATTACGACTTCAAGCCGGGCCTGGTTTACGAGCACATCGACCTCAACCTCGACAACCCGCTGCTCAAGGACAAGCGGGTCCGCCAGGCGCTTCTGTACGCTATCAACCGCGACCAGATCGTCCAGCAGCTGTTCGAGGGCAAGCAGCCGGTGGCGCACACCAACATCAATCCGCTCGACTGGATCTACGACAAGGACGTGAAGACCTATCGCAGCGACCAGAAGCGGGCGGCCGAGCTGCTGGATGCCGCCGGCTTCAATGTGATGAAGGAAGGCTACCGTCACAACGCCGCCGGCGACCGGCTCCGCTTCGAGCTGATGACCACCGCCGGCAACCGCTCGCGCGAGTTGGTCCAGCAGGTGCTGCAGAGCCAGTGGAAGCAGGTGGGCGTCGAGATCGTGATCAAGAACGAGCCCGCCCGCGTCTTCTTCGGCGAGACCACCAAGGAGCGCAAGTACACCGGCATGGCGCTGTTCGCCTGGATCTCCTCGCCCGAGAGCGTGCCGCTGACGCAGTTCCACTCGGCCCATATCCCGACCAAGGAGAACAACTGGGCGGGGCAGAACTTCACCGGCTACAAGAACCCGGAGATGGACAAGCTGCTCGAGGCGATCGAGGTCGAGCTCGACAAGGAGAAGCGGCGCGCACTCTGGACCAAGTTCCAGGCGATCTACGCCGAGGACATCGCGGTCCTGCCGCTGTTCTTCCGCGCCGAGCCCTTCATCGTGCCGAAATGGCTGAAGGGCATCCAGCCGACCGGACACCAGTACGGCACCACCATGTGGTCGCAGAACTGGGCCGCGAACTGACGTGAGCAAGGCCGGCGGGGGCTCCTCCTCCGCCGGCCTTCTCGTTTGCCGGTAGTCCCATGACCCGTTTCCTTTCGGTGCGCTTCCTCCAGGCGATGATCGTCGTCCTGGTGATGTCGTTCGTCGTCTACGGCCTGATCGGCCTGATGCCGGGCGATCCCATCGACATCATGCTGTCGGGCGATCCCAACATGACGGCGGCCGACGCCGCCCGTCTCAAGGCGCTTCACGGCATCGACAAGCCGATCACCGAGCGCTACTTCAGCTGGCTGATGGGCGCGGTCGGCGGCGATTTCGGCTATTCGCGCCAGCACAACCAGCCGGTCCTGCACATCCTGCTGCCGCGCCTGCTGAACACGCTCTACCTGATGATCTTCGCCTTCCTGATCTCGGTCGCGGTCGCGATCCCGGCCGGCGTCTATGCCGCCCGCCATCCGCGCTCGCTGGTCGACCAGGCGATCAACCTCTTCTGCTTCGCCGGCATCTCGGTGCCGGTATTCTTCCTGGCGCTCCTCCTGATCATCCTGTTCGCGGTCACGCTCGGCGTTCTGCCGGCCAGCGGCATGCGGACGGTCGGCGGCCCGCCTTCCTTCCTCGACCAGCTCCGCTACCTGGCGCTGCCGGTGCTGACCCTCACCATCGCCAACATCGCCCAGGTCACCCGCTATGTCCGCTCGGGCATGATCGAGGTGCTGCGCGAGGACTACATCCGCACGGCCCGCGCCAAGGGCGCCGACGAGAACCGCGTGGTCTGGCGGCATGCGCTGCGCAACGCGATGATCCCGACGGTGACGATCATGGCGCTCGAATGCGGCACGCTGCTCTCCGGTGCGCTGATCACCGAGACCATGTTCGCCTATCTCGGCATGGGGAAGCTGATCTTCGACTCGATCCTCGCCAACGACTTCAACGTGGCGCTGGTCGGCCTCCTCTTCGCCTGCAGCGTCACGCTGGTGTTGAACCTCGTCGCCGACATTCTCTATGCGGCGCTCGACCCGCGCATCTCCTACCGGTGAGGTGACGAGATGGCCACCGTGATCGCGCCCGGGACCGTCATTAGCTCCCCCGACGATGCGGCGCTGCCGCCGCCGGTCCGCCCGTCGCTCCTGATCTGGCGGCGCTTCAAGCGCCACCCCGCCGCCCTGGTCGGCGCCGGCATCCTGATCTTCCTCGCCCTGCTGGCGATCCTGGCGCCGCTCATCGGCGGCTGGCGCGGCCAGGATCACGAGGCAGTCGACCTCTTCAACCGCTTCCAGCCGGCTTCGGCCGAGCATCCGCTCGGCACCGACGACCTCGGCCGCGACCTGCTGCTGCGGCTGATCTACGGCGGCCGCATCTCGCTGTTCGTCGGCCTGGTGACGGCGCTGCTGACCGCGTCGATCGGCACCTGCATCGGCCTCGTCTCGGGCTGGTACGGCGGCCGCGTCGACGCCTTCCTGATGCGCTTCTGCGACGGCTGGATCTCGCTGCCGCTGCTGCCGGTGCTGATCGTGCTCGCTGCCGTCGACCCGACCAAGGTCGGCCTGCCGGTCTCGATTGCCAAGTCGCCGGACCTGAGCCTCTACCGCATCGTCCTGATCATCGCGCTGGTCGCCTGGACCACCTCGGCCCGCCTGGTGCGGGGCGTGACGCTCACCTTGAAGACCCGCGACTTCGTCCAGGCCGCCGTGGCCCAGGGCGCGTCCACTGCCCGCATCCTCTTCGTTCACATCCTGCCGAATGCCTTGTCGCCGATCCTGGTGGCGGCGACGCTCGCCAGCGGCAACATCATCCTGCTGGAATCGACCTTGAGCTTCCTCGGGCTCGGCATCCAGCCGCCGGTCGCGAGCTGGGGCAACATCCTGACCAACGCCCAGGAGATCATCTGGTCGCAGCCGATGCAGGCGATCTACCCGGGCGTGCTGATCTTCACCACGGTGATCTCGCTGAACTTCGTCGGCGACGGCTTGCAGGACGCTTTCGATCCGAGGACCGAGGGGCGGTAACGAGCACCTAGGCCGGGCGACGTTTCGGCCCGGTCTCCATGTCGAATTCGCCGGCAAATATGAGTGCGCCCATAGCACTCATGCTGACGGCTCCAGCCCTGAGGTCGCATATATCGGCGAGCGTGTTGACCGCCTTGTCGCAAGCAATGCCATAGCGCAGGCATTCGGCAGCGGCCTCGCCGCGAACGGCGGCTTCATGATGATCGAACAGCGCGATCATCGCATTGGCGCCAGCCTCGCTTCGACATGCAATCTCGCGGGCGATGGCGCGATCTCGAGCTCGAAGCCTGTTGGCTTTCGTGACCCGCCCCCTCCACATGAGCTCTTCGTGCTCTTCCGCGAGAGCCGCAAACTCGGCAATCAAGTCCTCCAGCGAACGGCTCTGCAGGTCGTTGCCCTTCATTGCATGCCTCCCCAGTATCGCATGGCCCATAGTCCGTATTCTCGCTGGTAATCCAGGGGCTGCGTCCACAACCATTCTCGTATGGTAAGCCCGGGCACGTGAGATCCCTCAGAGTAGTGGGCACTGATCACCCAGTGAATGATCCTCGGCACGCGCACGATGTTTTTCGTGTGATGCAGGTTGAGGCCCTTCTTGTTGTAGGGATCCTGCCCCTTTTCGATGATGTGATGCCATTCCTTGCCTAAGCCAGCGGAGCCATAGGCAGATCTAAACTCCTGCTCTGAAGAAAATACCCGATCATCTTGATCGGCGACGAGATCGTCGAAGCTCTTCGGTTCCTCCAGAAACGCCGCGACGTCGGGCACGACCTCGTAGAGTCCCCAGACGAGGTTTCCCCACATGCCGATGCGCTTTAGGAAAGGATACTTTTCCAGCGCCCAGGCGATCGTCTCGAAGAAGAACTTGACACGTCCCGACGGCTTTCGGTTCGCCGCCAAATGCAGGAGCGCCGAACGATCGCCATGCTCGGCCTCAAGCTCCGCAATTCGACCACGGAGCTTCTCGACACCTTCCCATTCCTCCTGATCGAGGGGCTCGTCAGGGTCGAGGGCGGCAGGCTCGTCACCACCGGCGCCGTCATCCGTCCATTGCCCGCCGTCGGGATGACCCCGCGGCACGCGCGGCTGATCCGGGTCGTATTTGCGCTCCCACGCCTTGCGTTCGAGCCAGGCTTCAACGTCGATGGTCGGATTGCCGCGGCGATGCGCCGGTCCCCAGTTGAGGTACCGGAGACCGGCATTGCGGAGACGCGAGGCGTATTCCGGCGGCGGGAACGCGACCTCGCTCGCGAGATCGGCGGCGCGGCGGCGGTCGCCGGCAGCGAGAGCGTTCGCCGCCATCTGCAGCAGCGGCGCGCGCTCGCCGAGCCGGAAGTCCCGGCCATAGACGTCTTGCATGGCCTCTTCGAGAACCGCGAGATCCATCAGCCAGGGGACCGGGCCGGATCGGCCGCCGGGACGGATGCCGCCGATCGGCCAGGAGGAGAGACGGATCAGGTCGCCATCGATCCAACAGCGCTCGGCGCTCCGGACAAAATCCGGGCGCCCGCGCGACACCTCGGGGGTGCGCCCGTGCATAAAACCGACTCCATGTACGGAAATGAAAAGGGACCCGCCGCCGCTTGGCGCAGGTCCCTCCAGTAGCCTCGATCCTGTCAAAAACGCGGATTTTCGTCAACTAAATTTACGTATAAAAATCCTCATCAACAAACCGCGCGCACGCTCGGCCGAGTGACTTCAACCACTTGGATCGAGGTATCATCCGCGCCTGATGCGGCCCCTGCTCCTCGCCCTGATCCTGTTCTTCCTCGCCGGCTCCGCCGCTCCCGCCTCGGCGCAGATCGGGCCGGCGACGCACGGTGCCTGCTTCCTGGTGCGCAACATGGCGCCGTTCGGTCTTTCCGCGCGCGTCATCATGAAGTCGCGCCAGCGCTACACCTTCGTGCTGCAGAAGGGCCAGAGCCGGCGCGCCTGCCTCGAAGGCGAGATGTATCCGGGCGACAAGGTCGAGCTGGCGATCACGGTTTTCGGGATGCCGCTGTTCGTCTGCTACACGCAGGTCGACCAGCCGATCCAGCTCTACGCCGTCCGCCAGGAAGAGGGCTACAAGTACTACGCCGATTGCCGCTAGCGGAGCCGCAGCACCGCCGGCGAGAGAAGCGCGACGGCAGCGCTCAATCCGCCCACGGCCCCGATCCACATCGTCGCCGACATGCCGATCGCATCCGCCAGCGGCCCCGCGACCAGCGCACCGATCGGCAGCGCCAGGCCGGTCGCGACATGGAAGGTCGCATTGGCACGCCCCAGAATGTCGAGAGGCAGCACGCGCTGACGGAGGCTGACGGCATGGATCAGGTAGATGCTGAGGAACGCATCGCCGATCACCTGGTGCATGACGAGGCTCGCGACCGCGAGCGGCCGCACGAGCTCCGAGAGCGGTACCAGCAGCGCCGCGGCACTGCCGAGGGCAAGGGTCAGCAACAGCATCGGGCCGAGGCCGAGCCGGCCCGCCATCCGCTCCGCGACCAGCGCCCCTAAGAGCGATCCGATGCCGCCGACGCTGATGATCAGGCCGACGACCAGCGGGGACAGCGCCAGCGTTTCAAGCGCCAGGATCATGTAGAGCGTGTTGAAGAAGCCGCCGAACAGCGCCATCAATGTCTCGGCTGCGAGCAGGCGGGCGACCACGGGATGGTCGAGACAGGCGCGAAGCCCGATGCGGATGTCGCCAATGACGCTGGTGCCGGCCTCGGGCGAGGCCGCCAGCGTCTCGGCGGCGCGGATACGGCCGAGCAGAAGCGCCGACCAGAGATACGACAAGGCATCGACGATCACTGCGACCGGCGCGGTCAGCGCCTGGATCAGGATCCCGGCGAGGCCGGGGCCGACGCTCTCGGCGATCGAATCCGTCGCCTCCAGCTTGGCGTTGCCCTCGACCAGCGCCTCCTTGCCGATCAGCGCCGGCAGATAGGCATTGTCGGCGATGCGGAAGAGCGCGCTCGCCGCTCCGATCGCCGCCGCCACGAGATAGAGCTGCGGCATCGCGAGCGCGCCCGACCACGCCGCCAGCGGGATCGTCAGGATCAGCAGCGCACGGACGAGATCGGTCGCGATCAGCAGCGGGCGCTTCGGCCGCCGGTCGATGAGACCGCCGGCGAGAAGCCCGACGACGACGCCTGGGAGCACGCCGAGTGCGGACAGGATGGAGATCTCGGTCGGGCTCCCGTCGATGGTCAGGATCGCGATCATCGGCAGCGCCGTGCGCGTGATACGGCTGCCCATCGCGCTCAGCGACTGCGCCGCCCACAGCTTCAGGAAATCGGGGTGGCGCCACAGCCCGCCCGACGGCCACCACCGCGTTGTCATCTGTCGCCGCTTCGGATCAGAGCGGCCGCGCCGGTGCCAGCTCCGCTTCGCGGGCATCGATCGCGGCCCTGGCCGGCAGCCCGCCGCGGGCCCCCGCCTTGGTGCAGGCGAGCGATCCGGCGACCGAGGCGCGGCGGAGCGAGGACGGGAGATCCAGGCCCTCGTCCAAGCTCACCGCCAGCACGCCGAGGAAGGCGTCGCCGGCGCCGACGGTGTCGACGACCGTCACGTCCAGCGCACCGATGCGCCAGGCGGCGTCGGGCGCGATGGCGATGGCACCGTCGCGGCCCAGCGTGACGACGACCGTGTTGCCGAAGCGCCGCGACAGCGCCCAGGCCGCGGGCTCCGGATCGCGCTCGGGCATCTGCATCTGCTTCGCCAGCGCCTCCGCCTCGTGCTCGTTGAGGACGAGGATCGAGACGTCGGTGAACAGGCTCGGCGGTGCCGGCATCGCCGGGGCGAAGTTGAAGAGCACGCGGGAACCCGCCTTCCGGGCGCGGGCGGCCAGCATGGCGTTCTCCGCCGGCGGTACCTCCATCTCGAGGACGACAGTGGTCGTAGGCCCCAGCGCTTCGTCCGGAACATCGGCGGCGCGCGCTGCGTAGTTGGCACCGAGCGCGCCCAGGATCTGGTTCTCGCCTTTCCCGTCGATGGCGATGAAGGCCGCGCCGGTCGGCTCCGTCGAGGTTCCAAGACCCGCAACGTCGATGCCCTCGGCGGCAAGCCCGTCCTTCAGCTCCTGGCCAAAAGCGTCCTCGCCGATGCGGCCGAAGAAGGCGACCTCGGCACCGGCACGCACGGCAGCAACGGCCTGGTTCGCGCCCTTGCCGCCGGGAAGGAACCGGTATGTGGGCGCCACCACTGTCTCGCCCGGGCCTGGCAGGCGATCGACGTTGAGGATGAAGTCGGCGTTGATCGAGCCGAAGACGAGGACGGTCATCTCAGCCTCGTGCCCCCTCTCCTGGCGAAGCCGGGGGAGGGATGGGGTGGGGGACGAGTGCAGCGAGGGGTAGCGACACGACTGAGCCGGCATTCCTCGCTTCGCTCGGCCCCCACCCTGCCCTCCCCCGCGAAAGACGCGGGAGAGGGTTCCAATAGTCGGTTCGGCGCATTGGAACTTCTACGCCGCGACCGGCAACGGCCCCGCAGGCAGCCGCCCCTCCTCGACCGCATGGCAGGCGGTGGTCGAGCCGGTGTCGTTCAGCTTGGGCTCGGGACGTTCGCTCCGGCAGCGGTCGTTGGCGAAGGGGCAGCGCGGATGGAAGGCGCAGCCGGTCGGCGGGTTGATCGGGTTCGGCACTTCGCCCGCGACCGGCGTGCGCTGGCGCCCGGTCATCTCCAGGTCCGGAATGGTGTCGAGCAGCATCCGCGTATAGGGATGCCGCGGCAGCGCGAACAGGTTCTTCGCCGGGCCGAGCTCGGCGAGCCGGCCGAGATACATGACGCCGACGCGGTCGGCGATGTGGCGGACCACGGCGAGGTTGTGGCTGATGAAGAGGTAGGTAAGGCCGAGCTGGCGCTGCAGATCTTTCATCAGGTTGAGGATCTGCGCCTG
>CAMDFP010000145.1 GCA_945897335.1 Asaia bogorensis | reverse complement strand
TGCCCCCACCCTGCCCTCCCCCGCGTAAGACGCGGGAGAGGGTTCCGATAGTTGGTCACCAGATTCGAACCGAGCATTCTTTAAGCCGGCTCGACCGGTGTCTGGCCGACCATGCGGTCGGCTTCGAGGCTGATCCGGTTGAGCTCGTCCTCGAGTGCGGCGCGTGCGGCTTCGACCTCGGCGTCGCCGGCACCGGGAGCGATCTCGATCGCCTTGCCCCAGACGAAGGCGCCGCGACTGAAGGGGAGCGCGATCAGGAAGCGATCCCAGGAGCGCAGCATCTTTCGCCGGCTGGTCGCCAGCGATACCGGCACCAGAGGCACCCGGGCGAGGCGGGCGGCCTGGATGACGCCGGCGGAGACGTGCATCCGCGGGCCTCGCGGCCCGTCCGGGGTGACGCCGATGGAGACGCCGGACTTGAGCGTCTTGACCATAGTCCTGAGCGCCTCGCTGCCACCCTTGCTCGATGAGCCGGCGATCGAGGCGAAGTTGAAACGGCTGATGATCTCGGCGATCAGCCGGCCATCGGCATGCTTGGAGATCAGCATCGAGAACGGCCGGTCGACGGTCCAGATATAGGGCATCAGCAGCATGCGGCCGTGCCAGAAGCAGCCGATGAAGGGCTTGCCCTCGGCCCATAGCCGCTCCGGCGTCTCGTTGCCGACCGTGGTCCAGCGCGTCGTGGCATAGACCAGCCGGATGTAGCCGGCGCCGCCGATGCCGATCAGCCGCCGGCCGAGATCGGAACGGACGATCCGCTTGAGAAGACTCATCCGGCGGCGGCGACCACGGCGGCGTCGTCGAGGGTGGTGTCCTCGTGGAGCGCCGTTCGATAGAGGCGGGCATAGGCGCCACCGGCCTGCAACAGCTCGGTATGCGTGCCGGACTCGATGACGCGGCCGCCGTCGATGACGTAGATGCGGTCGGCATCGATGACGGTCGAGAGCCGATGCGCGATCAGCAGCGTCGTCCGTCCGCGCATCAGGTCCTTGAGGGCGGCCTGCACCAGCCGCTCGCTCTCGGTGTCGAGCGCCGAGGTCGCCTCGTCCAGCAGCAGGATCGGCGCGTTCTTCAGCATGGCGCGGGCGATGGCGATGCGCTGGCGTTGGCCTCCGGAGAGCTTCACCCCGTGCTCGCCGATGCGGGTCCAGTAGCCCTCGGGCAGCGCGGTGATGAAGTCGTGCGCCTGCGCCGCCCTGGCGGCGGCGACGATCTCGTCTTCGGTCGCGCTCTGCCGGCCATAGGCGATGTTGGCGCCGACAGTGTCGTCGAACAGGCTCACCTCCTGGCTCACCAGCGCGACCGATGCCCTGAGCGAGTCCAGCGTGACGTCGCGCACGTCCTGCCCGTCGATGGCGACGCGGCCGGCATCGGCGTCGAAGAAGCGCGGGATCAGGTTGAGAATCGTCGACTTGCCGCCGCCGGACGGACCGACCAGGGCCACGGTCTTCCCAGCCGGCACCTCCAGCGTGATGGCGTTCAGCGCCGGCTTGTCCGAACGATAGGCGAAGCGGACGCCGGCGAAGCCGATGGCGCCCCCGGTGACCGCGAGCGCCGCGGCCTCGGGCCGGTCGACGATGGTACGCGGCTGGTCCAGCACCTGATAGACGCGCTCGGCCGCGGCGAGGCCTTCCTGCAGCCCGGCATTGAGCTGGGTCAGCCGCTTCATCGGCTCATAGGCCAGCAGCAGCGCGGTGACGAAGGAGAAGAAGGCGCCGGTGGTGCGCTCGCCCTCGATCACCTGCCAGCCGCCATAGAGGATGACGGCGACGATGGCGATGCCGCCCAGCGTCTCCATGATCGGGTGACCGGCCGAGCGGATGCGGGCCGCCTTGTACATCAGGCCGGTGACGCGCTCGACCAGGCGGGAGGCGCGCGCGGTCTCGTAGGCCTCCATTCCGTAGGCCTTGACGTGCCGGGCGCCCTGGAAGACCTCGGAGAGGAGCGTCGTCAGCTCCGCCATCTCGGCCTGGGTGTTGGCGGAGACCTTGCGAGTCCGCCGACCGATCCGGAGGATCGGCCAGATCGCGGTCGGGAAAGCGAAGAAGGCGATCACCGCCAGCTTCCAGTCCTGCCAGAACATCAGCCCGACCAGGAAGAGCAGCGTGAGGAAGTCCTTGCCGAGGCCGGTCAGCACGTTGGCGACGATGTTGCGCAGCATCGAGGTGTCGTAGATCACCCGGCTGACCAGCGTGCCGGTCGTGGTGTCATGGAAGTACGCCAGGTCGAGGCGGATCGCGTGGTCGACGACGCGTGTCTGCAGGCGTGCGACGATGCGAAGGCCGACCCGGCTCATCAGCACCGCCTGGCCATAGGTCGCGAAGCCCTTGATGACGAAGACCGCGAGAACCGAGAGCGCCACTTCCAGGAGGCGCTCGCCGTTCTTCTGGGTGAAGACCTGGTCGAGCACCGGCTCCATCAGCTTCGCCAGCGCCGCGGTCGAGAGTGCGACCAGCACCATGAACAGGAGCGCCAGCGCCAGCCAGCCGGCCTCGGGCCGCACGTTTTCGCGGAGCAGCCTCCGGAACAGGGGCCAGCTCTCGCGCCCGAGCCTGTTCTTCCTGACGGTCTCGCTCATCTGGCGCTACATATCACGCGGCGGCTCGCTTGTGGCGGGCGATCCTGCCGACTAAACTCCGAACCAATTTTCGCCCGATATCAGAGACTTGAGAGGAGTCCCCGATGACCCAGCGCATCCGGTCGAGCCGCCGCCAGCTGATCCAGGGGGCGGCTGCCGCCGGCCTCGCCGCCACGCTTCCCCTCGGCGCCGCCCGCGCCCAGGCGCCGGCGCTCAAGATCGGCGTCATCCTGCCGCGCTCGGGCTACCTGGCGCCGGCCGGGCAGTCCTGCCAGCGCGGCGTCGACATCGCCCCCCAGGTGCTGTCGGATCTGGGTCACCGGGTCGAGGTCGTCTCGGTCGACTTCGAGTCCAACGTCGACCTCGCCCGCACACAGGCCGAGAAGCTGATCGCCGACGGCGCCCAGGTACTGGTCGGCGCCTTCGATTCCGGCGGCACCAGCGCCATCGCCCAGGTCTGCGAGCAGAAGGCGGTGCCGCTGGTGATCAACGTCGCCGCCGCCCCGCAGATCACCGAGCAGGGCTTCAAATACGTGTTCCGCAACTTCCCGACGAGCGTGATGCTGGTGCGGAACGGCCTCACGCTGATGAAGGACATGTTCAAGGCGACCAACGTCACGCCGAAGAGCGGCGTCTTCATCCATGCCAACGACACCTTCGGCCAGGCCAACCGCCAGGCGATCGACCGGCTGTTCCCGACGCTCGACATGCCGTTCAAGCTGGTCGACTCCATCGCCTACGACCCGAAGGCGCAGGACCTCTCGGTCGAGGTGGCGAAGTGCAAGGCGTCCGGCGCCGACTTCGTCATCGTCACCACCCGGGCCGGCGACGCGATCCGGCTGATCCGCGAGATGGTGAAGCAGCGCTACGAGCCGAAGGGCATCGTCAGCCCCGGCAGCCCCGGCATGTACGACCAGGAGTTCTACGACGGCCTCGGCGGCTACTCCGACTACACGATCACCAACCTGCCCTGGCCCAACTTCAACGCGCCGATCACCAAGCGGCTCGGCGACGCCTTCGCCAAGCGCTTCCCGCAGGGGCGCTTCGGCGTCGATGCGTTCAATGTCGGCTTCACCTTCGAGGCGATGCTGGTGGCCGCCGATGCGGCCAAGCGTGCCGGTTCGCGCGACTCCCGCGCCATCGCCGAGGCGCTGCGCTCGACCGACATCGCCGATCATGTGATGACCGGCGGCACCATCACCTTCGATGCCAAGGGGCAGAACAACAACATCGGTTCGGCCACCGTGCAGAATCTGAAGAAGACCCCGACCGTCGTGCTGCCCAGGGAAGCGGCGACGGCGAAGCCGGTCTTCCCGATGCCGGGCTGGCGCGGCCGCTCGGCTTGAGCCTCGTCCTTCGGAGCCCTCTCCCGGCGAAGCCGGGGGAGGGGCCGGCCTGACATGGCCGTCTACCTCGACATCCTCGCCTCGGGCGTTCTGACCGGCCTCGTCTACGGGCTGATGGCGCTCGGGCTTTCGGTGATCTTCGGCGTGGTGCGCGTCGTCAACTTCGCCCATGGCGAGCTGACGGTGGCGGCGATGTACATGGCCTGGGTTCTGGCCTCGACGCTGGGCGCCGATCCGCTGCTGACGCTCCCTGTGATCGCCGCCGCGCTGTTCGCCGTCGGCTATGCGCTGCAGCGCTTCCTGGTCGAGCCCTTCATCGGCCGGCCGGAGCACGAGCAGTTCATGCTGCTGCTGGCGGTCGCCATCATCGTGCTGAACGGCCTCCTCCTGGTCTTCGGTCCCGATGCAAGGCACGTGAAGGTCGACTACGCCTATGACTCCTTCGAGCTCGGCCCGATGCTGCTGGACACGGTCCGGGTATATGCCGCGGCGGCGGCGATCGTGCTGGCGTTGGGCCTCTACCTCTTCTTCCGCTTCACCGATCTCGGCACCGCCATCCGCGCCTGCGCCGACAATCTGCTCGGCGCCCATGTGGTCGGCCTCGACGTCCGCCGGCTCTATGCGCTGACCTTCGGGCTCGGCTGCGCCCTGGTCGGCGCGTCGGGCACGCTGCTGGTGCTGATGCGGGACGCGACGCCGCAGCTGGCGATCCAGCTGACCCTGATGGCCTTCATCGTCGTCATCATCGGCGGCCTTGGCAGCATGGCCGGCGCGCTGGTCGGCGGCGTGCTCATCGGTGTCTCCGAGGCGCTGGCGGGCTTCCTGCTGACGCCGTCGCTGAAGAGCCTGTTCAGTTACGGTCTCCTGATCCTCGTGCTGCTGCTCAGGCCAGAAGGCCTGATGGGGCGGCGCGCATGAGGGCGCGCCTGTTGCTCGGCGGCCTCTTCGCGCTGCTGGTGCTGGCCCCGCTCGGCGTCGGCGCCTATCCGCTGGCCGTGCTCATCCTGATCCTGCACTACGCCTATCTCGGTATCGCCTGGAACGTGATGATGGGCTTCGCAGGATTGCTGTCGCTGGGCCATGCGCTCTATGTCGGCCTCGGCGCTTATGTGGCCGCCGCGCTCTACGCCTCCTTCGGCATCCCCGCGCTGATCGGCGCCATCCCGGCCGCGATTGTCGCGACGCTGGCCGGCCTGGCCATCGGCGCGCTCGGCTTCCGCTTCCGCGTGAACGGCGTCTACTTCGCGCTGCTCACCATCGCCTTCGCCGAGTTCACCCGCATCCTCTTCGACCACATGGAATGGACTGGCGGCTCCAGCGGCTTCTTCCTGCCGGTCGAGCATGGGCAGGTGAGCCTGGTCCAGCTGCGCGGCCCGCCGGTTCTCTTTTACTACGTGGCCCTGGGCCTGGCGGCGGCGGCGTTCCTTCTGGCGCGCGGGCTGATGCGCACGCGCCTTGGATACGCCTGGCTCGCCATCCGCGAGGATCCGGAAGCGGCGGCGGCGGCCGGCGTCGACGTCTTCAGGGCGCGGATGGCGGCGGTCGCTGTATCGAGTGCGCTCACCTCGCTCGGCGGCGTCTTCTACGCCTTCTATTACAACAACATGTATCCCGAGCAGATCTTCTCGATGGCGCGTTCGATCGAGATCATCCTGGCGCCGATCATCGGCGGCATGGGCACGCTGTTCGGCCCGGTGCTGGGCTCCTTCGTGCTGACTCTGCTCGGCGAGGGCACGACCGCGTTGTTGGAGCATCTCGGTCTCGCCGCTCCGGGCGCCAAGCAGGTGATCTACGGCGTGGCCCTCCTCGTCATCGTCATGCTGAAGCCGGCCGGCCTCTGGCCCTGGCTGGCGCAGCGCCTCAGGATCGGCCGCGATGGCTGAGCCGCTGCTCAACGTATCCGGCCTGTCGAAGAGCTTCCGCGGGCTGAAGGCCGTCGCCAATGTGTCGTTCGATGTCGGCGACAAGGAGATCCTGGCGCTGATCGGCCCGAACGGCGCCGGCAAGACCACCTGCTTCAACCTGATCGCCGGCGCTTTGCCGCCGGATGCGGGCGAGGTGACTCTCGCCGGCACGCGCCTCACCGGACTCCGCGCCGATCAGGTCTGTCGCGCCGGCATCGGCCGCACCTTCCAGGTGGTGAAGCCGTTCGCCGGCCTCTCCGTCCTCGACAACGTGACCGTCGGTGCGCTGAACGCCAGCCGGCACGTCGGCGAGGCGAAGGAACGCGCGCGCGCCGTGCTCGATCTGCTGGACCTCGGCCGCAAGACCGACGAACCGGCCTCGGCGCTGACCCTGCCCGATCGCAAGCGCCTGGAGGTCGCGCGCGCGCTCGCAGCCGGCCCGAAGCTGCTGCTGCTGGACGAGGTCATGGCTGGCCTCCGGCCCACCGAATGCGACCGGCTGGTCGAGATCCTGGCCGGGCTCAACCGCCGCGACGGGCTGACCATCCTTCTGATCGAGCATGTCATGCGCGCGGTGATGCAGCTGGCCCAGCGCATCGTCGTGCTTCATCACGGCGAGAAGATCGCCGAGGGCGCGCCCGACGCGGTGGTGCGGGATCCCGCGGTGCTGGACTGCTATCTCGGCGAGGAGGCGACACTGTGAGCCTGCTTCGCGTCGAGGGCCTCGGCGTCAGCTACGGCGATGCCCGCGCGTTGGATGGCGTCAGCCTCGAGGTCGGCGACGGCGAGATCTGCGCCATCATCGGCGCCAATGGTGCCGGCAAGACCTCGCTGATCCGCTGCATCTCCGGGATCGTGCCGGCGGCCTCCGGTCGTGTCGTCTTCCGCGGCCAGGACATCACCGGCTGGCCGAGCCACAGGATCGCCGATCTCGGCATCGGCCAGGTGGCGGAGGGCCGGCAGGTGTTCCCGACGCTCACCGTCGAGGAGAACCTGCGCATGGGGGGATTCCTGCCGCGCGCGCGGCGGCTGATGGAACCGACGCTGACGCGCATGTACGAGCTGTTCCCCAGGCTGGCTGAGCGCCGCCGCCAGGCCGCCGGAACGCTTTCCGGCGGCGAGCAGCAGATGCTGGCGATCGGCCGCTGCCTGATGGGCCAACCGGCAATGATCATGTTCGACGAGCCCTCGCTCGGCCTCGCGCCGACCATCGTTCAGGAGGTCTTCCGTACCATCCGCAGCCTGAACGAGGGCGGACTCACCATCGTGCTGGTCGAGCAGAACGTGGCGCTCTCCTTGAAGCTCGCCGGCCATGCCTATGTGCTGGAGCAGGGCCAGGTGGCGCTCGCCGGCACCGGCGCCGAGCTGCTGGCCGACGACCGGGTGAGGCAGGCTTATCTGGGACTCTAGAGTCCGGCATCGCCCCCCACCCTGGCCCTCCCCCACGAAGGGGGGAGGGAATACGAAATCGCCTCGTATCCCCTCCCCCCTTCGTGGGGGAGGGTCAGGGTGGGGGGTGGAACGTCCAGGTCCGTCCCGCATTGAGACTGTCATCCCCGCCCCGCTAAGCTCCTCTAAATGGCCACCACCTTCCTCGACCGCACCATCGCCAACCTCGCCTCCGCCTGGCGAGGTCTCGCCGAGCGTGCCGGTCTGGCCGAGCGCACGCTGCGCGATCCGGACATCGGCGGCGACGAGGCCGCGCTGCTGCGAGCGCAGTTCCGCGACTGCCTGGAGGCCAAGGGCGGCGAGGTTTCGGCCCGTGCCCGCGCCGCTTCGCTCGGTCGCGTCTTCCTGACGCTCTCGCCCGAAGGCGTCAGGCGCTTCCTCGAGATCCTGGCCCGCGACTTCGCGCTCGATTCCGAGGCCCTGCTGAAGGCCGCCGGCGACTACCGGGTGGCGCTGGGAACGCCGGGCGCGATGAAGGCGGAGCGCCGGCTCCGCGCCGCCACCATGGCGCCCCGGGTCAAGCTGCTCACGCAATTCACCAGCCTGCCCGACGGCGTGAAGTTCCTGGTCGACATGCGGGCCCGCCTCATCGACATCATGGGCGACGATCCGGATCTCGCCAGCCTGGACGAGGACATGAGGGCGATGCTCGCTGCATGGTTCGATGTGGGCTTCCTCGAATTGAAGCGCATCACCTGGGACTCGCCGGCCTCGCTCCTGGAGAAGGTCACCGCCTACGAGGCGGTGCACAGAGTGAGCTCCTGGGTCGATCTCAAGAACCGGCTCGACGCCGACCGGCGCTGCTATGCCTTCTTCCATCCGCGCATGCCCACCGAGCCGCTGATCTTCGTCGAGGTGGCGCTGGTCAAGGGGATCGCCGACAACGTGCAGCGGCTGCTCGATCCGGCGGCGCCGCAGGAAGATCCGCGCAACGCCGACACCGCGATCTTCTACTCGATCTCCAACACGCAAGAAGGGCTGCGCGGCATCGGCTTCGGCAACTTCCTGATCAAGCAGGTGGTCGACGACCTGGCGCAGCAGTTCCCGCGGCTCTCGACATACTCGACGCTGTCGCCGATCCCGGGCTTCCGCCGCTGGCTCGGCCGGCTCCCGGTCGAGGATCTCGATGCGATGCTGCCCGACGACGAGCGGGCGCCGCTCGCATCCCGGACCGAGACCGGCGACTGGCGCATGTTGCTGGATCAGCCGCTGGCCGATAACGCCGAGCTGGCGGCGCTGCTGAAGCCGGCGCTGATGCGGCTCTCGGCCGTCTACCTCTTCGCCGAGAAGAAGGACGGGAAGCCGGTCGATCCGGTGGCGCGATTCCATCTCGGCAATGGCGCCCGCGTCGAGCGCCTGAACTGGCTCGGCGATACCTCGGCCAAGGGCATGAAGGAATCGGCCGGCCTGATGGTGAACTACGTCTATCGGCTTGAGGACATCGAGGCGAACCACGAGGCCTTCGCCTCCGGCGGCCCGATCGCGGCATCCTCGCAGGTGAGGAAGCTCGCTTCGGGCAGTCCCGCCGTGAAGGCTAGATCGTCGGCCTGAGCGTCGCCGGGTCGGTGTCGACCGAGACGTGCGGGGGCACGTGGACCGGGCGGCCGGAGAGGTCGACCGGCTGGAAGCCGTCGCCGAGGCGCCGCATCAGCCAGTAGCCGCTATAAGCCGAGACCTTGCCGAAGCCCTCGGCGACGGCGACGGTCACGCCGGGATGGTAGCCCTGGCCGCTCTTCGGATCGACCAGCCAGTCGGCCGTCGTCTGTGCGCGGGCGAAGTCCGGGTCGACCTCGTGCAGCTGATGCTCGAGATCGTCGCCGGAGACGATGCCGCCGCGGCGGACCAGGCGCCTAGCCTCGGCGATGTCGCGGCGGACCGCGTCCATCCGGTGGTCGCCGTCGATGTAGACGAGGTCGAACTGTTCGGCACCCAGCCCGGCCAGAACTTTGCCTGAGTCGCCCTTGAGCTGGACGACGCGGCCGGTGCCGCCGGCGCGGGCGACGTTGTAGTCGAACAGCGCCTGGGCGACGCCGGCGCGCGCCGCCACGTCCATGGCGAGGCCGACATCCTCGGCCGGCAGCGCGCCCGAGGCGAGCACGGCGCGCTCGGGCGTCACGTCCAGATAGGGCTCCCAGAGATCGCAGCACCAGACCTCGCCCTTGCCGCCGGCATAGCGGTCGAGCGCGTCAAGCCAGGTGAGCGCCGAGGCGCCGACCCAGGATCCCACTTCGAGGATGCGGAGCGGCTGGCCGGCGCGGATCTGCGAGAGCAGATGCACCGTCGCCTGCATGTAGACATAGCGCTCGGGCGCGCTCTGGATGCCGAAGAGGCCGGGCGGGAAATACGGCTTGCCGCCGGCAAGCGCATGCAGGACCCGGTCGAGGGACATCCGTCGCCCTAGGCCGCCGTCGCCTGGGACTTGAACAGGGCGTCCAGCGCCTTCTCGACATAGGCCTTGTCGAGGTCGCGGGTGATGAACACCAGGCGCGAGCGCTTGTCGTCGCCGGCCGGCCAGGCCCGCAGCGTCGCCGGCGGGTGGAAGAGATGCTGGACGCCGTGGACCACGATCGGCTTCTCCGATTCCACCACGTTCAGGATGCCCTTCACGCGCAGCAGGTTGGGGCCGTGGGTCTGGGCGAAGAGGTCGAGGGCTTCCGCGATCTCGGCCCAGGCGAAGGGCCGGTCGAAGGCGAGGCAGAAGGCCCGGATGCGGTCGTCGTGGCGGTTCCGGTCCAGGTTGCCGTGGTCATGGTCGTGATGATCGTGGTCGTGATCATGATCGCCGTGATCATGGTCATGGTCGTGATGCTCGTGCCCATGCGCCTCGGCATAGGCCTCCTCGTTCAGCCATTTGCTGACGTCGGCGGACTTGGTCTTGGGGTCGTAGAGCCCGCAATCCATCAGCTTCCGCGGATCGATCTCGCCCATGGTGACGCGCTCGATCGGTGCCGCCGGATTGAGGCGGCGGAGCCGCTCGACCAGGGCGTCGACCTCGGCCGGCGTCACCAGGTCGGTCTTGGTCAGCACGATGCGGTCGGCGACGGCGGCCTGCTTCACCGGCTCGGGCTGGGAGTCGAGCTGGCTCGTGCCGTGGACCGCGTCCACCGTGGTCACCACGCCATCCAGCCGGAAGCGGGCAGCCACCAGCGGATCGGTCATCAGCGTGTGCAGGATCGGCGCCGGGTCGGCGAGGCCGGTGGTCTCGATCACCACCCGGTCGAACTCGGGCACCTCGCCCCGCACGCGCTTCAGGAACAGGTTGCGCAGCGTGTCGATCAGGTCGCCGCGGACGGTGCAGCAGAGGCAGCCGGAATTGAGCAGGACCACGCCTTCGGAGCTGGATTCGATCAAGGTGTGGTCGAGGCCGATCTCGCCGAACTCGTTGACGATCACCGCCACCTTCTCAAGGCCCGGCTTGGTCAGGAGCTGCTTCAGCAGCGTGGTCTTGCCCGAGCCCAGAAAGCCCGTCAGCACGCTCACCGGCAGCCGTTCGGTCTGCCGGAACTCCGGCGCGTCGTCGCTCATGTCTTAAGTCCTCTTAACCTAATGCGCGTGGGCGTGCGGCTTGGCCGCCCCGGCCGTGCCTTGGCAGTGCCGGCAGAGCCCCTTGACCTCGAGGGTGACGTGGCCGGCGCGGAAGCCGGCGCGTCCGGCGGCCTCGGCCAGCGCCGCCTGGATGCCGGAGTCGGCGATCTCGGTCGCCGTCCCGCAGGCGGTACACAGCAGGAACTGGCCGGAATGTGGCGCCTTGGGGCTGGGACAGCCGACGAAGGCGTTCAGGCTCTCGATCCTGTGGACCAGTCCCTGCTCCAGGAGGAAATCGAGGGCCCGGTAGACCGTGGGCGGGGCGGCCTTGCGGCCGTCGCCTCCCAGCCGGGAAAGGATGTCGTAGGCGCCGACCGGCTCATGGCTGGTCCAGACCAGCTCCAGCACCCGCCGGCGCAGCTCGGTCAGGCGCGCGCCGCGCTCGCCGCAGATCGTCTCCGCCTCGACCAAGGCGTCCTCGATGCAGCTGGCGTGGTCGTGATCGTCCGCCGGCCGGCGATCCGGCATGTCCTGTCTCCGCCCGAAGGGCCTTATGGATTACAATATAGCGATGGAGGGCGTGGGGTGCACGCCCGGGCGAGGGTGATTTGCAGGGACTCTGGCTGCTTCTGGCACTGGTTCTGACCACCGGGCCGGCGTTCGCCGCCGATCCGCCCAAGGTCGTGGTGACGATCAAGCCGATCCAGGCGCTGGCCGCCGCGGTCATGGCGGGGGTCGGCAAGCCCGAGCTGCTGATCCGGGGCTCCGCCTCGCCGACCGCCTTCTCGCTCCGCCCGGCCGAGGTGCGGATGATGAACACCGCGACCATCGTCGCCTTCGTCAGCGAATCCCTGGAGAGCTTCATCGTCCGCGCGCTCGAGAACCTGCCGCCCGACGCGCGCGTGGTCGAGTTGTTGGCAGCAGACGGGCTCAAGCTCCTTCCCCTTCGGAATGGCCCCCACTGGGTCGAGGACGACGGCCCCCGGGCA
>CAMDFP010000144.1 GCA_945897335.1 Asaia bogorensis | reverse complement strand
CGGCTCCTCGACCAGGCCGAAGGTCTGGTCGAGACGGCGGGCCAGCACCTCGCCGAAGCGGGCGACCAGCGGTGCCCGGGGCGCGACCGCGAGATCGCCGATGCGCTTCAATCCCAGCCGCATCAGCGCGCTGGTCACCACCGCAGGCAGGCGGAGCGAGGCCACGGAGAGTCCGGAGATCCTTTCCCGCTCGGCCTCGGGCTCGGCGACGATCGCGCCGGCCTCGGACTCGGCATAGCGGGCGAGCGCCCAGGCGGCGCCGGGCGTGCCGGCCATGGCGACGCGGGCGGTGAAGCCCAGCCGCTCGACGCGATGGCGGAGATCGAGAAGCATCTCCTCCTCGCCGCCGAACAGATGGGCGCAGCCGGTCGCGTCCAGCCAGAGCCCGGCATCGCCGCCGATGCCGCCGGCCACGGTCGCCGACTGGCGGTCGAGGCCGACGATCGGCGCATAGCGCTGGGCCCAGTCGGCCAGCGCTTCCAGCGCCCGGGCATCGCCGGTGGAGTCGGACGCGGCCACATGCAGTTCGGGCACGCGGGCACGCGCATCCGCGACGGACTCGCCGGGAGCGAGGCCGAGCAACGTGGCGCCGCGATCGAGCGCCACCACCAGCGGACGTCCGCCGATGGCGCGCGCGGTCGCGAGCGGCCTATCCCGCCACTCGGGCGCCCGCCGGAAGATCCGGTCGGTCGCGAAGCGCGGGAGCCAGAGCGAGATCACCCGTCGCATCGTTTCTCTCCATCAGCCAGTGACCGGGACGTCCGCCCCGGCAGCGTTCGAGGGTTACCCGCCAGCGGGGATCGCCGATCCCCAGGCGGTCGTCTGCCGGCGGCAGCGAAGGCGCCCCGGCGATGCGCCAGCGGGTCTCGACCGCCGAGGCCGCCGCCTCGCCGCCATCGAGCCGAAGCGCGAAGCCGGTCGTCCCCTTCTCCGCCGCGAGCTGGAGCCGCCGGCTGCCGGCGAGGTCGAGCGGCTTCTCCAGCTCGGCGACGGCGGCGGCGAGCCCCGGGGTCTTGAGGCCTTCCTCGAAGGCCCAGAGCCGGTCGGTCTCGGTGCGGGCATTGACCAGGATCAGCCGCTCGGGATCGATCCCGAACGATGCCAGCGAGGGAGCGTGGAGCTCCGGCCGCCGGGCGCACCAGAGCACCGGGCCGGTCTCGGCCCGCATCACGCGCTCCACCAGCGCCAGGAGAAAGCCGAGCGCCGCGCCGGCATCCCATTCGCTCGCCGCCGCCACCTCATGCAGACGCTTGAGGGCGAGGCCACGCACGGGCAGATGCGCGTCGAGCGCGGAACCGAGCGGAAGCACCGCCGGAATGCCTGCGCCGCGACCACGCTCCAGCCGGCCGATCTCAGCGCGGAGATCGGCGAGGTGCGGGCCGGCCTCGCGGGCCGGGGACGAGAAGGGCAGGATCAGAGCCATAAGAAGTTCATGATTTGTTCTAGTCCGCATTTTGTCAAGACACTTGCAGAAACGGTCGTGTCTCAGTTTGAAATCGACTTGCAGAACAACGGCTTGCGATGAGGTGAGACAGAGAACTGCCTGGATCATCCGCCACCGCCTGTGGGCCTCTCTCGAACCGCAAACGACCCACTCATCAATGAGTTGCGGGTTTTATCCACAGGTTTGCCCCAATCTCTGGGATGTCACCGTGGGCAACAGGACTAAATGTGGGGACAGGAAGGCCCTTTATCCGCCGACTCGGCCGCCTCCAGATTCTCGCCTGCCCTCGGGGCCGCCTCCGGCTATAACCGAGGCATGACGCGAAAACTCTTCGGCACCGACGGCATCCGCGCGCGCTCGAACACCGAGCCGATGACGGCCGTGACCATCCTCACCGCGGCGGTCGCCGCCGGCCGGCACTTCTCCACCGCCGACAAGCGCCGCCACCTGGTGGTGATCGGCAAGGACACGAGGCTCTCCGGCTACATGCTGGAGCCGGCCCTGGTCGCAGGCTTCACCTCGGTCGGCATGGACGTGGTCACGGTCGGCCCGCTGCCGACGCCGGCGATCGCCATGCTGACCCGCTCGCTCCGCGCCGATCTCGGCGTGATGATCTCGGCCTCGCACAATCCCTTCGACGACAACGGCATCAAGCTGTTCGGGCCGGATGGCTACAAGCTCTCCGACGAGGTCGAGAGCGAGATCGAGCGCCGCATGGAGGAAGGCCCCGCCGCCGGCCTCGCCCCGCCCGAGAAGCTCGGGCGCGCCAAGCGTATGGAGGACGCCCAGGGCCGCTACATCGAGGTGGTGAAGGCGTCGTTCCCGCGCGGCCGCCGCCTCGACGGGCTCAAGGTCGTGATCGACTGCGCCAATGGTGCTGCTTACAAGGTCGCCCCCACCGTTCTGTGGGAACTGGGCGCCACCGTCGTTCCGATCGGCGTCGCTCCCGACGGCTTCAACATCAACCGCAACTGCGGCGCCGTGCATCCCGCCAGCCTGCAGACCCAGGTGGTTTCCCACGGCGCCGATATCGGCCTCGCTCTCGACGGCGACGCCGACCGGCTGATCGTGGTCGACGAGAAGGGTCAGGTCATCGACGGCGACCAGGTTCTGGCGGTGATCGCGAGTTCGTGGAGCAAGGAAGGGCGGCTGAAGGGCGGCGGCGTCGTCGCCACGCTGATGTCGAACTTCGGGCTCGAGCGCCACTTGAACGGGCTTGGCCTCGAGCTGGTCCGCACCAAGGTCGGCGACCGCTATGTGGTCGAGCACATGCGCTCCAACGGCCACAACCTCGGCGGCGAGCAGTCGGGCCATGTGGTGATGACCGACTACGCCACCACCGGCGACGGGCTGGTCGCGGCCCTCCAGGTACTCGCGGTCGTCACCCAGAACGGCAAGAAGGCGAGCGAGGCGCTACGCGTCTTCCAGCCGGCGCCGCAGCTGCTCAAGAACGTCCGCTTCACCGGCGAGATCAAGCCGCTGGAGACCGACGCGGTGAAGCAGGCGATCAGCGCGGTCGAGACCAGGCTGGGCGCCCGCGGCCGGCTGGTGGTGCGGAAGTCCGGCACCGAGCCCTTGATCCGCGTCATGGCGCAGGGCGAGGACGAAGGCGAGATCAAGGCCGCCGTCGCCGAGGTCTGCACCGCGGTCGAGCGGGCCGCCCGGGGATGAACAGGTATAGATGACGGGCCTGACGCCGCCGACCCGGCTCAGCGGGCGCGTGCTGATCGTCGGAGCCTCGGACGCAAGCGGCAGCACCGGCATCCAGGCGGCGATCAAATCGATCAGCGCGCTCGGCGCCTTCGCCGCCGCCACGGTCACCGCCATCGTCACCGATGAGGTGGCAACGTCGCACGAGGTGCCACCTCTCGCCGTCGCGGCTCAGCTGCGGATGGTGCTGGCCGATATCGGCGCCGACGTCCTGGTGATCGGTGGCCTCGCCAACGCCGGCACCGTCGAGGCGGTCGCCGACGTGCTGGACGGCGAGGCCCGCGGCATCCCGGTAGTGCTCGACCTGACCGACATGGCGGGGACGAGCCTGTTGTCCTCGGCGCGGATCGTCGTCGCTCCCAGCGACGCCGCCGATCTCGATGCGCAGAAGAACGCGGCGGCGGCGCTAGCCTGGACCGCCGGCGCCGCCCTGGTGACGTCGGCCGCCCTTGGCGACGTGCTGGCCGACGGCGCCACGCTCTCGGTCTTCCCGCCCAGGCGCGGCACCGACCGACCGGTGCGCGGCGCCGGCATGACGCTGGCCGCGGCCATCGCCACCGGCATCGCCCAGGGGCTTCCCCTTGCCGCCGCGGTCCGTCGCGGGCGAGACTATGTCGAGGAAGCGATCCTGACCGCGCCCGACTTCGGACGCGGCCCCAGCCCCCTCAATCACGTCCATACCTGCCGTCACACGCCCGCCGCCAGCTTCGAGGACTGAAGACCGATGACCGAGGAACTGTTCCGCGACGACGCCTATCTCAAGTCCTGCGAGGCGACGGTGACCAAGGTCGACGACCAGGGCATCCGGCTCGACCGCACGGTCTTCTATCCGATGGGCGGCGGCCAGCCCGGCGATACCGGTACGATCACGCTGGCCGACGGACGCATCATCCGCATCGCCGATACCCGCAAGGGCCAGGAGCCGGGCGAGATCATCCACCTGCTGGCGCCGGAGCAGGCCCGGCCCGAGGTCGGCGCCAAGGTCACCGCCACGCTCGACTGGGACCGCCGCCACAAGCACATGCGCGTGCACACGGCGCTGCACCTCCTCTCCTCCGTCATCGTCGGATCGGTCACCGGCGGCCAGATCGGCGACACCAAGGGCCGTCTCGACTTCGACCTGCCGGACACCTCCCTCGACAAGGAGGCGATCGAAGCGAAGCTGAACGCGCTGGTCCAGGCCGACCACGCGACCACGACGCAGTGGATCACCGACGAGGAGATGGACCAGCGTCCCGACCTGGTGAAGACCATGTCGGTGAAGCCGCCCCGCGGCGCCGGCCGCGTGCGGCTGCTGGCGATCCCCGACGTCGACCTCCAGGCCTGCGGCGGCACCCACGTGGCCCGCACCGGCGAGATCGGCCGCCTCCAGGTCGCCAAGATCGAGAACAAGGGCAAGCACAACCGCCGGGTCATCGTGGCGCTGGCTGAGTGATCGCGGACTTGCATTCTGCGCATCGGCTTCCTAGGTTACATGTAACCTAGCGGAGCAGAGAATGCCGACTCCGTCCAAGCGCAAGTCGAAGCCAAGCAAGACACCGTCTTCCCGTGAGAAGGTCCGCGCCCATCGCGAGCGGCTTCGCGCCCAGGGGCTGCGCCCGATCCAGATCTGGGTCCCCGATACACGATCCCCGGCCTTCGCCGCGGAAGCGCATCGCCAGTCGCTTCTGATCGCCAGGAGCGAGCACGCAGCGGATGATCAGGCGTTCATCGACGCGGTCTCGGTCAAGTTCGACGAATGAAACGAGGTGAAGTCTGGACCGCCGCCGGCGGCCCCGACTATGCCGGCAAGCCGCGCCCCGTGGTCATCGTGCAGGATGATCGTTTCGATGCTGTCGATTCGATTACCGTCTGCGCCTTCACGAGCGATCCCCACGATGCACCCTTGTTTCGCATTGCCATCATGCCGACCGAGGGAAACGGCCTCAGGCTTCCCTCTCGCGCGATGGTCGACAAGCTGACGACAGTCCCCCGCGCCAAGCTCGGCGGCCGTATCGGCCGCCTGAGCGACGGGGACATGGTCAGGCTCAACCAGGCGATACTCATCTTTGTCGGTCTTGCCGGATAACTGTCTCATTGGGTGCAACAATGAATTCCCCTCCGCTCTCTTCTTTGGCCCGACCGGAGGAGCCATCTTCTCTCCATGAAAGGGCGCCCAATCCGGCGCCCGAGGAGACGACATCATGATCGAGCGCAGGACATTCGCGGAGTTGGGTGGCGACGACCACGGCTGGCTCAAGACCAAGCACCACTTCTCGTTCGCCGGATACCAGGACCGGGACCGCATGCACTGGGGCAATCTCCGGGTCTGGAACGACGACGAGATCGCCGCCGGCGAAGGCTTCCCGCCGCATCCGCATGCCGACATGGAGATCATCACCTATGTCCGCGAAGGCGCGATCACGCACAAGGACAGCCTCGGCAATGTCGGGCGCACCGAGGCCGGCGACGTCCAGGTGATGTCGGCCGGCACCGGCATCCGCCACTCCGAGTACAACCTGGAGCCGGAGACGACGAAGATCTTCCAGATCTGGATCATCCCCGACAGCCGCGGCGGCAAGCCGACCTGGGGGGCGAAGCCGTTCCCCAAGGGCGATCGCTCCGGCCGCTTCGTGGCCCTGGCGAGCGGCGTCGAGGGCGATACCGACGTGCTGCCGATCCGCACCAACGCCCGCGTGCTGGGCGCGACCCTGAAGGCGGGCGAGACCGTGGAGTATCCGCTGGGGGCCGAGCGTCACGGCTACCTCGTGCCCTCCACCGGGACCGTCGAGGTCAACGGGGTGCGCATCGAGGCCCGCGACGGCGCCGCCATCACCAGGGAGGCGACGCTCAAGGTGAAGGCGATCGATGACGCCGAGCTGGTCCTCGTCGACGCGGCTTAGAGACCATGGAGCTGGCGATCCCGGCTCGGCGTCGAAGCATCGGCAGCTTCGAGGTCGGCCGGGTCCTCCCCTACGCCAAGCGGCGGATGGTGGGGCCCTTCGTCTTCCTCGACCACATGGGGCCGGTCGCGCTGCCGCCGGACATTCCGCGCGAGACCGACGTGCGCCCGCATCCGCATATCGGTCTTTCGACCGTCACCTACCTCTTCGACGGCGAGATGACCCATCGCGACAGCCTGGGCATCGAACAGGTGATCCGCCCGGGCGCGCTCAACTGGATGACTGCGGGGCGAGGCATCAGCCATTCCGAGCGCTTCGACGGCATGCGCGACGCGGGCGGTCGCATCGAGGGCGTCCAGGCGTGGGTGGCGCTGCCGGAAGCGGATGAGGAGATGGCGCCGGCTTTCGACCATTACGATGCGGGGCAGCTGCCGCTGCTGGACGAGACCGGCGTCAGCGCTCGCCTGATCGCCGGCAGTGCTTTCGGCCTCACCAGCCCGGCGAAGATCCGCTCGCCGCTCTTCTATCTGCATGTCCGACTCCAGCCGGGCGCCCCCTTCGGCCTGCCGACCGAATATCCGGAGCGCGCCGTCTACGTGACCCATGGTCGTGCCTCGGTCGACGGGCAGGACTACGACGCCGGGCAGATGCTGCTGTTCGGTCGCGGCGAGACGCCGCTCATCCGCGCTCTCGAGCCGGCGACCTTGATGCTGCTGGGCGGCGAGCCGCTGGGGCCGCGCCACATCTGGTGGAACTTCGTCTCCTCGCGGAAGGAGCGGATCGAAGAGGCGAAGGCCGACTGGGCCGCAGGCCGCATCAAGCTGCCGCCGAACGATTCCGGCGAGTTCATCCCGCTGCCGGAGGAGCCGAAGCCGCGCTCCCAGCCGATGTTATGAGTCGCCGAACCAGGCTTTCAGTGCCGGCGTCTCCAGCACTTCGGGATTGCACACCCGGAACGGCATCTGCCGGTTGAAGAAGGCGCGCGCCGACTTGAACCCGCCCTCGGCCAGCAGCCTCAGCCCCTCGTCGGTGTAGGCCATGGCGTGCGGGGCGAGGATGACGTTGTCGAGGGTGAGCAGCGGGTTGTCGACCGGCGTCGGCTCCTCCTCGAACACGTCGGTCGCCGCACCGGCGATGCGGCGGTCCTTGAGCGCGGAATAGAGCGCGCGTTCGTCGACGATCGGCCCGCGCGCCATGTTGACGAGGAAGGCCGAGCGCTTCATCAGCCCCAGGGCGCGCTCGCCGATCAGGCCCCGCGTGGTCTCTTCCAGCGGGCAGCACACGACCAGGAAGTCGGCGCTCGAGACGACCGTGTCCAGGTCCTTGAGCGTGACGCCGAGCGGAGCCACGTCCTCGGCCTTGGCGAAGGGATCGGAGGCGACATGCTTCATCCCGAAAGGCTGGACGAGGCGGAACAGCTCCTTCCCCGTATTGCCGACGCCGATGAGGCCGAGGGTCTTGCCGCCGAGACCAGTGCCGAGATGATGCATCCGCAGGTCCCATCGGCCGGTCCTGACCAACCGGTCCATGGTCGGGATGCGATGACCGAGCGCCAGCATGAAGGCGAGCGCGCTTGAGGCGACCGAGCGGCGGACGCCTTCGGGATTGTTGGTGAGCAGGATGCCGGCGGCCGTGATCGCCGGCACGTCGCAATGGTCGAGGCCGACGCCGAAGCGGGCGACCAGGCGGAGCCGCGCATCGGAACGTCCGAGCGACGATCCCGGCAACGAGGGCGCGCCGAGGCAGATGCCGTCATAGCGCGCGACCTCGTCGGCGGTGACCGGGCTCGCGCCGTCGCCGAACCACTCCCAGTCGAGGACCGGGTCGTCGAGGATCGCGAGCGCCGCCGGGTCGAAGCCCGGCTTGCCGTCGGGCCCGAGGATGTCGCGGGAAAGGCCGATACGAAATTTCGCCATGGCTGCCTCTAGAGCGAGATGGTCATGCCGCCATCGACCATCAGCACCTGGCCGGTGCAGAAGGACGACGCCGGCGAGGCGAAATAGATGACGGCGCCGCCGAGCTCCGCCGGATCGCCCCAGCGTCCGGCCGGCGCCCGGTTCGAGACCCAGTCGTAGAAGGTCTTGTCGCGGCGGACGACCTCGTTCTGCGCTCCCGGATAGAAGCCGGGACCGATGCAGTTGACGGTGACGCCCTTAGACGCCAGCTCGACCGCGAGCGCGCGGGTGAGGCCATGCACGCCGGCCTTGGAGGCGACATAGGGGGCGATCGACGGACGTGCGATCACGCCCATGACCGAGGAGATGTTGATGATCCGGCCCCAGTTGTGCCGGACCATGATCTTGGAGGCCTCGCGCGCCAGGCGGAAGCAGGCGGTCAAGTCGGTATCCAGCACCGAGGACCATTGCTCCTCGGTCACGTCATGCAGCAGGTTGCGCGTCACGATGCCGGCATTGTTCACCAGGATGTCGAGCCGGCCATGGGCCTTGTCGATGTCGGCGACCGCCTTGGTGATCGCGGCGAGGTCGGTCACGTCGAAGGCGGCGACCGAGGCCGAGTGCCCCTTGGCCTCCAGGTCCTTCCGCCGCTCCTCGCACTTCGCTGCGTTCCGGGCGTTCAGGACGATATGCGCCCCTGCCCCTGCCAGCGCCTCCGCCATCGCCCAGCCGAGCCCCTGAGACGAGCCAGTGACCAGCGCGACGCGGCCTTTGAGCGAGAACATGTCGAGCATGGGGATTCCCTCCGATTGATTGCTACCGGGGACCCGCGGCGGCTAGATTGAGCCGTCGGGTTCCTCCCCTCGGCCAGCTTCCATCCTCGACGGCGCGCCGGCCCAGATCATTCCTCTAGAAGCGAAACGAGACATTCAATGGCGAAGCACAGGATCGCGGTCATTCCCGGCGACGGCATCGGCAAGGAGGTGGTGCCTGAGGGCCTGCGCGTGCTCGACGCCGCGGCGCGCAAGTACGGGCTCGACTTCTCCTTCGACCATTACGACTGGAGCTGCGAGACCTACAAGAAGACCGGGCGGATGATGCCGGAGGACGGGATCGCCCGCCTCAAGGACACGGACTCGATCTTTTTAGGTGCCGTCGGATTCCCGGGCGTCGCCGACCACGTCTCGCTCTGGGGCCTCCTGATCCCGATCCGGCGCGAGTTCCAGCAATACATCAACCTGCGGCCCGTCCGCATGATGAAGGGCATCCCCTGCCCGCTGGCCAACCGCAAGCCCGAGGAGATCGACTTCTGGGTCGTCCGTGAGAACAACGAGGGCGAATACTCCGAGATCGGCGGGCGCCTGTTCCAGGGCACCGAGCGCGAGATGGCAGTGCAGCAGTCCACCTTCACACGCCTTGGCGTCGACCGCGTGCTGCGCTTCGCCTTCGACCTCGCCCGGACCCGGAAGAAGAAGCACCTGACCTCTGCCACCAAGTCGAACGGCATCATCCACACCATGCCGTATTGGGACGAGCGCGTGAAAGCCGTCGCTAACGACTATCCCGATGTGAGGTGGGACCAGTACCACGTCGACATCCTGACCGCGAATTTCGTGCTGCATCCGGACTGGTTCGACGTCGTCGTCGGATCGAACCTGTTCGGCGATATCCTCTCGGACCTCGGCCCCGCGGTCGCCGGCTCGATCGGCATCGCGCCCTCGGCCAACCTCAATCCCGAGCGCAAGTTCCCCTCGATGTTCGAGCCGGTGCACGGCTCGGCGCCGGATATCGCCGGCAAGGGCATCGCCAATCCGATCGGCCAGATCTGGTCGGGCGCGATGATGCTGGAGCATCTCGGCCACAAGGACGCGGCGGATGCCATCGTCCGCGCCATCGAGGAAGTTCTGGGCGGCGGGGGCCCGCGCACGCCCGACATCGGCGGCCAGGCGAACACCGTCGATCTCGGCAAGGCAGTAGCGGAGGCACTTCGATGATCGATGCTTATACGGCGGCGACCAGCAATGGACTGCGTGCAGCGATCGCGCTGGCGGAGTCGGGACTTCCGCACACCATCCACAAGGTCGACCTGTCGAAAGGCGACCAGAAGACGCCGAAGTTCCTGAAGATGAACCCGGCCGGCCAGATCCCGGTGATCGTCGACAACGACGTCGCCGACGGGCCGCTGACGCTGATCGAGTCGACGGCGATCCTGATCTACGTCGCCGAGAAGAGCGGCAAGCTGCTGCCGGCCGGCGCCGGCGCGCGGGCCCGCGTGTTCGAGGCGCTGGCGACCGCGATGACCGACGTCTACGCGCCGTTCAACGCCCTCTTCCACATCCAGGACGACTTCCCCGGCAAGGTGCCGGACGAGGTCATCGCCGACTTCGACAGGCGGATCCGCGCGGCGCTGACCCGCCTCGACGAGCGCCTGGCCAAGAGCGAGTGGATCGCCGGCGACTTCTCGATCGCCGACATCGCGCTCTACTGCAATGTCTGGCGGCTGAAGACGGCGCTCAACCGCGCCTTCCCCGACCTCGCCAATTTGCAGCGCTGGTTCACCGCCATCGCCAACAGGCCCGGCGTTCAGCTCGGCACCTCGCTCGCGGGGCGCCCATGAGCGACCGGTTCTTCGAGGACTTCAAGGTCGGTGACACCTTCACCACCGGCGGCGTCACGCTGACGGAGTCGGCGATCATCGACTTCGCCACGCTCTACGATCCCCAGCCCTTCCACATCGACCTCGGCGCCGCAAAGGCCGGGCCCTTCGGCGGCCTCATCGCGTCGGGCTTCCAGACCTTGGCGCTGGGATTCCGCATGGTCCTGGATTCAGGTCTCCTCAAGGGCGGCTCGATGGGGTCGCCCGGCATGGACGAGCTGCGCTGGACCCGGCCGGTGCGGCCCGGTGACACGATCCGGGCCAAGGGCGAGGTGATGGAGACCAAGGCGTCCTCATCCAAGCCCGATCGCGGCACCGTCCGCATCCGCTACGCCTTCGTGACGCAGGCGGACGAGACCGTGATGACCATGAGCTGCGTCCACATTCTCAAGCGCCGCCCGGCATGAGCGAGGCCGACGTCGTCATCGTCGGCGGCGGCTCGGCCGGCTGTGCGCTGGCCGGGCGGCTCAGCGAGGACCCGAAGGTGCGCGTGCTGCTGCTGGAAGCGGGGCCCAAGGACACCGACCCCTGGATCCACCTGCCGGTGGGATACTTCCGCAACATCCTCTCGCCGCTCTCCTGGGGCTTCGAGACCGAGCCGGACAAGGGCATCAACGGCCGCTCGATCGTCTGGCCCCGAGGCAAGGTTCTGGGCGGCTCGTCCTCGATCAACGGGCTGATCTACATCCGCGGCCAAGCCGAGGACTACGACCACTGGCGCCAGCTCGGCAATGCCGGCTGGTCCTTCTCCGACGTGCTGCCCTACTTCCGGCGCGCCGAGCACCAGGAGCGGGGCGAGAGCGAGTTGCACGGCACCGGCGGGCCCCTCGGCGTCTCCGACCTCCGCCTCAAGCATCCGCTCTGCGAAGCCTTCCTCAAGGCGGCGCTCGAGGCGGGATACCCCCAGTTCATTTGGAAAGTGTATGATTCTGTCTTTTGTCCAGCGATATAAATACCATCATCTTTAATCTCTACTTTATTCCCTTCGTACACTTCTATCGCTCTTTTATACATTTCGATATTACCCATGTTAAGATTTAACGTCATTCCTTTAGCTGGAATAATAAGTGGACCAAAGTTATCTTCGTTCCATCCTAATTTAGCATCGTGTGGAAATACATAATCTACATATTGACCTCTAGGGCGAATTGCTTCTTGAACTGTCTTAACATTAGAGAATTTGGCTAATTTTTCTTTTTGCTCTTTCGTAAGGGTGAACATAAAATT
>CAMDFP010000143.1 GCA_945897335.1 Asaia bogorensis | reverse complement strand
CATGTCGCGCTTGTTGCGGGCGTCCAGGGCCGAGAGCCGGTTGCGCATGACGATCCAGTCGATCGTGCCGCGGTCGCGAAGCGCCCGCTGCTTGCGGCTCTCCCACACCAGCTCCGAATAGACGCCGGGGCGCTGGATCGCCAGGGTCTCGGGGTCGATCAGCGCCAGCATGTCGAGGTCGATGAAGCTGTCGTTCAGCGGCGTCACCAGAGTGTCGGCATGGGCATGGCCGAGACGACCGAGAAAGTTGTCGGAGCCGCCGCAGTCGATGACCAGATAGTCCTGGGTGACCACCAGCTCGTCGAAGGCCGCTTCGAAGCGCCGGCGCTCGTCGACCGCGGCCGCGGCGAGATCGGCGGTCTCGGATCGGGCGATCGGCACATGAGTCGGCAACGGCAAGCGGTCGGCACCGACGATGATGGCGCGGGCCGAGCGGTTGGCGGCGTAGCGGGTCAGCGTGCCCTGGCGGGCATCGAGATCCATCGAGCCGACCCGGTAGCCCTGGCGCAGCAATGCCACCACCAGATGCATGGCGGTGGTCGATTTGCCCGAACCGCCCTTCTCGTTGCCGATGACGATGACGTGGGCGCGGGTCATGCGGGTCGGACCCAGACGGCGATGTCGTGGAAGACGGCACCTCCGGCCGGCGGGCCGGCATCGGCCCCGACCAGGACGTTGATGCCCTTGCCCTCGATGTGGGCGGAATTCGGCCAGATGCCCTCGGCGACCACCACGCCCGGGCGGAGCCCGTCGAAGATCTTCGCATGAAGGGCGACGTCGCCCCGCCGGTTGCCGACCCGGACCACGTCGCCGGCGGCGACGCCGAGGCGGGCGGCATCCTCCGGATGGATCATCAGGCTGGGGCGCACCTCGCGCGCGATCGAGGTCGGCATCTCGGTGAAGCTGGAATTCAGGAACTGGCGCGCCGGCGAGGTGGTCATCCGGAACGGATGCTCGGCGGTCGCCTTCTCGATGGTATCGACATGGCCGGGCAGGCGCGGCATGTGGGCGACGTCCGCCCCGACCGCTTTCCAGTCTGGCATGAAGTGGAAGCGCTTGTCGGTGGTGGCGAAGCCGTCGAGGCAATGCGCGGTCTCGAAGGGAAGCGCGCAGTCGTGCCAGCGGATCTCCTTCAGGGTTGCCGCGTCCGGCAGGCCGGAAGCCTTCAGCGTCCAGTCGCAGAGCTCCCATGAGGTCATGTCGAAGGCGGGATGCTCGGCGCCGAGGCGCTTCGCCAGGCCCTGCAGGACCTCGTGGTTGGACCGGCTCTCGGCATGCGGCTCGATCGCTTGGGCGCCCATCATCACGAAGCTGTGGCCGCCGCCCTGGTAGATGTCGTCATGCTCGAGGAAGGTGGTCGCCGGCAGCACGATGTCGGCGTACTTGACCGTGTCGGTCGGCAGCTGCTCGTGCACGCAGAAGAACAGATCGTCCCGCATCAGGCCGGCGATGACCTTCGCCTGCTCGGGCGCCACCACCGCGGGGTTGGTGTTCTGCACCAGCATGGCGGTGACCGGCGGCCCGCCCTTCAATGCCTCCGCCTCGCCGACCAGCACCGGGCCGATGCGGCTCATGTCGAGCGAGCGGACGGCCGGATCGATCCGGTCCAGCCCCTCGATCATCGTCTTGTTCCAGGGGTAGATCGCCGAATTGGAATAGAGCGCGCCGCCGCCGCGGTGCTGCCAGGCGCCGGTGATCGCCGGCAGGCAGGTGGCCGCATGCACCTGGGCGGCGCCGTTCCGGGACCGGCTGAAGCCGTAGCCGACCCGCATGAAGGCTTTCTTCGTCTGCCCGTAAAGGCGGGCGAAGGCGACGATCTCGGCCGCGGGAACGCCGCAGATCGCTTCCGCCCATTCAGGCGTCTTGTCGGCGTAGTGGGCCTCGACCTCGGGCGAGAAGTCGGTGTAGCGGGCGAGATACGCGCGGTCGGCGTAGCCTTCCTTCAGCAGCACATGGGCGACCGCTGCTGCCAGCGCCCCGTCGGTGCCGGGCCTGACCATCAGGAAGATGTCGGCGGCCTCGGCGGTGCCGTTCCGGTAGACGTCGATATGGACCAGCTTGGCGCCGCGTTCCTTCCGGGCCCGGCTGACATGGGTCATGACGTTGACCTGGGTCGCGACCGGGTTGCCGCCCCACATCACGATCAGGTCGGACTCGGCCATCTCGCGCGGGTCGACGCCGCGCTTGGTGCCGTGGCCGGCGTTCCATCCGGCATCGCAGAGCGCCGTGCAGATGGTCTTGCCCTGGCCGGAATAGCGCATGACGTGGCGAAGGCGATTGATGCCGTCCCGCTGCACCAGGCCCATGGTGCCGGCGTAGTAGTAGGGCCAGACCGTCTCGCTGCCGTGCCTGGCGGCAGCGGCGATGAAGGCTTCGGCGGTGCGGTCGAGGGCCTCGTCCCAGCCGATCTCGCGAAACTGCCCGGAGCCCTTGGGCCCCGTCCGCATCATCGGGACGCGCAGCCGGTCCTTGTGATGGACGCGCTCGGCATAGCGCGCGGTCTTGGCGCAGACGACGCCCGCCGTATACGGATTCTCGCCGGCGCCCCGGACCCGGCCGATGGTACGCGCATCCAGCCTCTCGACTTCCAGCGCACAGGTGCTCGGACAGTCATGCGGGCAGACCGACGGGACGATGTCGAGGGGCATGGTCTAAAAAACAGGGCCGGACTGGTAACCGCCGCCAGCATAGCCGCGTCCTTGCCGATTTGACAGCCGAAGCCGGGCCTGGCGGCTTCCGCTTGACCCTTTTTGCGGTCGCGGCCAAGAGTGCCGGCCATGACGGAATCGGTTGATGCAGTGGTGGTCGGGGCCGGAGTGGTGGGGCTGGCGATCGCGCGCGCGTTGGCGCTCGAGGGCCGCGAGGTGATCGTGCTGGAGGCCGCCGACTCGATCGGTACCGAGACTTCGTCCCGCAACTCCGAGGTCATCCATGCGGGGATCTACTACCCGACCGGCAGCCTGAAGGCGAAGTTCTGCGTCGCCGGCCGCGACCTGCTCTACCGCTTCGCCGCCGAGCACGGCGTGCCGCACCGGCAGTCGGGCAAGCTGATCGTCGCCACCGACGAGTCGCAACGGCCGGGGATGGAGAAGCTGAGAGCCATCGCCGCCAGGAACGGCGCCGGGGACCTCGCCTGGCTCTCGGCGGCGGAGGCGAAGGCGATGGAGCCGGCGCTCTCGTGCATCGGCGCGCTGCACTCGCCGCTCACCGGCATCGTCGACAGCCATTCCTTCATGCTGGCGCTCCAGGGCGACGCAGAGGACCGGGGCGCCATGCTGGCCTTCCTGTCGCCCGTCCTTGGCGGCCATGTCGGGCACAATTCAATCGAGATCGAGGTCGGTGGTGCCGAGCCGATGCGGCTTCGCTGCCGGACCCTGGTGAACTCGGCGGGCCTACACGCCCAGAAGCTGTCGCGAGGGCTGGAAGGACTGAACCCAGAGACGGTGCCGCCGGCCTATCTCGCCAAGGGCAACTACTACGTGCTGACCGGGGTGAAGCCGCCATTCTCGCGGCTGATCTACCCGGCGCCGGAGCAGGCGGGATTGGGCATCCACGTCACCCTCGATCTTGCCGGACAGACGAAGTTCGGGCCGGATGTCGAATGGGTCGACCAGATCACCTACGACGTCGACCCATGCCGGGCCGACAGCTTCTACGCCGCGATCCGAACCTACTGGCCGGACCTCCCGGATGGGGCGCTGGCGCCGGGCTATGCCGGGATGCGCCCGAAGCTGCAGAAGCCGGGCGAGCCGGCGAAGGACTTCCTGGTGCAGGGGCCGCGCGAGACCGGCATCCCCGGCCTGGTCAATCTCTACGGCATCGAGTCGCCGGGGCTGACGGCCTCGCTCGCCATCGCCGACCATGTAGTCGAGCTCTTGAAGTGCTGACCCGTACGGCCAGCTACGAGGCGCTGGTCGGCGGGTTCCGCTGGAAAATTCCGGCCCGCTACAACCTCGGCCACGACCTCTGTGACAAGCATGGCGACGAGGCCCTGGCGCTGATCCACGAGCGCGAGGACGGGCAGGTCGAGCGCTGGCGCTTCGGCGAGATCAGGCGTCAGGCGAACCGGCTGGCCAACCTGCTCTTAGGCCATGGCCTCGCCCGCGGCGATCGCGTGGGCATCCTGTTACCGCAACGGCCGGAGACCGCCTTCGCCCATGTCGCCTGCTACAAGGCTGGCCTGGTCGCCATCCCGCTGTTCACGCTGTTCGGCGAGGATGCGCTCGCCTTCCGCCTCGGCGATGCCGGCGCCCGGGCGGTGATCACGGACGCGGCGAGCTACGCCAAGCTCCGGCCGATCCGCGACCGGCTGCCGGATCTCGAGCTGGTTCTGGTGGTCGACGAAGCGAAGGACGGCGCCGGCTTCGCCGCATTGGCGCCGGCGCTGGCGAAGTCGTCCGACAGCTTCGTTACCGTTGACACCGCGGCCGACGATCCTGCCCTCATCATCTACACCTCGGGCACCACCGGGAACCCGAAGGGTGCTCTTCACGCCCATCGCGTGCTACTCGGGCATCTGCCGGGCGTCGAGTATCCGCATGAGTTCTTCCCGCAGGCCGGTGACCGTTTCTGGACACCGGCCGACTGGGCCTGGATCGGCGGTCTCATCGACGTGCTGCTGCCGTCCTGGCATCACGGCGTGCCGGTGGTCTCCCGCCGCTTCGCCAAGTTCGATCCGGACGAGGCGCTTGCCTTCATGGCGCGCCACGAGGTCCGGAACGCCTTCCTGCCGCCGACGGCTCTCAAGCTGATGCGCCAGGTGGAAAACCCGCGCCGGCACGGGTTCAAGCTGCGCAGCATCGGGTCCGGCGGCGAGAGCCTGGGCGCCGAGCTGCTGGACTGGGGCCGGGCGACCTTCGACCTCACCATCAACGAGTTCTACGGCCAGACCGAGTGCAACCTGGTCGTCGGCAATTGCGCCGGGATGGTGCCGGTCAGGCCGGGCGCCATGGGCCGGCCGATCCCCGGCCACGACGTCCGCATCGTCGACGATGCGGGCCGGGAGAAGCCGCGGGGCGAGGTCGGCGAGGTCGGCATCCGCCGCGGCGACCCGGTGATGTTCCTAGGCTACTGGAACAATCCGAAGGCGACGGACGCGAAGTATGCCGGCGACTTCCTGCTCACCGGCGACCTCGCCCGTCAGGACGAGGACGGCTACATCTGGTTCGTCGGGCGCTCGGACGACCTGATCACCACGGCGGGTTACCGCGTCGGCCCGGTCGAGGTCGAGGAGTGCCTGCTGAAGCATCCGGCCGTGGCGCTGGCCGCCGTCATCGGCGTGCCCGACCCGATCCGGACCGAGAGCATCAAGGCGTTCCTGGTCCTGAAGCCCGGCCGCACCGGCGATGCGGCGCTGGCCCGCGAGGTGCAGGAGTTCGTGAAGACCAAGCTCGCCCAGCATGAGTATCCGCGCGCGGTCGAGTTCTTGGATGCGCTGCCGATGACTACCACCGGCAAGATCATGCGGCGCGAGCTCCGCGCCCGCGAGGCGGCGAAGAGCTAGATCACCGCCCTCAGCGCCAGATGGGCGCCAAGCGCGAGCAGTCCCAGGAAGAAGCTGCGGCGGAACATCTCTGGGCTGATCCGGCCGCGCAGCCATTGCCCGAGCCCCATGCCGACCAGCGCCGGAGCTACCGCAAGAACAGACAGCGTGGCGTCGGTGCCGCCGAAGGCGCCTTCATGGGCGAGGCTGGCTGCCATCGCCACCGTCGAGACGGTGAAGGAGAGGCCGAGCGCCTGGACCAAATCGTCCTTGCCGAGGCCGAGCGCCTGCAGGTAAGGCACCGCCGGAATGACGAAAACGCCGGTGGCGGCGGTAACGAGACCGGTCGCGATCCCGATGAGCGGCGCCAACAGCCGTTCCCAGGCAGGCGGGACCGAGAGGCGAAGCGTGGTCAGGCCGAGTCCCGCATAGGCCAGGAGGGCGACGCCGAGCGCGATCGACGCCTGGGCCGCACCCGCGCCGGTCAGAAGCCCGCTTCCCGCCCAGGTGCCGAGACAGACGCCCAGCATCATCGGCAGGAGCCGGAGGGCGAGAGCGGCGAAGCTCGGCCCGGCGGCGAGCTGCCAGATATTGGTCACCAGCGAGGGCACGACCAGCAGCGCCGCCGCCTCGGCCGGCGTCATCGCGAGGCTCAGGAGGCCGACGGCAATTGTCGGGAGCCCGAGGCCGATGACGCCCTTGACCAGTCCGGCGAGAAGAAAGGTGAGGAGGATGACGACGAGGAGGGGGTCGGTCACCGGCGGAGATTGGCCGGCTTCGCTGATCGCCGCAACGTTCAGGCGGCCTGTTCGGCCTTCAGCTTCTCGAGGTAGTTGTCGACCAGGAACTCGAGCGCGTCGATGATCTCCATCGCCAAGCCGCGCGGGTTGCCCTTGACGTCGAAGCGGACCATCGCGCGGATCGAGTCGACCTCGATCTTGACGATCTCGAGGAAGCGCTGGCTGCGCTGGGCCTTGCAGTCCATCACCCGGCAGATGAGGTCGGCGACCCGGGACACGGCCGGATATCCGAAGCTGGCGCCCTCGCCCTTGAGGTCGTGACAGAGCTCGTAGATCTTGTGGCCGGTCTCGCCGTTGGCGAGAGGATTGGCCAGGAAATCGAGCATGAGCTGGTGGAGCTTGTCGAGCGAGGCGCCGGCGATCTTCTTGTAGTCGACGCGGCCCTGATGATCCTTCACCGCCTGATCTGCCTTCTTGATCAGGCGATCGCCGGCGCCGGGCGTACCGCGGCCAGTCTTATCGACCAGCGAACGGGGGGGCTTTACGAACTCAACCATGGCCGTCACTTATCGGACATTTGATCTAATACCAATCAAAACCCGGTCCGTAACGTGGATTTGACCACCTTTCCATAGTTGTTCTTGGGAAGTTCCGAGACGAACCGGTAGGCCTTGGGCCGTTTAAATCTGGCAATTTCCTCAAGGCACAGGCTGTCGAGGGCGGACTCCGGGACGGTGGTGCCGGTGCGGGTGACGACGAAGGCGACAACCTCCTCGCCCCAGTCCGGGTGCGGCCGGCCGACGACCGCCGCCTCGATCACGTCCGGATGCCGCAGCAGCACCTCCTCGACCTCGCGCGGGTAGATGTTGGCCCCCCCGGAGATGATCAGGTCCTTGGACCTGTCCTTGAGGGTGAGGAAACCGTCCTCGTCCAGCACACCGACGTCGCCGGTGTGGAGCCAGCCGCCTTTCAGGGCCTGAGCGTTCGCCTCGGGCCGGTTCCAGTATCCCGCCATCACCTGCGGCCCCCGCACCAGGATCTCGCCGATCTCGCCGGTCGGCAGCGGCCGGTCGTCCTCGTCGGCGATGCGGATCTCGGCCGTCGACTGGCGGATGCCGGCCGAGGCGACGCGTGCCTCCCAGCGCGGGTGCGCACGATCGGCGATGATCGCCTTCGGCAGCGAGGTTATGCACATCGGGCTCTCGCCCTGGCCGTAGATCTGGGCGAGGCGGGGGCCCAAGACCTCGAGCGCGCGCTTGAGATCGGCGACGTACATGGGGCCGCCGCCATAGATGATGGTCTTGAGGCCCGGGACCTGGCTGGCGGCAACGGCCGGATGCGCGACCAGCCGCGAGACCATGGTGGGGGCGGCGAACATGGCGACGCCCCGGTGATGGCCGAGGAGCGCGGCGATCTCCGCCCCGTCGAAGCCGCCGGAAACCGGGATCACCTGCTTGGCGGCCGCCGCGACGTTGGGAAGCGCATAGAGGCCCGACCCGTGCGACAGCGGTGCCGCATGCAGCATGGCGTCGCCGGGCGAGACAGTATCGACGTCGGCGAAGTAGCAGAGCGTCATCGCCAGGAGATTGGCGTGGCTCAGCATGGCGCCTTTCGGCCGGCCGGTGGTCCCGGAGGTGTAAAAGACCCAGGCGAGGTCCGAGTCCGCCTGCTCCGCCGGCGCCGAGGGCGCCACGGCCGCCAGCCGTTCCAGCTCCGCCGAGCCGACCTGGAGCACGGCCGGCCGGGTTCCGGCCTCCGCCGCGGCGGCCGCGACGGTCTCCGCCATGTCGTCGGTCGCCAGCACCAGGCGGGCGCCCGAGTCGGCAAGGATGTAGGCGATCTCCTTGGCGTGCAGCTTGGCGTTGACCGGCACCGCGGCGAGGCCGGCCCACCAGCAGCCGTAAAGCAGCGGCAGGTAGTCCAGATGGTTCTTCATCGCGAGTGCGACGCGGTCGCCGGGAGCGAGGCCGAACCGGCGCCTGAGGCCCTCGCCCAGCGCACCCGCCCGCCGGGCGAAGCCGGCATAGTCCAGGCGGTCCTCGGTGCCGAGGGCGAGCGCCGGACGGTCGCCATGGGCGCGCGCGGCCCGGACCAGGGAGTCAGCAAGATTCATCTGTCGTCACGGATCAACCGAGTGCGAGGAGGGTGCGACAAAGATCATGCTTGATCATCGGGTGAATATTTGCGAGTGATTATCAATAACTAAAGTCCCTGGAGGGATCGCAGATGCGCAAATTCGTCCCGGCTTTCGTCCTCGCCTTCGGCCTGCTGCAGGTCCCGGCGATGGCTGAGGAGGTCAATCTCTACTCCTATCGCCAGGAAGCGCTGATCAAGCCCCTCCTCGATGCCTTCACCCAGAAGACCAAGATCAAGGTCAACCTGGTCTCGGGCGGCGAGGATGCGCTGATCGAGCGGCTGAAGGCCGAAGGCGCGGCCAGCCCCGCCGACCTCCTGATGACCGTCGATGCTGGCCGTCTCGTCCGGGCGAAGGATGCGGGTCTTTTCCAGCCGGTGAAGTCGCCGGCGATCGACGAGATCGTGCCCGCCACGCTGCGTGATCCGGAGGGCATGTGGACGGCGCTCTCGATGCGGGCCCGGCCGATCATGTACTCGGTCGACCGGGTGAAGCCGGCCGAGCTCTCGACCTACGAGGACCTGGCCAGCGCGAAATGGAAGGGCAAGATCTGCGTCCGCTCGTCTTCGCACATCTACAACCAGTCGATGCTCTCGGCGATGATCGAGGCGGTCGGTCCGGCCAAGGCCGAGGCCTGGGCCAAGGGCTTGGCCGCCAACCTCGCCCGCAAGCCGCAGGGCGGCGATCGCGACCAAATCAAGGCGATCGCGGCCGGCGAATGCGACGTGGCGCTGGTCAACACCTACTACCTCGCCGGCATGCTGGCCTCGAAGGACGCGGCCGATTCGGATTCGGCCGCCAAGGTGAAGGTGTTCTGGCCGAACCAGGCCGACCGCGGCACCCACGTCAACATCTCCGGCATCGGCGTCACCAAGAGCGCCAAGAACATCCCGCAGGCGGTGGCGCTGATCGAGTTCCTGCTCTCCGACGAGGCGCAGAAGATCTATGCCGAAGTCGTCGGCGAGTTCCCGATCAAGGCCGGCGTCGCCCGTTCGGCGGCCGTCGCCTCCTTCGGCCCGTTCAAGGCCGAGACCGTCTCGCTCGCCACGCTCTCCAAGCACAACCCGGAAGCCGTCCGCATCTTCGATCGCGTCGGCTGGCCGTAAGGCCGCCAGGATTGCGGGGCCAGAGCCGACCGTTCCTCCGGCCGCTCGTCCCGCACCCCGCCCTCCCGTTCCCCCGGACGGGAGGGCATTCTATTCTGGGGTCCATGCTCGTCGTCTTCGATCTGGAACTGACCGCTTGGCCGGGGTCGGCGGCGCGCGGCTGGACCGGCCCCGGCGAGTATCCGGAGATCATCCAGATCGGCGCGGTACGCCTGGATGCCGGACTGCGCGAGACCGGCACCCTCGATCTGGCGGTGAAGCCCCGGCTCAACCCGACCCTCAGCGACTACATCACGGGCCTGACCGGGATTGCGCAGGAGCGGATCGATCGCGAGGGCGTGGACATTGCCGTGGCGCTATGGCGGCTGGCGGATTTCGCCGACGGTGCGCGCATGCTTCTTTGCAACGGCGGCGACGATGCCTGGCTTCGGCAGAATGCGCGGCTGGCCGGCATCGCGGACCCGCTTGCCGCCATGACGTTCGGCAGCCTGAGCCGGCACTTCAGCCGGGCCGCGGTCCGCGACAGCCATGTCGTCTCGTCCGACCTGCCCTCGGTGTTCGCATTCGCCGCGATCGGCCGTGCCCATGACGGTCTCGGCGATGCCCGCGCCATTGCCGAGGCCCTCCGGCGGACGCTGCCGGAGGGCGGCGTCGAGGCCGTCCTCGCGTCCGCGACAAACGAAAAACCAACTTAAGGTCGCGGCCTCCCTCTTGGACGGATGCCTGGATTGGCCCATCCTGGAGGGCGGGATGTCTCGGGGACGTGCATGAAGATCGCGATTATCGGCGCTGGCAGCGTCGGCACCTCGCTTGGCGTGAGCTGGTCTCGCGTCGGCCACGACATCGTTTTCGGTGTCCGGGATCCGGCGTCGGCGAATGCCAAGGCGGCAGCGAACGCCATCGACAGAGGGGCCGTCGTTGCCACGGTGCCGGAGGCGGCGATTGCCGCCGCCGGGGAGCTCGCCGGCAAGACGGTGATCGACTGCACCAACCCGCTCGCCTATACCGACGGCCAGCTCGACCTCGCGATGGGCTTCGATATCTCCGGTGGCGAGCAGGTCGCGGCCTGGGCACCCGAGGCGCATGTCTTCAAGGCCCTCAACCAGGTCGGCTACCTGGGGATGGAGGACGCCAGGTTCCCCGATGGCTTCGCGGCGATGTTTGTCGCCGGTGACGACGCCGGTCGGAAGCTGGTCGTGCTCAGCCTGATGACCGACCTCGGCTTCGAGGCGGCGGACGCCGGGGCGCTCCGCATCTCCAGGCTGCTCGAGCCCTACGCCATGCTGTGGATACATCTGGCGCTCAACCAGGGTCTCGGCCGCGACTTCGCCTTCTCGCTGCTGCGCCGCTGATCCGTCCCTCGCCGGAGGCTTTGCGACTCCGGGGCCGCTTCTCGTATAGAGTGCGGCCTTGATGCGCACGCTCTATCACCTCTGGCTCTCGGCCGGGTCACGCAAGGTCCGCCTCGCGCTCGCCGAGAAGAACCTCCCGTTCGAGATGAAGGTCGAAAAGACCTGGGAGCGCCGGCCCGAGTTCATGGACATGAACCCGGCCGGCGAGGTCCCCGTCCTGGTCGAGGACTCGGGCGCCCAGATCGTCCATGCCGGCCCGATCTGCGAGTACCTGGAGGAGGTCTATCCCGAACGCCCGCTGATCTTAGGTGACGCAACCGAGCGCGCCGAGGTGCGCCGGCTGGTCGCCTGGTTCGACGACAAGTTCGACCGCGAGGTCTCGCGCGCGCTCATCGAAGAGAAGATGATGAAGCGCTTTCTCGGCCTCGGCACGCCCAACAGCCAGGCGATCCGCGACGGGATGAGGGCGCTCCACGTCCATCTCGACTACATGGCGTTCCTGGCCGAGCGGCGGACCTGGCTCGCCGGAGATCGGCTGACGCTGGCGGACGTGGCCGCGGCGGCGCATCTCTCCGCCCTCGACTACACCGGCGACGTCCCCTGGGAGGATCACCCGGAAGCGAAGGAGTGGTACGCGCGGATGAAGTCCCGGCCTTCGTTCCGCCCGATCCTCGCCGACCATATCCCCGGCGCGCCGCCGCCCAAGCACTACGCCGACCTGGATTTCTAGGATCGCCTCGACTACTTGAGGGCGAAATACTCGTGCAGGAGCGAGATGTCGGCGTCATAGAGCTGCTGCAGGACCCGCAGCCGTTCGGCTGCGAAGTTGATCTGGCGCACCAGCAAGAACAGCTCGGGGCGGTTCAGCAGGGCGAACTCCTGATGCACGAGTTGCCACTCCTCGCCCGAAAGCGAGCGCCTCTCCTCTGTTTCGAGGACGATAAAGTTTGCGAGGTAGCGCAACAGCGCCACCGCCGTGGAGGAGGTGGCCTCGATCCGCGGAAACGTCGACACCAGCTCAGGCTCTTGCACATCCGCGAGGAACGTCGGCGGAACGATACCGCGCTCCCTTAGAATGCGCACCCCGCGAAGGGTGCCGAGGGAGTGTAGGTAGAGGTGGCTACGCCCGCTGGCTTCGCGCCACTGACCCTGCCAGCGCCCGTCTTCGACAT
>CAMDFP010000142.1 GCA_945897335.1 Asaia bogorensis | reverse complement strand
CACCGATCTGGCTGCTCGACGAGCCGACCAACGGACTTGATGCAGCATCTGTCGAGAGGCTGGAAGCGGCCGTCGAGCACCATCGCGGCAGCGGAGGCGCCGTTGCGATAGCGACCCATGTCACCTTTCGTCTGCCCGCTGCCCGTCGGCTGGAGCTGGGACGAGCGTGACCGCCTTCCTCGCTCTCGTCCGAAGAGATCTGGCGCTGTCGCTCCGGCAAGCGGCCGACGCGCTGGTCGCGGTCATGTTCGCGGTGCTGGTGGTCGTGTTGTTCGCCTTCGGTGTCGGCCCTGAAGCCAACATCCTTTCCCGGCTTTCGGCCGGCGTCGTCTGGGTGGCAGCCTTGCTCGCCGCCATGCTGTCGCTCGACCGGCTGTTCCAGGCCGACCACGACGACGGCTCGCTGGAGCAGCTGGCACTGGGCCCGCTGCCCTTGTGGTCGGTGGCGCTGGCCAAGGCCGCCGCGCACTGGCTGGTGACGGGGGTGCCGCTGATCGTCGCAGCCCCGGTATTGGCGCTCATGCTGGCGATGCCGGCGGACGGGCTGGCGACGCTGGTGGGAGCGATGGTCCTAGGCACGCCCTGCTTCAGCCTGCTGGGGGCGATCGGCGCCGCCCTGGTGCTGGGGGCCCGTCGCGGCGGCGTGCTCGTCGCCTTCCTCGTGCTGCCTCTTGCCATTCCCGTGCTGATCTTCGGCGCCGCAGCGACCGAGGCCGCCCTCACCGGCCTGGAAGCCGCTCCGCACCTAATGCTGCTGGGAGCCTGCCTGCTGGCGACTCTGGCGCTCGCCCCCATTGCCGCGGCCGCCGCGTTGCGTCAAGCCGTCGGCTGACATGGTATAATGGGGCATGACCGGAAGCCTGCATCGCTTCGCTAATCCTGCCCGCTTCCAGCGGCTCGCCCGGGCGGTTCTGCCCTGGTGCGCCGGCGGCGCTGCCGTCGCGTTCGTCGCCGGCCTCTATCTGGCGCTGATCGCCTCGCCACGCGACTATCAGCAGGGCGACACCGTCCGCATCATGTATGTGCATGTGCCCGCCGCCTGGATGGCGCTCGGCGCCTACACCACCATGGCGCTGGCCTCGGCGGTGGCGCTGATCTGGCGGCATCGCCTCGGCGACCTGATCGCGCAGTCGGCAGCGCCGATCGGTGCCGGCTTCACCATCATCGCGCTGGCGACCGGCATGCTCTGGGGCCAGCCGATGTGGGGCACCTTCTGGGTGTGGGATGCACGCCTGACCTCGGTGCTGGTGCTGCTTTTCCTCTACCTGGGTTACATCGCGCTCGTGCATGCCTTCGACGATCCCGAGCGCGGGGCCCGGGCCGGAGCGATCCTGGCCCTGGTCGGCTGGATCAACGTGCCGATCGTCAAGTTCTCGGTCGACTGGTGGAATACGCTGCACCAACCGGCTTCGATCAGCCGCTTCGCCAAGCCGGCGATCCATCCGGACATCCTGATGCCCCTGCTGGTGATGGCAGCGGCCTACATGCTGCTGTTCGCCACGCTCCTTCTGCTGCGCGTGCGCGCGGCGATCCTCGAGCATCGCCTGCGGACGCTGGCGATGGCGCGCGCGCAAGGATAGCGGCGATGACAGAGTTCCTGGGAATGGGCGGATATGCCGCCTTCGTGTGGCCCGCCTACGGTGTGACCTTGCTTGTGCTGGGGCTGATGGTGCTCGACTCGGTGATGCGCTTGAAGCGTCGACAGGCCGAGCTTGAACGCCTGGAAGGGAGAGCGGAATGACCCGCAAGCGCCGCCGGCTGGTCGCGGTCAGCGTCGGCATGGCGTTGCTCGCCGCTGCGGCCGGCCTGGTCCTCAACGCCTTTCGCGACAGTCTCGTCTTCTTCTATGGGCCCAGCGAGGCACTGGCGAAGGAGATCGGACCCGACCGCCGCTTCCGCCTGGGCGGTCTGGTCGAGCCCGGTAGCCTGGGCAAGGCTGGCGACGGCGTCACCATCACCTTCAAGGTGACTGACGGCGCCGCCGCCATCCCCGTCCGCTTCGCCGGCATCCTTCCCGACCTGTTCCGCGAGGGCCAGGGGGTCATCGCCGAGGGACGCCTCCTCCAGGGCACCTTCGAGGCGCGGAACGTGCTGGCCAAGCACGACGAGACCTACATGCCGCCGGAGGTGGTCGACGCCCTGAAGAAGTCCGGGCAGTGGCAGCCGGAGAAGAAGCCATGATCGCCGAGCTCGGGCAGCTCGCGCTGGCATTGGCGCTCATCGTCGCCGTTGCCCAGTCGATCGTGCCGCTGATCGGCGCCGCCCGCGGCGATGCGGCGCTGACCGCCTTCGCCCGTCCCGCCGCCTATGTTCAGCTCGCCGCCGTCGCCGCCGCCTTCGTCGCGCTCACCTACGCCTACGTCACCTCGGATTTTTCGGTGGTGACTGTCGCGCGCAACTCGCACACGAGTATGCCGCTCCTCTACCGCCTGAGCGGGGTCTGGGGGAACCACGAGGGCTCGATGCTCCTCTGGATTCTCATCCTCGCGCTCATGAGCGCCGCCGTCGCTTCGTTCGGCGCCAACTTGCCGGAAGGGCTCCGTGCCCGCGTGCTGGCGGTACAGGGCATGATTGGCGTCGCGTTCCTGACCTTCATCCTGTTCACCTCCAATCCCTTTACCCGCCAGTTCCCGGCGCCGCTGGACGGCCGCGAGCTCAACCCGCTGCTGCAGGACCCCGGTCTCGCCTTCCATCCGCCCTGGCTGTATCTCGGATATGTAGGCTTCTCCGTCGCCTTCTCTTTCGCCGTCGCGGCGCTGATCGAAGGTAAGGTCGACCCCGCCTGGGCGCGCTGGGTCCGGCCGTGGACCCTGTTCGCCTGGCTCGCGCTCACCATCGGCATCGCGCTCGGCAGCTGGTGGGCCTATTACGAGCTCGGCTGGGGCGGCTGGTGGTTCTGGGACCCGGTCGAGAACGCCTCCTTCATGCCGTGGCTGATCGGAGCGGCGCTGCTTCACTCGGCCGTGGTGGTCGAGAAGCGCGACGCGCTGAAGAGCTGGACCATCCTGCTGGCCCTCATCGCCTTCTCCTTCAGCCTGATCGGAACGTTCCTGGTGCGATCGGGCGTCTTGACCTCCGTCCATGCCTTCGCCGTCGATCCGGCGCGCGGCGTCTTCATCCTGATGATCCTCTTCGCCGCCATCGGCGGATCGCTTGCGCTCTATGCCTGGCGGGCTCCGATGCTGAAGGCCGGCGGTTTGTTCCAGCCGCTGAGCCGGGAGGGCGCGCTGGTCCTCAACAACCTGCTGCTGGCGACGGGAGCGGCGACGGTGCTGCTGGGCACGCTCTACCCGCTGTTCCTGGACGTGCTGGGCGCAGGCAAGGTCTCGGTCGGGCCGCCCTATTTCAACTCGACCTTCGTGCCGCTGATGATCCCGCTGGTCGTCGCCATGGCGATCGGACCGCTGCTCTCATGGAAGCGCGCCGACATCGCCGGCGCGATCGGCCGGCTCGCGGCCGCAGGAATCGCCACCATCGCCGTCATCGGCATCGTGCTCTATGCCTCCGGCGGCACCGGCTTCATCGCCGCACTCGGCCTCGGCCTTGCCGCCTGGCTCTTCGTCGGCACCATGATCGAGTTCGCCGAGCGGCTGCGGCTGTTCCGGGCACCGCTGGCCGAAAGCTACGACCGCTGGCGCCACCTGCCGCGCTCGGCGCTCGGCATGACCGTCGCCCATGCCGGGATGGCGATCGCGATTGCCGGCATGACCGCCTCGACGCTGTTCCAGGCCGAGCAGATCCTTGCCATGAGGGCAGGCGAGGTGGTGTCGATGCGAGGATACGACCTTCGCTTCGAGGGCGTGATCCAGGCGAACGGACCCAACTACCAGGCCGAGCGTGCGCGCTTCGTCGTGACCTCGGGGGGCAAGCCAGTGACCGTGCTCGCGCCCGAGCGCCGTTTCTATCCGGTGCAACGTCAGCAGACGACCGAGGCGGCCATCCACACCACGGGCTTGGCCGATCTCTATGTCGTCGTCGGCGATTCCGATGGCAAGGGCGCCTGGACCGTTCGGCTCTATCACAATCCGCTGGTGCCCTGGATCTGGGCCGGCTGCCTGCTCATGGCGCTCGGCGGCGGGCTCTCGCTGACCGATCGGCGCCTCCGGGTCGGTGCGCCGAAGCAGCGGCTCGCGGCAGCGGAGTAGGCATGCGCTGGCTTTTCCTGGCGCCGCTTCTGCTGTTCGCAATCGTCGCCGGCTACTTCGCCGTCGGCCTCACCCGCGACCCCGGCACCCTGCCCTCGGCGCTCCTCGACAAGCCGGCGCCCGACTTCGACCTGCCGCCGCTGCTGCCCGGCAAGCCCGGCCTCGCATCATCCGATCTCAAGGGCGCGCCGGTCCTGGTGAACGTATGGGCGTCGTGGTGTGTCCCCTGCCGTGCCGAGCATCCGGTGCTCACCCGCCTCGGCCGCGAGGTGCCGATCTTCGGCCTCAACTACAAAGACAAGCCCGAAGACGCGCGACGCTTCCTCGTCGAGCTCGGCGATCCCTATCGCCGGATCGGTACCGATCCCTCCGGGCGCGTCGGCATCGACTGGGGCGTCTACGGTGTGCCCGAGACCTTTGTCGTCGACGCCGAGGGTCGTATCCGCCACCGCCATGTCGGACCGCTGACGGAGAAGGTGGTGGCCGAGACCATCCGACCGCTGATGAAGAGCCTGACGCGATGAGGCGCCTCGTCCTCGCCTTGATCCTCGCCCTCGCAGCGGCGATGCCGGCAGCTGCGATCCGGCCGGACGAGATTCTCGCCGATCCCGCACTCGAGACCCGGGCCCGCGCGCTCGGCAAGGAACTGCGTTGCCTCGTCTGCCAGAACCAGTCGATCGACGACTCCGAGGCCGATCTCGCGCGCGACCTCAGGAAGATCGTGCGCGAGCGGCTGGTCGCCGGCGACTCCGACCCGGCGATCCGCACCTACCTCGTTGCCCGCTACGGCGACTTCGTCCGCCTGGATCCGCCTTTGCGTGTGGCGACGGCTGTCCTCTGGTTCGGGCCGGCGTTGATCCTGGTCCTCGGCGCCATCGGCATCGCCGTGTTCCTCCGCCGCAAGCCCTCCGAAACCTCCGTGCCAGTAGCACTCGACTCGAATGATCGCGCGCGGCTCGAACAGGTCCTCGCCGAGGATGACCGGCGATGACCTTCTGGCTGATCGCGATCCTGGCCATGGTCCTCGCGACGATCGCGCTGGTGCGGCCACTGCTCCGGAGCCAGGCATCGACGGCGCCTGAGGCCGCACGCGGCCTTGCCATCTATCGCGACCAGCTCGCCGAAGTCGATCGCGACCGCGCGGCCGGCCTCATCTCGGAACCCGAAGCCGTCGCAGCACGGTCGGAGATCGAGCGGCGCATCCTGCGGGCAGCCGAAGAACCGTCCGCCGCTCCGTCGCCGGACACTGGCGCCCGCGTCTTCCTCGTCGGGCTGGTGCTGGGCGCGGTTCCGGCCGGCGCGCTTGCGCTCTACCTCGCGGTCGGGTCGCCAGGGACTCCGGGCGCGGCGCCGGATGCGGCTCTTCTCTCCGACGACTCCGTTTCCGCCGACGCGCTCGCCGAGCTCGCCCGCACCCAGCTCGGCCAGGACCGTGTCGCCGAGGCGGCCGCGACCCTGGCCCGCGCCAGCGCCAAGGATCCCCACCGTGCCGACCTCCGCTCGCTGCTCGGCGAGGCTCGCGTCGCCATGGCCGATGGCAAGGTCTCCGATAGCGCCCGCGACGCCTTCCGCTCGGCCATCGGCCTCGATCCGCGCGACCCGCGCGCCCGCTTCTATCTCGGCCTCGCCCGCGCCCAGGACGGCGACCTCAAAGGCGCGATCGACGACTGGCTGAGCCTGGAAGCGGATTCCGGGCCCGACGCACCATGGCGGCCGATGCTGGCCGAGCGCCTCAACTCCGCTGCGGCGGAAGCCGGCATCGACCTCGGTCGTCAGCGCGCCGAGGGCGCCCCCCGCGGCCCGACGGCCGCCGACGTCGCCGCTGCCCAGCAGATGGCGCCGGGCGACCGCCAGCAGATGATCCGCGGCATGGTCGAAGGCCTGGCCCAACGGCTGGAGGACAATCCTGGCGACGTCGAGGGCTGGCAGCGCCTCGCCCGTGCGCGCCGCGTGCTTGGCGAGGAAGCGGCCGCAACCGAAGCCCTGCGGCGGGCCGCCCTCGCCGCGCCTGAGCGCGTCGACATACTCGTCGACTACGCGCGCGCTCTCCACCCGCCGGGAAGTCCGCCGGAGACGGCGACGCCGGACTTCATGACGCTGATGCGCCGCATCCTCGCCCTCGATCCGAACAATGCCGAAGGGCTGTTCTTCGTCGGCGAGGCCGAGGCCCGTGCCGGCAATGCCGCCGAGGCCCGCGCACTCTGGGGTCGCCTGCTCGCCCGCGTCGATCCCAAGGAACCGCTCTACAAGATGATCGACGAGCGGCTGAAGAAGCTTGACCCGCCCCGTTAGGGGCCCTCCATGATCCTGTTCGCCACCTGCCGCGAGTATCCCGAGCCGACGCCCAGCCTCGCGGCATTGCTGCAAGCGCTGAGCCAAAAGGGCGTCGAGACGAGCCTACGGATCTGGACCGAGACACCGATCGACGTCTTCGCGGCCGCGGATCTGGTGCTGCCGATCTGCTGCTGGGACTATCACGCCGATCCGCAACGCTTCGCCGACTGGCTCGACGCGCTTGACGGGCGCGGCATCCGGCTCGTCAACGACGCGGAGGTCCTGCGCTGGAACCTGCGCAAGACCTATCTCCTGGAGATGGCGTCAGGCGGGCTCGCCGTCCCGAAGACAGTCCATCTGCCGCAGGCGAGCGTGGACGCGATCAAGGCCCGCATGCGAGGCGAAGGGTGGGACAGCGCCATCCTGAAGCCGGTCTCCGGCCAGAGCGGTTTCGGCGTGCAGAAGCTGGAGCTGGGACAGACGTCGGCGTGGAACCTCGATGACTACGACGGCGGGGAGGCGCTGCTGCAGGCGTTCCAGTCCGACATCGGCACGCTCGGCGAGGCCACCCTCACCTTCATCGACGGCGAGTTCTCGCATGCGATCCGCCGCCGCCTGAAGCCCGGCGAGTGGCGCGCCAATCTCCAGTACGGGGCGACGCCCGAAGCGTTCGATCCTTCCCCCGAGGTGGTGGCGGCTGCGCGCCGCTATCTCGACGCGGCACCGCGGCTACCGGCCTATGCCCGCGTCGACGGGCTCGCCCGCCCCGACGGCTTCATGCTGATGGAGCTGGAGCTGATCGAGCCTTATCTCTACTTCGAGTTCGTCCCCGGCCGGGCCGAGCGTCTGGCAGAGGCCCTGATCAGCAGGTTGTGAAGGACCTCGCCGTCGCCGGCGTTTCCCCAAGTCCCGCGCCCGCTTGCATTCCCTCCCCGGTTGTCGTCACGCTTCAATGGCAACAACCGAGCGATGCCGCCATGACCAGAGCCTATGCGTGCCCGACGATCGCAGGACGCCTCGCCTCCCTACTCTGCGGGACGGCACTCGCCGTCGCCTCGATCATCACCGCTACACCGGCAGCAGCCCAGAATGACGTGCTGAAGATCATTCCGCACGCCGATCTCCGCGTGCTCGATCCGATTCAGATCGCCGCCGCCGTCACCAAGATGCACGCGCTCGCGATCTACGAGACGCTGTTCGCCCAGGACGAGAGCCTGCTGCCGCAGCCGATGATGGCGGAGAGCGTGAACGCGTCCGCCGACGGGCTGACCTACCGCATCACGCTCCGCCCGGGCTTGCGCTTCCACGACGGCCAGCCGGTCACCGCGGCCGACGTCGTGCCGTCGATCAGGCGCTGGATGGCCCGCGACTTCGTCGGCAAGAAGCTGGGCGAGTTCCTGGCCGGGATCGAGACCGACGGCGAGCGCACCGTCGTGCTCAAGCTGAAGGAAGCCTACGGCCTGGTCGAGTATTCGCTATCGACCGCATCCGCGATCGTGCCGGTGATCATGCGGGCGAAGGACGCCGCAACCGATCCCTTCGTCGCCGTCACCGAGAGCGTCGGCTCCGGGCCGTACAAGTTCGAGCGCGGCGAATACGCGCCAGGCTCGCGCGTGGTCTACACCAAGAATGCCGCCTACACGCCGCGAAGCGAGGCCGCCAGCGGCCTTGCCGGCGGCCGTGTCGCCAAGATAGACCGCATCGAGTGGCGGGTTATCCCGGATGCGGCCACTGCCGCGGCGGCGGTCGGCGCCGGCGAGGTCGACATCTGGGACGGGCCGACGCTGGACCTGCTGCCGATCCTCGAGAAGAACCCGGCCATCCAGTTCGTGAAGGTGCAGCAGCTCGGCAACTTCGCCTATGTGCGGCCGAACCATCTTTATCCGCCGTTCAACGACGTCCGCGCCCGCCAGGCGCTGGCGCTCGCCATGAACCAGGACGAGCACATGGCCGCCACCGTCGGCGACAAGCGCTGGTGGGAGCCGTGCCACGCCTACTTCATCTGCCGTTCGGTCTACGGCACCGAGGCCGGCGCCGAGGGCTATCGCACGCAGAATCTCGCCCGCGCCAAGCAGCTCCTCGCCGAGTCGGGCTACAAGGGCGAGAAGGTGGTCATGCTGGGGACCACCGAGATCCCTCTGGTCAACGCCATGACCCAGGTCGCCGCCCAGCAGATGAAGGCGATCGGCATCAATGTCGACCTGCAGATGATGGACTGGAGCGGCATGATCGGACGCTTCGGCAAGAAGGAGCCGCCGGACCAGGGCGGCTGGAACGTCTTCGCCGCCTACGGCACCAGCGTCATCTGGTACCACCCGCTGACCAACAGCGGCATGAACACCGCCTGCGACCGCTCGAACTGGGCCGGCTGGCCCTGTGACGAGCAGGCAACCAGGCTGCTCGACCAGTTCCTGCGTGCCCGTGGCAACGAAGCCCAGACCGCCGCGGTCGCGGCGCTGCACAGGCGCCTCGCCGAGGTCGTGCCGCTGGTGCTGGGCGGGCAATGGTATCCGCCGACGGTGACCCGGAAGAACGTCAGCGGTGTCCTGCCGACCAACGTGCTGACCTTCTGGAACATCTCCAAGAGCTGAGTCGATGCTCGACGACCGCGCGCTCGACGACGACGCATGCCGGATCGAATGAAGGTTTAAGCCAGCGTCTTCAGCGCGTCGGGGGTGAAGCCGCGGAGCTCGCTCGTCCGGCCGTCGCGCAGCTTCGCCACCCAGTCCGGATCGGCCAAGACGGCGCGGCCGACGGCGACGAGATCGAACTCGCCGCGTTCGTGCCGCCGGGCGAGATCGTCGATCGGCTGCGCCTGCGAGGACTCTCCGCGGAAGGCGGCGATGAACTCGCCCGACAGCCCGACCGAGCCGACGGTGATCGTCGGCTTCCCGGTCAGGGACTTGGCCCAACCGGCGAGATTGAGGTCGCTGCCTTCGAATTCCGGCTCCCAGAAGCGGCGCTGAGACATGTGGAAGATGTCGACGCCGGCATCGACGAAGGGGGCGAGCCAGTCGCTCAGCTCGTCAGGCGTGGCGGCGAGCTTCGCCGTATAGTCCTGGCTCTTCCACTGTGAGAAGCGCTGGATGATGACGAAGTCCGGCCCGACCGCCGTGCGGATCGCGCGTGCGATCTCGGCCCCGAACCGGGCGCGCTCGCGCAAGGTAAGGCCGCCGTAGCGATCGGTCCGCTTGTTCGTTTCCGACCATAGGAACTGGTCGATCAGGTAGCCGTGCGCACCATGGATCTCGACGCAGTCAAAGCCGAGACGGCGCGCATCGGCGGCGGCGCACGCGAAGGCGGCGATGGTGTCGGCGATGTCGGTCTCACTCATGGCAATGCCGCCGATCTCGCCCGGCCTGACGATGCCCGAGGGACCTTCGAACGGTCCTCGCGGCCGCCATTCGATCTTCGGCGCGACGACTCCCTTGTGCCAGAGCTGCGGTGCCATCCGGCCGCCCGCCTCGTGCACGGCTTCGATGACCTGGCGCCACATGGCGAGCGCCGCGGTCCCGTGGAAATGCGGCTCACCCGGCGAGCTGCCAGCAGCGGGACGGTCGACCAGCACGCCTTCGGAGATGATCAGCCCGACGCCGCCTGCCGCCCGCTTGCCGTAATAGGCAGGCGCCTCGGCCGGCAGCACGCCGGCGGCGGCGAAGCTGCGCGTCATCGGCGCCATGACGAAGCGGTTCGCGAGCGTCAGCGACTTCAGCCGGAACGGCTGAAACAGGCTCGCATGGGCCACGACGGCGCGCCTTAAGCCCGGGTCAGGCGCTCGGCCTCGCGGAGGTCGACGGCGACGAGCTGGGAGATGCCGCGCTCGGCCATGGTGACGCCGTAGAGGCGGTCCATGCGCGACATCGTCATGCGGTGGTGGGTGATGACGAGGAAACGCGTGCCGGTCGACTTGGAGATATCCTCGAGCAGCGTGCAGAAGCGATCGACGTTGGAGTCGTCGAGGGCCGCGTCCGCCTCGTCCAGCACGCAGATCGGCGCCGGGTTGGTGAGGAAGACCGCGAAGAGCAGCGACAGCGCCGTCAGCGTCGTCTCGCCACCGGACATCAGCGACAGCACCTGCAACTTGGTGCCCGGCGGGCTCGCCATGATCTCGAGGCCGGCCTCAAGCGGGTCGTCGGAGTCGGTGAGCTTGAGGAAGGCCCGGCCGCCGCCGAACAGGCGGGTGAACAGCTCGCCGAAATGCGTGTTGACCTTGTCAAACGACGTCAGCAGCCGCTCGCGGCCCTCGCGGTTCAGCTCGCCGATGCCGTGGCGAAGCCGCGCGATCGCCTGGACCAGGTCGCCGCGCTCGTTCTTGAGGCCAGCGATCTGCTCGTCGAGCTCGCGCATCTCTTCTTCGGCGCGCAGGTTCACCGGGCCGATCTGCTCGCGTTCGCGAACCAGCCGGGTTTCCTTGTGCAGCAGGTCGTCCTCCGGAGACAGGCTTTCGCCATCCTCCAGACCGGCCTGCTCCAGCACCTTGTCGGGCTCGCATTCGAGCTTCTCGCGGATCGCCTGGGCGAGGCGCTGGACCGCGTCCTCGGCCTGGGCAACCGTGCCTTCGGCGCGCACCCGCGCTTCGCGCTTCTCGAACAGGTCGCGCTCGGCCTGTTTCAGGTGACGGTCGGCCTCGGTCAGCGCCGTATCGGCGGCGACGACCTGGTCGCCCGCCGCACGGCGCGCCGCCTCGGCTGACTGGATCTCGTCGAGCGCGGTTCGGCGCAGCACCTGCAGCTCGGCCGGCCGCGTCGCCAGGCGCTCGATGTCGGCGGCGACGACCTGGGCTCGCTCCTCCAGCGCCGCGACCCGTGCCTGCGCACCAGAGACGCGCTGCTCCCAGGATTGGCGCTCCTGGCCGATCTGCTCGAGCCGGCGCCGCCGGGCCTCGATTTCCGAGACCACGCGGTCACGGGAGCCGCGCGCCTCGATCAGCTTGGCGCGCGCTTCCGCGACTTCTGCCCGGCGCTGCGCCAGGATCTGGCGGAGCGCGTCGAGATCGCCGAGCTGGTCGGCCTCCTCCCGCGCCGCTTCGAGCGCGTTCGTGCTCTCGATGCGATCGACGGTGAGCCGTTGAGCCCGCTCTTCCAGCGCCGAGAGCCGTGCGGTGACCGCGGCAAGGCGCTGGCGCAGCGCCGCCTCGGCGCGACGTGCCTCGTTGACCCGCGCCAGGCTCTGGCGAACGGCCTCGCGCGCGTTGCGATCACCGGTGCCGGCCGCTTCGGCCGCGGCCCGGGCCGAGCCAAGCGCCGTCGCCGCTTCGGCACGCTCCGCATCGATGCGGGCACGGTCGATCTCGAGCTCGGCCAGACGATTGCGCTGCCTCAGGCGGACCGCGGCCGCCGTCGGGGCACCCATCGCGACCAGGAATCCGTCCCAGCGCCAGAGCCCGCCGTCGCGCCCGGCCAGACGCTGGCCGGCTTTCAGCAGCGGCAGCAGACGCTCGGCCTCGGTCGCATCGGCGACGACACCGATCTGGCCGAGACGCCGCGCCAGCGCCGCCGGTGCCCGGACATGGGCGGCAAGAGGCGTGACGCCGTCAGGCAATGACGGCGCGCCGTCGAGCGGCGGCAGCTCGGTCCAGCGGACCGGCCCCACCGCCGCGATCGGCGCCGTCAGGTCGT
>CAMDFP010000141.1 GCA_945897335.1 Asaia bogorensis | reverse complement strand
CGACCGGGCAGCAAATCCTTGATCCGATCCCACTGGTCATCACGCAAGCCATAACGTCGCATCGGTCAGCCCCCCCTTCAGGCCGACCTCCTATGAATCACGCATCTCTACTCTTGGGAATCCTCTAATTGAGGACACGCCCTAATTCTCCGACGCTGTCACCAATGCGGGAGATCCTTGTTTTATCGGGAGTTATTGGTTGCCCGGGCTACCCTGCTCCGCTAGCGTCAAGGTTGACTGGCGCGGGCACCGAGTCGAGGAAAAATCGCATGGCCGAAGCGGTCGCGATCATCGGGTTGGCCTGCCGGCTGCCGGGTGCTGATTGCGAACAATCTTTGTGGCAATTGCTCGCCGCCGGCGGCTCCGCCATCCGGCCGATTCCGGCGGATCGCTGGCCCGTGGACAGCCTTCATCATCCGGTGCACGGCACGTCCGGACGAACGGTGATGCGGCGGGGCGGCTTTCTCGACCGAATCGACGAATTCGATGAACGCTTCTTCGCCATCTCGCCGCGCGAAGCCCGCGCCATGGACCCGCAGCAGCGCATGCTGCTGGAGGAGACATGGCACTGCCTTGAGGATGCCGGCCTGAAGCCGTCTTCACTGTCCGGGCGCGGGGTCGGCGTGTTCGCCGGCGTGATGGCGACCGATTATCAGCAGAACGCCACCCAGCCCGGTGCCGTGACCGATGGCTTTTCCGCCCTCGGGACCTATGGCGCCATCCTGGCCAACCGGATCAGCCACTTCTTTCGCTGGACCGGGCCGAGCTATACGCTCGACGCCGCCTGTGCGTCCTCTCTCATCGCCCTGCATGACGCGCGCCGCGCGCTGATCAATCGCGACTGCGAGCTGGCGGTGGTGGCCGCGGCCAATGCGCTGATCAATCCATGGCGGTCGGTCTCCTTCTCGCACGCCCGCATGCTGAGCCCGGACGGGGAGTCGCGCACCTTCGATGCCGGCGCCAATGGCTACGTGCAGGGAGAGGGAGCCGTGGTCTTGCTGCTGGCGCGCCAGGGCGACGTGGCGCGTTTGGGCGTGCGGGCGCGGGCGCTGGTTCTCGGCAGCGCCGTCAATCATGTCGGCCCGGCACGCGGCATCACCCAGCCGAGCGTCGCCTCGCAGCGCGCGGTGATCGAAGGCGCGCTGACCGAAGCCGGCGTGCCGGCGGGCAGCATTTCCTATGTCGAGGTGCATGGTACCGGCACCGCGCTCGGTGACCCGATCGAGGTGGCGGCGCTCTCCGCCGCGCTGTCCGGTCGTCGCAAGGCGCCGTGCGGCATCGGCGCGCTGAAAACCAATATTGGCCATCTGGAGGCTGCGGCTGGGCTGGCCGGCGTGGCCAAGGTGGTGCTGATGCTGGAGCGTCGGCGGCTGCTGCCGAGCCTGAACCTCGCCGAGATCAACCCGCTGATCGACTTCGCCGCCGGCCCGCTATGGCCGGTGACCGTGGCGGCGGATTGGGTCGGCAGCCCCTTGCGCGCCGGCGTCAGCTCATTCGGCTTCGGCGGTGCCAATGCGCATGTCGTGCTGGAGGCGGCGCCGGAACGCGTGGTCGGGCGCCGGCGGATGGGGGCAGATGCGGCGGCCTCGCAACCGTTCGTGTTGTCCGCTACCAGTGCCGCCAGCCTGGAGACGCTGCGCCAGGGAATGCAGGCGGTTGTCCGCCGGGCGGCGGAAGACGGCACGCCCCTCACCGCGGTCTGTCAGACGCTGATGCAGCGCCGCGATGCGCTTTCCCACCGGCTGGCCGGCACGGTCGCTGAGTGGGCGGACGTCGAGATCCTGCTGGCGGGAGCCTCGATCGTGCCGCCTCGATCCCGGCCGCCGCGGGTGGTGCTGCGCTTCGGCGGCATCGAGAAACTGTGGGATGGCGTGTGGCTGCCGATGCAGCGCGATCTACCGGCGATCGCCGAGGCCTATGACGAGGCCGAGGCTGCGGCCCGCGCTCAGGGCGCTCGCCGCTCTCCACGGTTGGTGACGATGGCCCGGTTGCACGCTATCGGATCGGTCCTGATGCGGGCCGGCATTACCCCCGATCTGCTGTATGGCGAGGGCATCGGTCTCTGGGTGACGTTGGCGCTGGCCGGCGTCGTGACGCTGGCCGACGCGATCGCTGCGACCGGCGAGGGCCGACCCGGTCCGCTCGTCCTCAGCCGGCCGCGCCTGGCGGTCTACGACAGGGGGACAGACCGGGTGCTCGATCCGCACGCGGTCGGACCGGACTATCTCGCGGCACTGCGCCAGGGATTGGACGCTGCGCTGCCGGCCGCGACCGACTTCGCTGACTACGGTGCCAAGCTCCATCGGTCGAACCGCACGTTCCGCGCCTTCCTCGCCGAATGGGCAGCCGCGTTCTCGACCCACGGCTTGGCCGCTCCTGATGCGCTGCTCGCCGCGCCCACGGCCAATGCGATGGCAGGCCGAATGCTGACGCTCGCGGTGGCCGTGGCGCGGCGTCGGACCTGCGCCCGCTGGAGCATCCCGGAGGCCGGCCCGATGCTGCCGGCGTCGGCCGACGAGCTCGCGCATCTCGTCGCCGCCGGCGCATTCCCGGTCGATGCCGCCGCGGTCTTGGCGACCGATGCCCCGGACATGGCGATGCTGTCGGCCCGGCTCGACCTGTCGGCGTTGCCGCCAAGGCTGGCGGCCGCCTTGCCGTGTCTGGCGACCGAGGCGGGGAGTCTCGGCGAGGTCGCCGATCCCGAGGCTTGGCTTCGCGGCTATCCGGGTCGGCCGCGAAAACCGGCGCCGATGTCGGCGGATCTGACCTTGGACATCGGCACACTCAGCGTCGCGCCCGAAGGTCGGCACCTGTTGCTTCCGCTGGGCCAGGGCTTTCATGCCGCTCTGTGCCGGGCCATGTGCGCGCATTGGCAGGCCGGCGGCGACACTCAATGGAACCTTCTCACGCAGCCGCATGCTCAGGTCCCGTTGCCGCTGTATCCGTTCGACCGTCGTCGCCACTGGATACCGCTGGACCATCGGGCCACCGCGGCTGGCAAGCCGGAGGCCCAGCCAGAATCTGCAAGAACACACGACCAGCGCACGGATCGAGCCGCAGCCGGCGTAACGACTTACCGTCTCGCCTGGTCGCCCCTGATGGACGTGCCCGGATCCTTGCCGATGCCGTTGGCTGTGCTCGGGGGGACCTCGGCGCTGGTTGACGGGCTGCCAGGTGCCGTCGTTGTCGATGGCGGCGACGCAGTGGCGGCGATTGCGGCGGCGGGTTGCCGCAGTCTGGTCATCGCCTGGCCGCTCGATCACGCGGACCCGACTCCCGACCGGGCGATGGTCGAGGCGGTCGAGACCGGGTGCCTGCTGCCGTTGCTGAATCTCGCCAGGGACCTGGCGCGGCGTGCCGAGCCCTTGACCATCATCCTCGTCGGTGCCGATGTCGGCGGAGAGTCGCCGCGGTTCTCGCCGGGACTTGCGGCGGCGTCGGCGTTGTTGAAGTCGGTGGCCGCGGAGGCACCGCTGCTCACGGTCGGCGCCGTCTCCGTTCCGCTCGGGCCGGAGGCCGTTCGTGCGGCAGCACCTCTGCTCGGCGCGGCGATCGGGGCGCCGCTTGGCGAGGCTTCGGTGCGGTCGGACGGTGTGCATGTCCGACGACTCGAGCCGACGGCGCTGGAAACTTCGCCGGGCGGAAACCCAACCGGTGCATGGCTGCTTGTCGGTGGCCTCGGCGGCCTCGGCGGTGTGCTGGCCAGGCATGTTCGTGCTGTGCATGGCCGCCCCGTGGCGGTGCTCGGCCGGCGGACGGAAGAGGATGCTGCTGCTGCTCTCGCCGCCCTGGCGGACGACGGTAAGCCGCCGCTTTATCTGTCCGCCGACGTAACTGATCCGGAGGCGGTGGCGGCAGCGATCGAGCGGATCGAGGCGGCGCTCGGTCCGATCGGCACCGTGGTGCATGCCGAGATGGTGCTGGCCGACGCCGCGGTCGAGCGGATGACCGACGCTTCCTTCGCCGCGGCCTGGCGGCCAAAGGCTTACGGGCTGACGACCCTGCAGGCTGCGTTCGCGGCACGGCGGCCGGGCGACCCGTTGCCTCGCATGGTCGTGTTCGGCTCGATCCTGGGGCTGACCGGGAATGCCGGGCAGGCGAACTACGCCGCCGGCTCGGCCTATCAGTTTGCCCTGGCCGAAGGCCTGGCGGCAGCCGGTACGGATCTCCGAGCGATCGCCTGGGGCTACTGGGGCGAGGCCGGACGCGTCGCCGATGCCGGCCATCGTCGCCGTGTCGCGCGGATCGGCCTGGAGCCTATGGCGACGGCCGAGGCGCTTGCGGCCTTCGATGCCGTGCTCGCCGGCCGGCAGCCGGTCGTGGTGGTCGCCCGGCTCGAGGCCGGCCGCGCCGCACGGCTGACGGCATTGCCCGAAGTGACGTCCGACATCTCCGGACTGGACGAGCTCGACACATTGGCGGCGGCGCGACTGCATGCTGCGTTTGCCGCGGCCGGCTGGATCGATCGTCTGGACGACCCGGACGCGGCCGGCGTGGCTCCGGACCAGCGGCGGCTGTTCCAGGCGGCCGGCGAGATCCTCCGCCGGAGCGTTGCGGGAGCACCGGACCCGGATCTCCTCTCGGCGGCGTTGAGCGGCAGCCGGCCCTGGCTTGCCGGCGTGACCCGGCTGATCGATAGCGCCGTGCCGCGCGTCGTCGACGTCCTTCGGGGCACCGTTCTGGGGACGCAGGTGATGTTCCCCGGCGGCGAGATGGATCTGGTGACGGGATTCTACGCCGGCAATCGGCTGGCCGACGCGGCCAACCGTCTGACCGCTGCTCGGGTTGCCGAACTCGTGGCAGAGCGCCTCGCGGCGATGCCGGCCGATGCCACGCTGCGCATCCTTGAGGTCGGCGCCGGTACCGGGGCGACGACGGCACCGGTTCTCGATGCGCTGGCGCCGCAGGGCGGCCGTATCGCCTATGTCTTCAGCGACCTGTCACCGACCTTTCTTCGTCGCGCCCGTCGGCAGTTCGGCGCCGAGCGTCCGTGGTTCGCCGCCGAGCGCTTCGACTTCGACGGCGATCCGGCAGGCTTCGAGAACCTCGGTCGGTTCGATCTGATCCTGGCCGCGAACGCCGTGCACGTGACGGCGGACATCGCCGGCATGCTGGAGCGCCTGTCGCGGCGCCTGGTGCCGGGCGGCCTGCTGGTACTGAACGAGCTGATGCGGCCGATGGATCACCTGACGCTGACATTCGGCCTGCTGCCGGGCTGGTGGCTCGCCGCCGATGCACGCGCAGGCTTCGGCCCGCTGCTGTCGCCGGACGGGTGGCGGGCGGCTCTGGCGGATCGCTTCGAGGTCAAGTACCTCGACGGCGTGAAGGACCGGGAGGGCCTGGTGCAGGGCGTGCTCGTGGCAGCCATCCGTGCCGCGGCGCCGGCATCGCATGTCGCTACCGGCGAAGACCTGACGGCGCAGGTGGCAGCCATCGTCGCGGGCGTCGTCGAGGCTTCACCCGATACCCTCGCTCCGGACACCAATTTCGCCGATCTCGGTCTGGACTCGATCCTCAGCCTCGAGCTCGTCGACCGCATCGCTGAAGCCTTTGCGGTGACGCTCGATCCTTCGACGATTACCGGGTATGCGACCGTGGCAAAGCTAACCGCTCTCGTCACCGCGCGTGGCGGCGCCACGGCGAAACTTGTACCGAAGCCGCCTGTCGCCGCGATGTCCGGCACCGCACCGGCGCCTGCCATCACCGCGCCGAGCGGCGGGCCTCGCGGTAAAGTGGCGATCGTCGGCATGGCCGGCAGATTGCCCGGCGCCGACAACCTGGCAGCTTTCATGGCGCGACTGGCGGCCGGCGCGACCGGTATCGGTCCATTGCCGGCGGGACGCTGGAGCGTGGCGGAGACGGCCTTCTGGGGTGCCGATGCGCTGGGCGGGATGAAGGCCGGCTTCGTCGCCGATGCGGGCCGATTCGATGCGGCGCTGTTCGGATTGTCGGCACGCGAGGCGATGCTGATGGACCCGCAGCAGCGTCTGTTGCTGGAACAGTCCTGGGCCGCCCTCGCCGATGCCGGCCGGCCGCATCTGGTCGACGGTGCCGCGGGCTCGACCGGTGTATTCGTCGGCGCCAGCGCCGGTGACTGGACGCTGAAGCTCGCGCTCGCCGGGCGCGCCATGGAGGCGCAGTCGCTCTCGGCGCAACTGCCATCCAGCATGGCAGCGCGGCTGTCGCATGTCTTCGCGCTCGGTGGGCCGGCGATGACGGTCGATCTCGCCTGCGCGTCGGGGCTGGCGGCACTTCATCTCGCGGTCGAGGCACTGGGGCGGGGCGAGTGCCGGCTGGCGCTGGTCGCCAGCGTGAGCCTGATGACGACGCCACAATTCCCCATGCTGGTGGCCCGCGCCGGCCTACTGTCGCCGTCAGGCCGCCCGCGTCCCTTCGCGCCGGACGGCGACGGCATCGTGCTCGGTGAAGGCGCGGTCGCTTTTGTCCTGAAGCCGCTCGCTCTGGCGCGCGCCGACGGTGACCGCATCCATGCCGTGATCGAAGGCACCGCGCTGAGTCAGGCCGGCGCTGCCGACGGCCTCAGTGCGCCCGACGCCGCCTCGCAGGCGCTCACCCTCGGCCGGGCGCTCGCCGCCGCCGGCGTGTCGGCCGGCGATATCGCCGCGATCGAGGCGCATGGCGTGGGCACGGTCGTCGGCGATGCCGCCGAGCACGCGGCGCTTTCCGAGGTGCTCGGCGCGCACGCCGCCGAACTGTCCTTCGACACGCTGAAGCCGGCGACCGGTCACATGCTGGCCGTCTCGGGCCTCGCCGCGATCGCGCGAGCCGCCCTCGCCGCAAAGGGCAGGACGCTGGTCAACGGCTTCTCGCTGAACGGCGCCTGCGCTGCGGTCGTTCTTGGCGCCGGGGAGAGCGGTGCGGCACATCGGACGTTGGTTGGACCACAGGTCATCGCCATCGGCGCGACGCTCGAGGCGGAACTGTACGAACGTGTCGGCGCCCTTCGCGCCTGGCTTCAGGGGAGCCGCCCTTCGCTCGCCGACATTGCTGCCGTTCTCGGCGCGCCGCGACCGACGGCACCCTGGCGCGCCGTCTTCACCGTCGCCGACACGGCGGCGCTGATCCGCGCGATCGACGGTGCCGCTGCCGCCCGCCGGGATGGACGGGACTGGCGCATCGGGCGCATCGGTCAGGCCTCGATAGTCGATCCTGCCGGGCAGCCGACGCGCCCTTACGGGTATCCGTTCATCGGCAAAGTGTCGTGGCCAGAGTCTTCCAGTGACGGCGCTGCACCGTTGGCGCCCCTCACGCCGGCGCGTGAGGCGAGTCCCGCGGCTGGTCCGCGCGATCCGCTCGCCGTGATCGCCCGGATCCTGGCGCTCGACGGTCCTCTGGAAGCCGATGCGGTGCTGCTCGACCTCGGCGTCGACTCGATCCTCGCGATCGAGATCCGCAACAGCCTGGCGACCGAGGCCGGGCTGGCGGTCAGGCTCGCCGACGTGCTGGCGCGGCGACCGGTCGGTGCCTTGCTGGCAACGGCCGGAGCCGCGGAGGCGGCCGAGCGGATCGATCCCGATCCCGCCAACGGCTCACAGCCGTTCGGGTTGACCGACCTGCAGCTGGCCTATTTCGTCGGCCGCAGCCCTGCGGTGCCGTTGGGCGGCACCGGCTGCCATGTCTACTGGGAGTTCCTGTCAACGGATGTCCTCGATGCCGGGCGCCTCGAGGGCGCCTGGAACCGGCTGGTCCAGGCGCATGACATGTTGCGCGCGGTGTTCTCCGCTGACGCCAGGCAAAATGTCAAGCCTGAGGTTCCGCCGACGCGCATCGCGGTGCATGACTGGCGTGCCGCGACTGATGGCGGCGCCGTGGCGCTGGCGGCATTGCGCGACCGCATGGCGCATGAGGTGTTCGATCCGACCCAGTGGCCGCTGTTCCGGATCGAGCTGAGCCATTCGAGCCGCGGCTCGCGCCTGCACGTCTCGATAGACCTCTTGATCGTCGACGTGCTGAGTTTGTTCAGCCTGCTTAGGCAATGGGGCCGGCTCTATGCGTCGCCGAGTGGCGAGCTGGAAGTACCGGCCGTCACGTTCCGAGACTACATCGGCTACATCGAGCGCCGCCGGACGGGCGCCGCGCATGCGCGGGCCCTGGCCTTCTGGCGGGACGAGATGGCGCGGTTGCCGGAAGCGCCGACGCTGCCGCGTGCGCGGCCGGATCAGGAACTGGTCGGAGCCCGTTTCGTGCGCCGCCATGGCGAGCTCGATTCCTCAGCTTGGCAGCGCCTGCAAGCCGGCGCGCGTGCGTGCGGCGCCACACCCGCAGCCGTACTGGCCGCTGCGTTCGGTGCAGCACTGGCGCATTGGACGCGCAGCGACTTCGCCCTCAACGTCACGGTCTATGACCGTCAACCGGTCCACCCCGACATCGATCGCGTGATCGGCGACTTCACCTCTACCGTTCTGCTGGCGACCGGCCCGGACTCGGCTGGCGGCTTCGCCGCACGGGCGTCGGCGCTCTCCAACGATCTTGCGCGCCGGCTCGAGCACACGTCGGTGTCCGGCGTCGAGGTGCTGAGGCGCTTCGGTCGTGGCCGCGGCGTGCCGTTCGTGTTCACCAGCATGCTGGGCTACGACCCGGTCATCGGCGCCGACGCCGGCATCACCAGCCTCGGCCGGCTCGACCACGGGGTGACGCAGACGCCGCAGGTGCTGCTCGACGCGCAGGCCTACTGCGAGGGCGGGCGCCTGGTGTTCACCTGGGACGCGGTCGAGGAGGCGTTTCCGGACGGCCTCGTCGCCGAGCTATTCCGTGCCTATGCCGCGACGATCGCGCGTCTGGCGGCAATCGGTGCCGACTGGCAAGCCTCGGCGACGGCCGCGATCGCCGCCGATGAGGCGACCCGGCGCGCCACGATCAACGCGACGGCCGCGCCGATCGCAAGCGACCTGCTGCATGAGCCGCTGCTTCGCCAAGCCCTGGCCCAGCCGGAGCGGATCGCCGTGATCGCACCGGACGCGACCTGGAGTTATGGCGACCTTGTGCGCCGCGCCACCGCTATCGCCGCGGCCTTGCCGCGGCCCGGCCGGGACGAGTTGGTCGTCGTCGCGCTCGATAAGAGCGCCCTGCAAATCGCGGCCGTGCTGGGCGTGCTGATGGCCGGTGGCGCCTACCTGCCGCTCGACCCAGGCTTGCCGGCGGCACGGTTCCGCCGGCTCGTCGAGCGGGGAGAGGCCCGCGTCGTCGTCACCACGGCGGCGCTGGCAGCGCGGCTGTCGGTGCCGGACGGTGTCACCGTGATCGTCGCGGATCGACTCGAACCGGACGCTTTGCCGGCGGGGTTGCCGCCGCGCCGCGTTGAATGCACGGACCTCGCCTATGTGATCTTCACCTCCGGGTCGACGGGCGAGCCCAAGGGCGTGATGATCGAGCATCGCGCCGCGTTGAACACGGTCCTCGACGTCAACCGGCGCTTCGGTGTCGGCCCGGACGATCGGGTGCTCGGCCTGTCGGCGCTGGGCTTCGACCTGTCCGTCTACGACATCTTCGGCGCGCTGGCCGTTGGCGGCGCCCTGGTGCTGCCCGCTCCGGCGCAGATCCGCGATCCCGATGTGCTGGCGACGCTGACCCGGACGGCCGGGGTCACCGTCTGGAATTCGGTGCCGATGTTCCTCGACCTGCTGCTGGCCGCCCAGCCGCAGGCGGCCTCGTTGGCGGGCTTGCGCCTAGCCATGCTGAGCGGCGATTGGGTCCCGCTCGGCCTGCCGCCGGCGCTCGCCGCCGTCGCGCCGCATGTCAGCTTGGTCAGCCTGGGCGGCGCCACCGAAGCGTCGATCTGGTCGATCTGCCACGAAGTCGGTGCGCTCGATCCGGCCTGGCGTAGCGTGCCTTACGGGCGGCCGATGGCGAACCAGTCCTTCCATGTGCTGGATGCCGACATGCGGCCCTGTCCGGACGGTGTTGAGGGCGAGCTCTACATCGGAGGCGTTGGTGTTGCGCGCGGCTACTGGCGCGATGGCGAGCGCTCGGCGACCGCGTTCGTGTCGGATCCGGAGAGCGGCCAGCGGCTCTACCGGACCGGCGACATGGGCCGCTGGCGTGACGGCGTGATCGAATTCCTCGGCCGGCGCGACGGCCAGGTCAAGATCGGCGGCCACCGGGTCGAGCTGGGCGAAGTCGAAACGGTGGCTCTTGGTCATGTGGGCGTCGGGCATGCGGTCGCGCTCGCCTCTCAGGGCGAGGCGGGGCGTCGGCAATTGCTGCTCTTCGTCACCGGCGGCGGCGGCGGTGACGAGCCGGATCCGGCGGCATTGCGTCGGCATCTGGCCGCAAGCTTGCCCGCCTACATGGTGCCGCAGCGCATCGTCGTGCTGGAGTCCTTGCCGCTCACCGGCAACGGCAAGGTCGATCGCGCCGCCCTACTGGCTGCCCTCGACGCGCCTGTCGCCGTGCCGGCCGAGACGGCGACGACCCGCGCCCAGGCGTCGCCGCAAGGGGAGGTGGCGCTTGTCGCTGCGATCGGCGGCATCCTCTCCGAGGCTCTGGACGGGCGCGTGGTCGATCCCGACGCCTCGTTTTTCGAACTCGGCGCCGACTCTCTGACAGCCGTCTCGATAAATCTTAGATTGCGCCGGGACCTCGGCCTGAAGAGCAGCGTGACCGACCTGTTCGAACACCCGAGCGTGCGCAGGTTGGCGCGTCACTTCGCCGGTTCAACGGACATGCACGCTGCCCGGCCGATGCAACAAGCTGCGAAGTTGCCGCCAGCTGCGACTGCACAGGAACGCCGCGCCGCGCGGCGCCGGGACTTTCGCAGTCGGGTCGATCAGGCGCAAACGGTGTTGGGAACGCCGGGCGCTTGAGGTAACGACATCCGTCGGCGCGCTTGATAAACTATTGGAGATTGGAGTAGCCTGCCCATCGAACTGCCGCCGGGCGAGTGATCTTTCCGTTTATTAGAAGATGTTCGTTTATTCGGTAGTCCTCGCCATCCGCTTCGGCGAGCACATGTGGGGCGGGAGACAGGACTCATGGCCATGAAAATTCGCGGGGGCGTTGAACGTGTGACCGTGCTGCGCCGCGATGCTAGCGGCAACGCCGTCCGCGAGGACTACAAAGTCGACGACCTCGATGACAACACCGGCATCGAGTACGTCGTCCGCGACCGGACGGGTCGGGTGCGCCGGGGCGAACTGTTCGAGGATCTCGGCCCGCCTAAGAACCGGGGCGAACTGTTCGAGGATCTCGGCCCGCCTAAGAAGCAGACGAAAGTATCGCGGGCACTAGACAAGCGCATCCGCAAGGCGGCGCGCCGCAACATGCAGACGGTGTCGCGCTACCTGACGCTGCATGACCGCTCGAACCGTCTTAAGAAGAACGGTTGGATGCGCGATCTCGGCAAGAACTTGAGGAAGGCCATGCACAGGCCGTAAGACGCCACAATTCTGCGGCGCACGGATCGTGTCATCAAATCGAAAATGGAGAGGATTGAGAGTTATGACGACAGTATCGGCGGAGGCCAAGAAAGAGACGACAACGAAAGAGGCTGGAACGAGTCCTGCCGGAGTCGTTTGCGTCTTGGACCTGGGCGAGCAGAAGCGCAAACGGATCAAGCGCCTGCGCCGCGGCGAAGGCAAGCTGATGGTCAAGGTCGAGGATGCCATCACCGACCTGCAGAATCAGGGCGTGCTCGGCAAGCAGGTGCAGACTGTCGTCGTGGTCATCCGCGAGGAAGTCGGCGTGCGGAGCCTGTTCGACAACTAGGCGGGCGACCGCAGCGGAAGGACATCCGGGACGCGCCGGTGCATCCGGCGTCGTCCGGTTGCCGGAACTTCGACCCGGCTTGACGAGGAGCAGGCGCGAAGGCGACGCCGGACGCTACCGTCGTCCAGGCGCTAGGGACGTCCATGGCGGTGAGGACCTGGACTGATGTCGAAGAGGAAGATCGGAGTGTTCGTCGCGCTGGCTGCGCTGACGTCGGCTGCCGGGGGAGCGTATTGGTTTAAGGCGGCCGGCAAGCCTGGCGATGCCGTCGCCGAGCAGAGAATCGCCTCCGTGAGCGTCTCTACCGCCAAGGTGGAGACCGGGCCGATGGTCGAGGAGGTCCGGGTCGTCGGATCGCTCTATCCGCTCCGCGAGGTCAAGATAATCCCGCCGCAGCCCGGCT
>CAMDFP010000140.1 GCA_945897335.1 Asaia bogorensis | reverse complement strand
CGCGCGTCGCACGGGAGAGGGTTCTGAAGGTCGAGGGCGTGTCGCATCTCTGCCATCACGCGCTCGCTGCCGTCTCGGCGGCCATCTCGGCGGCGCGGCGGAGGTTGCGTTCGAACTGGTCCTTGCCGGCGGCGTATTGCACCGGCCAGGACTGGTCGGAAGCGGACTGTCTCACCGCCTCGTGCAGGGTCCAGTAGGGGTCCGCCAGGTGCGGGCGGGCCAGCGCTACCAGGTCGGCGCGGCCGGAGGCCACGATCGAGTTGACGTGGTCGGCCTCGAAGATGTTGCCGACGGCCATGGTGGCGATGCCGACCTCGTTCCGGATGCGGTCGGCAAACGGCGTCTGGAACATGCGGCCGTAGACCGGCCTTGCGGCGATCGAGGTCTGGCCGGCGGAGACGTCGATGAGGTCGGCGCCGGCCTCCTTGAAGGCGCGCGCCATCTGGACAGCGTCGTCGCCGTCGTTGCCGCCCTCGACCCAGTCGGTCGCCGAGATGCGGACCGACATCGGGCGGTTGCTGGGCCAGGTCTTCCGCATGGCCGCGAACACCTCCAGCGGATAGCGCATCCGGTTTTCCAGCGGCCCGCCATAGTCGTCGTTCCGCCGGTTCATCAGCGGCGTGAGGAAACTCGACAGCAGGTAGCCATGGGCGGCGTGCAGCTCGATCATGTCGAAGCCGGCGGCCAGCGCCCGCTCGGTCGCCAGCACGAACTCGTGCCTGACCCGATCCATATCGTCGCGGTCCATCGCCTTCGGGATCTGGTTCGCGGGTGCCCAGGGGATGGCGGAGGCGGCGATCAGCGGCCAGGCGCCCTTCTCCAAGGGCTCGTTGTCGCCCTCCCAGGAGAGCTTGGTGGCCCCCTTCGGCCCGGCATGGCCGAGTTGGAGGCAGATCCTGGCGCCGGAGCCGGCATGGACGAAGTCGGTGATCCGCTTCCAGGCGGCGACATGCTGGTCCTTGTACATGCCGGCGCAGCCGGGCGAGATGCGGCCGTCGCGGGCGACGTCGGTCATCTCGGTGAAGACCAGGCCGGCGCCGCCCTGGGCACGCGAGCCCAGATGCACCAGGTGGAAGTCGCCGGGCGTGCCGTCCTCGGCCGAGTACATGCACATCGGCGAGACCACGACGCGGTTCTTGAGCCAGAGGCCGCGGAGCTTGAAGGGCATGAACATCGGCGGACCGGACTTCTCCGTCCCCGTCGCCGAGCGCGCGACCCAGCGCTCGACCCTGTCGACGAAGCGGCGGTCGCGCAGCTTCAGGTTCTCGTGCCCGATGCGCTGGCTTCGGGTCAGCAGGCTGTAGGCGAACTGCATCGGCTCGAGGCGGGCATAGCGCTTGACGTTCTCGAACCACTCGGTCGAGTTGCGGGCCGCACTCTGCAGGCGCGCCACCTCGATCCGCCGCTCGGTCTCGTAGGCGATCAGGGCGGCGTTCAGGTCATGCGATCCCCGCAGATACTTCGCCAGTGAGATCGCGTCTTCCAGCGCCAGCTTGGTGCCGGAGCCGATGGAGAAATGCGCCGTGTGCGCGGCGTCGCCCATCAGCACCAGGTTGTCATGGCTCCAGCGGGCATTGCTGACCCGGATGAAGTTGATCCAGGGCGATGCCATGTGGCGGGCGTTGCTGAGCAGCTTGTGGCCGCCCAGCCACTTCCCGAACAGCGCCTCGCCGAAGGCGCAGGTGGCGTCGGCGTCGGCTCCTTCCAGACCCGACTTCGCCCAAGTATCTTCGTCGGTCTCGATGATGAAGGTCGAGGTCTGCTCGTCGAAACGATAGCAATGCGCCTGAAACCAGCCGTGCTCGGTTTCCTGGAAGAGGAAGGTGAAGGCGTCGAAGAGCTTTTTGGTGCCGAGCCAGACGTATTTGCAGCGGCGCTTCTCGAGATCCGGCCGGAACGCCTCGGCATGGGCCTGGCGGATGCGGCTGTTGGCGCCGTCGGCGGCCACGATCAGGTCGGCATTCGACCATGGCGAGAGGTCGGCGACGTCGGTCTCGAAGCGGATCTCGACGCCGAGCTCGATCGCGCGCGCCTGCAGGATGTCGAGGAGGCGCCGGCGGCCGATGCCGCAGAAACCGTGGCCGGTCGAGGTCACCACCTCGCCCTTGAAATGGACGTCGATGTCGTCCCAATGGGCGAAGGTATCGGTGATCGCCCGCCAGCTCGGCTCGTCGGCCGCCTTCAGATGCGCCTGGGTCTGGTCGGAGAAGACCACGCCCCAGCCGAAGGTGTCGTCGGGGCGGTTGCGCTCGACCACGGAGACCCGGTGCGACGGGTCTGCCCGCTTCATCAGGATGGCGAAATAGAGTCCGGCGGGGCCGCCGCCGATACAGACGATGCGCAAGGCTTCGATGCTCCTTCCAGAGAAGGAGCCTACCCTCTCGGGCCTAGAAGGCGAAGCGCGTCAATGGCACCTGGGTGCCGCCGGGCAGCGTCATGGTGGCGGTCGAGGTCGTGGCGAACTGGATGGTGACCGTACCGAGATTGGTGTTGGCGCTCGGGGCGCGGAAGGAGGCGTTCAGCGCGCTGCCGCCGGAATACTCCTGAACCGTGCCTTGGAACACGGTCGCGGAGGTCATAATGCCGGAGGCGACGTACCAGACCGCCTGCCCGGCGCTATTGTACATATAGAAGCTGACGAAAATCGCCTCGTTCTGGGCTTCCATGAAGAAGCCGCGGCCGGGCTCGCTGGCGTTCCACCACCAACCGGTCTGCGGATATCCCGGGGCTGGGCCGCCGACCGCGCCGTTGGTAGTGAAGTCGAAGCGGCTGATGGAGGTCCAGGACCCATTCGGGAAATAGATGTAACCCTCGGTCTCGGAATAGAAGCCGAGGCTGATCGTTCCGACCGAGCCGAGATCGGTCGCCGCCCGATAGCTGCCGCCCATCGTCTGGCCGCCCGAGTATTGCTGGAGAGCGCCGGAGTAGGTAACGCTGTCGGTCATGCGGCCGCTGGAAATGTACCAGAGCGCGGTCCCGTCCGACGCGTAGGTGTAGAGGGCGAAGAACAGGGTGCCGTTGACGATCTCGATCGAATAGCCGCGTCCGGCCTCGCTCGCGTTCCACCACCAGCCGCTGGCCGGGTAGGTGCTTGCCGTCGTGCCGCTGCGGAAGGCGGAGATCGCGGTCCGGGTCTCGGTCAGCTTCCGGACATTGTAGGCGGCCGAGGTCGACCACGGATTTACGCCCAGCGCACGGCCGTTGTAGGTGAGATAGGGCGAGCTGAAATAAGGGAGGCGCGCACAGGTCACGCCAACCGCGGCGCAGGCATCGTTGTAGGCCATCACGGTACGGACCGGCACCGGAGCGCTCGCGTCCGTGAAGCCGTAGTTGTAGGCGCTGGTCGACCCGCCGGACTCGACGTAGCGGTCGTGGTTCGCCCCCATGTTGTGGCCGAGCTCGTGCGGGAAGGAGTAGTTGCTGGACGCGCAGCTTCGGGTGACGACGCTGAACCCGTATTGCGGGTAACCGTTGTAGAGCCAGGCGAGGCCGCAATAGTCCGTCTTCTCGGTGATATAGACGACGAGATCCGCCTGCAGGCTGGTCCTCAGGGCATGGACCGTGTCCATGTAGCCGTCGGACGTACCGGTCAAATCACTGAGGACATTGGTGTAGCTTCGGGCGGTCTCGTTGTAGCCCGTCATCCGCTGCGTCCCGACCAGGTTGAGCGTGATCGGGATGCCGGAATTCGTGAAGATGGTGTTCGACGTGGTGATGGCGAGCTGGATCTCGCTCGCAATGTCGCTGCTGGCCGTCGCCGAGCGATCGCCATAGACAACCAGGACGTTCAGCGTGGTGTTGGCGTCCGGAGAGGCGATCTTGCCACCCGGCGCAGGCGAGCCGCCCGGGGTAAAGGCCGGGGCGCCCGGCGCGTGGCTCGCATCTCCGTCCCGGGGGAAGAAGCTCTGGTCGATCTCGATGATGCGGTGCAGGCCGAAGGAGGCCGGCCGGATCTCGATCACCTGGTTGCCGACCTGCACCTGCCCGGTGATCTGGATGCCGCTGATGACGAGGTTCACGAAGCCGGTCACGCCTTCGGGCTGTCCCCGCCAGACCAGCCGTCCGTCGGCGGTCACCTCCCGCGCGGTGACCTGGACGGTCACTGGCAGGTCGGCGAACAGCGGCAGGAAGATCGGCGGCAGCGAAATTCCGGCGGCCGGGCTGACCGGATCGCCGAGGACCCGCGAGGCTAGATAGGCGGTATCCAGGCCGACCAGCCGCGAGCGTTTCACCGTTCCGGGAATCTGCGCGTCTGGCGTCGGATCGGCCATGATCCGGCCGGACGGAGGGTCGACGAACAGGCCCTGAGCGCCCGCCGCACCCGGGAGCAAGAGCCCAAGCAGGACCAGCAGGCGGAGGAGGTAAAGGCTCATGACGAAATTGTACCAAAAACTCCGACGGATCAGAGACTGGTTCTGACGTCCCAGAGCTCTGGAAAGAACACATGATCGAGTCGCTGGCGGAGATAGGCGACCCCTGCGGTGCCCCCCGTCCCCTGCCTGAAACCGATCACGCGCTTCACCGTCGTCATGTGCCTAAAGCGCCATTGCTGAAAGGAATCTTCGATGTCGACCAGCTCTTCGGCGAGCTCGTAGAGATCCCAGTAGCGCGACGGATCACGGTATACGGCTACCCACGCGGCCCGCACTGAATCATGCGGCCGGTAAGGCTGGCTGACATCGCGATCGAGCACCTCAGACGCCACGTCGAGCCCCCGCCGGGCCAGCAGACGATGCGACTCGTCGTAGAGGCTGGGGCGAAGGAGCGCCGCTTCCAGTCTCGCATGAAGCTCTGGATGATGACGGTGCGGCGCCAGCAGCGCCCGGTCCTTGTTGCCCAGCGCGAACTCGAGCAGCCGGTATTGATAGGACTGGAACCCGGACGACCGGCCGAGGGCGTCGCGGAAGGAGAGATAGTCCGCCGGCGTCATCGTCGACAGCACGTCCCAGGACTGGATGAGCTGCGCGAAGATGCGCGAAACCCGCGCCGTCATCTTGAAGGCCGGCGCCAGCTCGTCCGCCTTCACCTTCGCGATCGCGGCATCCAGCTCGTGCAGCGCCAGCTTCAGCCAGAGCTCGCTCGCCTGGTGGATGGTGATGAACAGGAGCTCATCATGGCTGGTGGAACGCGGGTTCTGGGCGTCAAGGAGCCGGTCGAGGGAGAGATAGTCGGCATAGCTCATCTCCCCCTTGAAGTCGGTGTGTGCCCCGCTGCTCATCGCAAGCTCAGTTGCGCCCGCCGTCGACTATGAAGTTCTGCGCCGTCACCAGACGGCTGTCGTCGGAGGCAAGCCATAGGATCATGCGAGCGATATCAGGCGGATAGAGCTTTTCCTTAAGACATTGCTGCGTCATGAGATTGGCTTCGGACTCAGGCGTCAGCCAGAGCTTGATCTGACGTTCGGTCATGATCCAGCCGGGCATCACCGAGTTGACCCGGATGCCGTCAGCGCCGAGATCGCGGGCAAGCCCGCGGCTCATGCCGATCACCGCCGCCTTGGCGGCCTGGTAGACGGACAGGTTCGGCGTCATAGCGACATAGCTCATCGAGCTCAGGTTGACGATCGACCCACCCCCAGCCTTCTTCATGCCGGGCGCCACCGCCTGGATGGCGAAGTACTGGTGGCGGAGGTTGACCGCCATGCGCTCGTCCCAGAATGCTTCGGTGACCTCGTCCAGCTTGTGGCGGTCATCGCGGGCAGCATTGTTGACCAGCACCGTAATGGCGCCGTGCTTGGCTGCGGCAGCGCCGATCGCCGCCTGATAGGCCTTGGTGTCGCGAACGTCGCATTTCTGGAACAGAGGTGCAGGCTGTCCCCTGCCCTTGATCGTCTCGACCAACGCCGCCGACGCCGCCTCGTCGACATCGACGAAGCCGACCTTGGCACCCTGGGCGGCGAAATGCTCGACGATGCCGGCGCCGATCCCGGAGCCGCCGCCCGAAACGAAGACCGACCGATCCTTGAGGCTCGGATATGACGCAAAGCTCGGCATGGGCCCTCACTCCATGGTGACGCGGAAGACCACCTCGCCGGCCAGACGGTCGCCGTTGGCGAGAAGCCTGTAGCCCACATCCTCGACGCCGAGCGCATGGAGTGCAAACCCGTTGTTGGCGTGGCTAACCGGCTCGACGCAGAAATAGGGCCGCCCTTCGGGGATGTAGATCACCGTATGGCTGAACACCGGGCTCGCCTCGAGCTCCAGCCGGAGCCGCCGGCTCGGCCAGGTGATGACGGCACGCCCGTCCCAGCCGTCGAAGCAGTTGTCGAGGGTGACGCTGGATACCTTCCGCGGCGTCGAGAAGTCCATGCGCGGCGGGATGTCGACCCGGGTGGTGGGCAGCACTTCGGCGTCGGCGAGCCAGACCCGGGCAAGGCGGCAGGAGAGCGTCGTGTCTTCGTCGCGGACGAAGAAGGGGTGAAGCCCGATCCCGGCCGGGACCGGGCTCGGATCGCCACTCTGGACGGAAATGCCGATGCTCAGCGCATCCTCGGTCAGGCGAAACGACTGCCGGGCCCGGTAGGGAAACGGCCAGCCCTGGCGGTCGTGGACGTAGAGAAGGTCGGCGTCGGTCTCGTTGGCACGCTCGACCAGCCAGGGGCGTGACCAGCCATCGCCGTGCATGGGATGGCGTTGTCCCGGCCAGTTGGGCCGGAGGTAGATGTCCCGTCCTTCAACGATCAGGCGTCCGTCGGCGATCCGGTTGGAATAGGGAACCAGCGGATAGCAGGAGCTGGCGTTGCCGCGGCCGTTGGTCAGCGTCTCGATGTCGGTCGGCCTGAGCAGGTCCACCGGCCCATCCGCACCCTCGATCGCAAAGCGCGCGACCGCGCCACCGGCATGCGGTGCCAGGTCGACGGCGAGTCGCCCGGCCCTCAGCCGCAGCAGATCCATGACCCTTCCTCCCGGAGGACGCGGTAGCCCCGACCGGTACGAGCGGTCAAGCCCTCGTGGTCGAGTTTAGATTGCGACCCGGTCGATCCGGTTGCGGACTGCCCGGATCACGCTGAGCGCTGCCATCATCGAGGTCTTCGGGTTTCCCGGCAGAGTTTTTCCGGAAAATTCGAGCGAAAAGCGACCGAACGCGCCTTCCGCCTCGATTCGATGAATATTGCCCGCGGCAGCGGGGTCGGCGATCAGGGTCGCCTCGGTCGCCTCCAGGCCGAGCCCGGCCAGCGCGATGGTCGCCGCGACATTGGCGTTCTGCGGAAAGCGCCGTGCCGCCTCGCCGGCATTGCCGCGATAGACCTCGGTGGGACCGGCGATACGGTCAAGGTCGACGACGGACTCGGCGGCGGTGCCGCGCCAGCCCGCCGGCGGCTTCCGGCCGGTGTAGACGACCTTGGCGAGCCCGCCGTGGCGCGCGGCCGCCAGCGCGTCTATCCCCCCGACCGCACCCGACACCAGGGAGAGCCGCCCTCGCCCCGTTTCCGCCGCCGTCTTCAGGCGCTCGAACAGGACCGGGTCGGCAAGCGCGCCGGTTGAGACGACGACCAGCTCGGAGCCGCGGACGAGCACAGCCTCGCCATGCTCGCGGACAGCGCCGTGGCCTCCGCATTCGACGACCAGGCCCGGTAGCGGGCCCGGGCCGTCGAGCCGCTCGATGATGGTGACGTCGGGCGGCAGCGCGGCGCGAGCGGCCTCCACTCGTCCCTGGCGGACCAGGACCGATGCCTTCGCATCGCCGCCGATGCGCTCCAGCACCAGACGTCCGATCGCTCCCCAGCCGATCAGGAGCAGGGTCGGTGGAGACGGAGGGGCCATTGCCGACATTCGGATTTCCTTTCGGGGGCGGCAGGATAGCCGGAGGCCCCTATCGCCATCCACCGGGTTCGCCGCCATCGGCGGGAACCGTTTCCCAGTCCTCACGTTGAAGACGAGCGGTATCCGGCTCCGTCCCTGGACCCCGGCTGCGCCGCCATCAGCAGGAGGTCCCATATGGGCGCGTCGAGCGGATCGTTGCACGAAGACCCGGAGGTCCTCGGCCCGGAGACCATCGACCGGCATCGGGCGATCGTTTCGCTGATGGAGGAGATGGAAGCCGCCGACTGGTACGACCAGCGGGTCAAGGCCACGAAGAATAGCGAGCTTCGCGAGATCCTGGCGCACAACCGCGACGAGGAGAAGGAGCACGCCGCCATGGTGCTGGAGTGGCTCCGGCGCAGCGACCCCGCGATGGACGAGCATCTCAGGACATATCTTTTCACCAAGGGCTCGATCATCGGCGTGGAAAAGGCCGAGAAGGCCGACAAGGCGGGGGCGAACGAGGCTGGCGACGGCTCGCTCGGCATCGGTTCGCTTCGCGAAGGGGCCAGCTCATGAACCGGCAGCTCCGTCATCTCGCGCCGATCTCCGAGGCGGCCTGGACCGAGATCGAGACCGAGGCCAAGCGCACTCTGAAGACGATGCTGACCGGACGGCGGATCGTCGACTTCACCGGACCGCTGGGCGACGACGTCTCCTCGATCAGCCTTGGACGGGTCGATCCGATCGCCCCGCCAACCGACCGCAAGGTCGAGGCACGGCTTCGCCGGGTCCAGCCGCTGGTTGAGTTCCGCGTCGCGTTCGAGATGGCGCGAAGCGAGATCGAGGCGATCGACCGCGGCGCCAAGGACCCCGATTTCGATCCGCTGGTCGAGGCCGCGCGACAGATCTCGCTGGCCGAGGACCACCTGATCTTCAAGGGCTATCCCGAGGCTCAGGTGGAAGGGATCTTCGAAGGCGCCCATGGAGAGCCGTTCGTGCTCAGCGACGACTACGATACCTATCCGGCCGCTGTCGCCAAGGCCATCGGACGGCTCCGCGACGCCGGTGTCGACGGACCATATGCGATCGTGCTGAGCGACCGCTGCTACACCGGGCTCACCCAGACGACCAAGGGCGGCTATCCGGTGATCGAGCACGTCCGGAAGGTGCTCGAAGGCCCGTTCTTCCGCGCCGCGGCCCTGAGCGGCGCCTTGGTTCTGTCGATGCGCGGCGGCGACTTCGAGCTGGTCGTCGGCCAGGACCTGTCGATCGGCTACCTCAGCCACGACGCCGAGAACGTCCGCCTCTCGATCGAGGAGAGCCTGACCTTCCGGCTGCTGACCCCGGAAGCAGCGGTCCCGCTCGTCTATCCGAAGACGGCCGTGGGAACCCGGCGTGCCGCCACGCGTTGAATGCCTGTCCCTTTGTCCCCAGGAGTCATTCCCATGTCCGTGTTCAATCGCCGCAAGGCGCTGCTTCTGCCGTTCGCCCTCGCCTTCGCGCTCTCGGCCTGCGAAGTCGTGCAGGGTCGTGAGACCACCGGCCAGTTCATCGACGACACCGCGATCACCACCAAGGTCAAGGCCAAGCTGATCGACGATCCGCAGGTGAAGGCGACCCAGGTCAGCGTCGAGACCATGAAGGGCGTGGTCCAGCTCAGCGGCTTCGTCGAGAACGGGCAGATGATCGGCCGGGCCGAGCAGCTCACCCGCAGCGTCGACGGCGTCAGGGGTGTCAAGAACGACCTCATCGTCCGCTAAGGTCTGGAGAAGCGCGTCCGTCGGGAGGGGTCGCCTTGCGCAAGCTCGCCCGCCGGACCGTGCTTGCCCTGCCCTTCGTCGTCGCTTTCGCGTTCAGCGCGAGCGACGGCGAAGCCCAGGCCCTCGGCCAGTTCGTCGACGATGCCGTGATCACCTCGACTCTCAAGGCGAAGATCTCAAGCGAGTTCGGCGCCAACCTGATCAACATCGAGACGAAGAACGGCGTGGTCCGCCTGAGCGGTGCCGCCGAGACCGGCATGGCGGCCGCCCGTGCCGTCCACCTCGCGATGGGCATCGAGGGTGTGAAGGCCGTCCAGAACGAGCTTCAGCACCCCTGACGAAGACGGCGCGAGTGCGTCTCCTCCATTTGGAGGATGCGCGCGCCAAGCCCGAGATAGAGGCTCCGAACCAAACCGGCCCGATCGCGGCGTAGAACGTCACGGTCTGCGGCTCGGACGGGGGAGCCGCCATGAACCTTACCGCCTTCGTCGATGTCGCCATCGGCCTGACTTTGGTCTTTCTCGGCGCCAGCCTGTTCGTCACCATCATCAACGAGTTCATCGCCCAGGCACTCAACCGACGCGGCAAACAGCTGGTGGAGTCGCTCAATACCCTGTTCGACTCCGAGCCGGTTCGCTCGATGGTGAAGAGTGCGCCCTTGCTGGACAAGCTGCTCGACGGCAAGACCCGCAGGTCCTATGTCGACACCCTAGATCTGGCACAAGCGTTGATTGCCGGACTAGGTTCGAACACCACGGGGACCACGACGATGACCGCGAGGTCGTGGAGTCGATTCGTCGGCTCCCGGACTCGAAGATCAAGGTCGCGCTGCTCGGCGTGGCCATTGCCGCGGACCGGGATCTCCAGGCGTTTATCCAGGGTGTCTCCGCCTGGATCGAACGCTCGCTCACCGCTCTAGGCGGCGTTTACAAGCGGAACACCCAGACGATTTGCTTCGCCCTGGGTCTCGTGATCGCCATCGTGTTCAATATCGACACGGTGACGCTGACTCAGCGCCTCTATTCCGATGCCGGGTTGCGCAACGACATGGTCGTCGCCGCAACCCAGTTCGTCGCGAAGACCACGCCCGAGACGTTCCAGAAATGCAATACGATGGGGTCCGACGACCCGAAATACGCAACCGAGTGCGCTACCTTGGTTGCGCTCACCTCCGCGTTCATCGAGCGGAAGGGGGTATGGAGTCGATTACCGATCGGCTGGAGCCAGGAGACCTATCCGCATCAGTTCTTCATGGGCCTCGGCTGGCTGCTGACCGCGCTGGCGATTTCGCTCGGTGCGCCCTTCTGGTTTGACCTGCTGAACAAGCTGGTCAATATCCGCCACTCCATGGGCAAGCCCGAGCCGGAGCCGGAACCCAAGCCGAAATAGGCTCAGGCGAGGGCTCGATCCAGAACCGCTTGGAAGTCGAGCCCCGCCGGCAGCGTCCCGAAGGCGCGCCCGCTTTCGCCGGCGAGGCGGGACGCGCAGAAGGCGCCGGCGATTGCCTGCGGCGCATGACGCACCTGCAGCGATCCCTGCATCGCCAGCACTAGGCGCTCGGCAAGGCGACGAGCTCGCCCCTCCGCGGCCGCCGCATCCGCCATCTCGGTCTCGAGCGTAGCAACGAAGCGGTCGAGCCGCGCATCGCCACCGCGCGCCTTCTCGAGTTCGGCACGCAAGGCCTACAGCACCTCATGGGTATCGAAGCGCTCGGACGTCATGCAGCGATCCTCCCGCCGCGCATCCGGGCGCGCAAGCGGGTAAGCTCGAGAGCCAACACTGCGAGAGAGACCATGGCGCCCTGGCCCGAATACACCCGCTTCGCCATCGCGCTGTTCGCGATCCTGACGCCGTTCGCCGCGATCCCGATCTATCTCGGCCTCACGGAGGGGCGGAGCAAGGCCTATCGCGACCGCACAGCCGACGTCGCCGCCTTCACCGTCGTCTGCGTCCTGGTGTTCACGGCTTTCGCCGGCGACGTCGTCCTCCGGCTGGTCGGAACCAGCCTCGACAGCTTCCGCGTCGGCGGCGGCATCGTGCTCCTGCTGATGGCTCTCTCCATGCTCTCGGCCGAGGTAAGCCGGGTTCAGCAGACGCCCAGCGAGAAGGATGAAGCCGAGCACCGCGAGGCCGTCGGGGTGGTGCCTCTCGGGCTGCCGCTCATCGCCGGACCCGGCTCCATCTCCGCCGTCATCATTCAGATGCAGCGGGGCGAAGGCTTGGCCCACCAGGCCATCATCACCGGCATCATCGTCCTCATCTGCTTCCTGGTCTGGGCGAGCCTCCGACTCGCCGCGCCGATCGGCGCCAGGCTGGGCCGCACCGGCCTAAACATCGTCAACCGCCTCTTCGGCCTGCTGCTGGCCGCCATCGCAGTCGAGATCATCGCGACCGGGCTGCGCCACCTCTTTCCCGGCCTGACCGGAGGGTCCGGCTGACGCGAACCATCTAGCCGGTTAGACTGGCGGCATGGTCGAAGTCACCGTCCCGCCCGTCCGGCTCGCCCGCGGCCCGTTGAAGCGGGTCGGCGGCGCCGTCGTTCTCGATTTCGTCAACACCGCCGATTGGCACCTCCGGCCCGAGCCGGAGGAATGGCTTGAGTCCTATGCCGACCTCCTCGCCTGGACGAAGGGCGTCGGCGCGCTCGACTTCGCCCGTGCGCGCCGCCTCGCCGCTCTCGCCAAGAAGGATCCGGTGGCGGCGGCGCGCGTGCTCGCAGACGCCCGGCGGCTGCGCGAGGCCCTGTTCAGGATCTGTCTCGCAACCGCGCGCGAGGAGGTGCCGGCTGAGACGGACCTCCGCCTCGTCA
>CAMDFP010000139.1 GCA_945897335.1 Asaia bogorensis | reverse complement strand
GGCCTCGTCGGCGAGTCCGGCTGCGGCAAGACCACGACCGGCCGGGCGATCATGGGGCTGATCCAGGCGACCGGCGGCAGCGTGTCCTTCGGCGGCCAGGAGATCACGCGGCTGGGCCTGGGCGAGCTCCGCAAGGTCCGCCGCCACATGCAGTACATCTTCCAGGATCCCTATTCCTCGCTGAACCCGATCAAGACCGTCGGCGACATCGTCGCCGAGCCGCTGCGCATCCACGGCCTCTATGACGAGATGGGCGGCGCCGCCCGGATCGTTGAGCTGTTCGAGCTGGTCGGACTCTCCCGGACGGTGGTCGGACGCTACCCCCGAGAATTTTCCGGCGGTCAGCGCCAGCGGATCGGTATCGCCCGGGCGTTGGCACTTCAGCCGAAGCTGCTGATCCTGGACGAGCCCGTGGCGGCGCTCGACGTCTCGATCCAGGCCCAGGTCATCAACCTGCTGCAGGACCTGCAGCGGGAGCTGGGGCTAGCCTATCTCTTCATCGCCCATGACCTCTCGGTGGTCCGCCACATCTCCGACCGCGTGGCGGTGATGTATCTCGGCCGCATCGTCGAGGAGAGCGAGAAGACGACGCTCTACGAGCAGCCGACCCATCCCTACACTCAGTCGCTGCTGTCGGCGGTGCCGATCCCCGATCCCGATGCGCGCGAGGTGCGGCGGCGGATCGTGCTCGAAGGCGACATTCCGAATCCGGCCAAGCCGCCGTCGGGCTGCTATTTCCATCCGCGCTGCTTCAAGGCGACCGAGCGGTGCACGGTCGAGGCGCCGCCCTTCGCGCCCTATCCCGGCCTGCCGACGCGATCGGCCTGCCACTATGCCGGGCCGCTCGAAGTCGTCGGCCGTGCGAGCGAGACGGTGTCATGAACGACGGCATGCGGCGCACGCTCGGCTTCGCACGCCGGGTCTTCCGCCGGAAGGGGGCGCTCCTCAGCATCGTATTCCTGGCGACGGTCACCTTCGTGGCGGTCTTCGCCCGCTGGATCGTGCCCTATGACCCGATCGGCCAGGACCTGATTGCCGCGCTGGAACCGCCCTCGACCCGCCACTGGTTCGGTGCCGATGAACTCGGCCGCGACATCATGAGCCGGGTCATCTACGGCGCCCGGACTTCGTTGCTGACCGCGGCGGGCGCGGTAACTATCGCGGCGCTCGTCGGCGTGCCGATCGGCCTCGTCGCCGGCTTTTTCGGCGGCTGGCGCGATGCGATTCTGATGCGGATCGTCGACGTGCTGCTGTCGCTGCCGGGCATCCTCTTCGCCATGGCGCTGATCGCCGTCCTCGGCCGAAGCCAGCTCGCAGCATTGGTTGCGGTCGGCATCACCGGCATCCCCAGCTTCGCCCGCATCACCCGCGCCCAGGTGCTGTCGCTCCGCAAGCGCGACTTCGTCATGGCGGTGGAAGCGCTCGGCGGCTCCTCGACTTACAACATGTTCACCACCGTGCTGCCGAACTCGTGGAGCCCGATCCTGGTCCAGGTGGTCATCCTGTCCTCGGTCGCGATCCTGCTGGAGGCGGCGCTGGCCTTTCTCGGCGTCGGCATACCGCCGCCGACCCCGAGCTGGGGCGAGATGCTGCGGACCGGCAAGTCGTATCTCTACGAGGCGCCCTACTACGCGGTGCTGCCGGGGATCGTGCTGACCCTGACCATCCTCTCCCTCGATACCCTCGGGCGCACTCTGGCGCTGGTGCTGGAAGACCGCCACGAGGTCACAGAGGAAGAGGCGGAGCCCGATCGGAGCGCCGTATGACCGGCTACATCATCAGGCGGCTCTTCCAGCTGCTTCCGGTCCTGCTGATCTCATCGGTCGGCATCTGGGCCATGATCTACGCCGTGCCCGGCACGCCTGTCGGCGCGATCGTCGGCGAGAACGGCACGCAGGAGCAGATCCAGGCGGCGATCGAGCGGCTCGGCCTCGACCAACCGGTTCTGGTGCAGTTCTGGAACTGGTTCCGTGGCGCGATCCTCGGCGATTTCGGCTTCTCCACCCAGAGCCGCCAGCCGGTTCTCGACATCATCGTGCAGCGCATTCCGGCGACGGTGCAACTCGGCACATTCGCCATCCTCGTCGGACTGATTCTCGGCATACCCGTTGCCATCATCAGCGCCGTCTATCCCGGGTCCTGGATCGACCGCAGCCTGAGCGGCTGGAGCGCTCTCGCACTCGGCGTGCCGACCTTCTGGCTCGGCATCCTGCTCATCCTGCTGTTCTCGGTGCATCTCAACTGGCTGCCGTCGGCGTCCGGCTACGTGTCGTTCTGGGAGAACCCGATCCTGGCGATCAGGAACACGTTCCTGCCGGCGCTTACGCTCGGCGTTTACGTATCAGGCATCTTCGCCCGCTTCCTCAGAGCCTCGCTGTTGAGCGAGCTCAAGGCCGACTACGTGCGGACCGCGCGCTCGAAGGGCCTGAAGGAGCGGGACGTGATCGGCCGGCACGTGCTGCGGAACGCGTTGCTGCCCTTCGTCACCGTCGTCGGCCTGATGGCGGCCGCCTTCATCGGCGGCACCGTCGTCACCGAGGCCGTGTTCACCTATCCCGGCATCGGCAGGCTGTTGATCCAGGCGATCAGCACGCGCGACTACCCGCTGATCCAGGGCGTCATCCTGTTCATCCTGGTCGTCCACGTCCTGATCAACCTGCTGGTCGACGTGCTCTACGCCTATATCGACCCCAGGATCGACTATTCCTAGCCGACCTTGCAGGTCATCCCGCCGTCGACCGGCAGCGACACGCCGTTGATGTATTTCGCTTCGTCGGAGGCCAGGAACACCGAGGCCCAGGCGACGTCCCAGGCATCACCCATCTTGCCGGTCGGCGACAATGCGTTGCGCTTGGCCACCAGTTCGGCGTCGTCGGCGAACGAGGCACCGAGAGAGGCGCGGACGGTCGGCGTATCCATCATCCCCGGCAGGATGGAGTTGGCACGGATGCCCTTCCGGGCGTATTGCAGCGCGACTGCCTGGGTGAACTGGTTCACGCCGGCCTTGGACGCGGCATAGGAAATGTAGGCGTGGCCGAGCCAGCGGATGCTGGCGATCGACGAGATGTTGATGATCGAGCCTGAACCCTGGGCTTCCATGATCGGCAGCACGTGCTTGCAGGCGAGGAACAGGCCCTTGAGGTTGATCTGCATGCCCTTATCCCAGGTGGCCTCGTCCATCTCCACCGGCCCGCCCACCGTCGCCACGCCGACATTGTTCTGCAGGATGTCGATGCGGCCGTGCCGCTTCATCGTGTAGGCGACCGCCGCCTCGACATCCGCCGCCCTGGTGACGTCCGCCTGGGTCGCCTCGCAGCGGCCGCCCTCACCCCGGATGATGTCGCGTGTCTCCTCCGCGGCCTTCAGGTTGACGTCGACCGCGATCACGGCGGCACCTTCGCGCGCGAAGGCGATCGCCGTCGCCTTGCCGTTGCCGAGCCCCGCCGCGATCGAGCCGGCGCCGAAAACCAGCGCCACCTTGTTCTTCAGCCGATCCATTTTCGTCCCTGCCGTCAGACGTTGCGGGCGCGGCCGACCCAGAAGCGGTCGCGGATGTTGCGCTTCAGCACCTTGCCGACGGGGCTGCGGGGAAGTTGGTCCCAGATCTCGAAGGATTTCGGGTTCTTCATGCCGCCGAGGCGCTCGCGGCTGAATGCCGACAGCTCCTCCGGCGTCGCCGTGGCGCCGGACTTGAGCTGAATGATCGCCTTCACCGCCTCGCCCCACTTCTCGTCCGGGACGCCGACGACGGCGCAGTCCTCGACGGCGGGGTGCGACCAGATCACCTGCTCGATCTCGGACGGATAGATATTGAAGCCGCCGGAGATGATCATGTCGCGCTTGCGGTCGACGATATAGAAGTAGCCGTCTTCGTCCTTGAAGCCGACATCGCCGGTGTGGTGCCAGCCAAACTTGGAGGCCTCTTCCGTCGCCTTCGGGTTTTTGTAGTAGCCCTTCATGACGAGGTTGCCACGGACGACGATCTCGCCTTTCTCGTTCGGCGGCAGGATGTTGCCGTCATCGTCCATGATCGCGACGTCGGCGAAGATCGTGGCCCGCCCGCAGCTCATCAGCCGCTTCTCGAGCTTGGGATCGCCGATCACCAGATGCTCCTCGGGCGAAAGGAAGGTGCAGAGCATCGGCGCTTCCGCCTGGCCGAAGGTCTGGGCCATCACCGGTCCGAAGATCTCGATCGCCTCCTTCAGCTTGATCGCCGACATCGGCGCGGCCGCATAGATGAAATGCGTCAGCGAGGAGTAGTCGAACTCGCGCACGCGCGGATGGCCCAGCATCATGTAGATGACGGTCGGCGGCAGGAACAGGGTCGTCACCTTGTAGCGCTGGATCGCGGTCATCACCTCCAGCGCGTCGGCGGTCGGGATCAGAACCGTGGTGGCGCCGAGCGCCAGCAGCGGGAAGGAGATGCATCCCGCCGCATGGGTCATCGGCGCGGCGATCAGGTGCACCGGCGGCTTCCGCATCGGCATGCTGGTGATGAAGTTCGCGATCATCGTCTCGAAGTTCGAGTGCATCAGCATCACGCCCTTGGACCGGCCGGTCGTCCCGCCGGAGGGCCAGATGCAGGCGATGTCGTGAGGATGCGCAGGCACGTAGCAGGGCGTGTCGTCGGCATCCGCCAGCCACTCGGCCAGCGACGGATCGCCGCCATTGGCACGGTCGACGCAGACGAAGCCCTGGATGGTCGGGACCTTGGCGCGGATCTCCTCGACCGCGGCGGCGAAGCTCGAATGGTAGAAGAGCCACCTGCACTCGTTGTCGAGAAGCTGGGCCGCGTTGTCCTCGACCGAGTTCCGGGCGTTCAGCGGCATCCAGGCCCCGCCGGCGCGGAGAATGCCGAGGATGCAGGAGAAGGCATCGCCGTCGTTCGGGCTGAACACGGCGCCGACGCCCTGGTAGGCGAGGCCGGCGGCGTGCAGCTTGTTGCCGATGCGGTGTGTGCGCTGCTGGACCTCGCGGAAGGTGAGCGAGCGGGCCTTGTCGACGAGGCACGGCCGCTCCGGGTCGAGCGCCACGCCGCGGTCGAAGAAGTCGATCAATCGCATCCGTTCCGGCTCCCCTGACGCGGCCGGCGGATATTACGCACCCTGAGGGAGGATCGAAACGATCTTGGCCGCCTCGCGAAAGACCCCCGCCGAGATCACTCGACGTCGGCGCTGCGGCTCCGGGGTCGCCCAGCGGGCACAGGTTCTGCCGGAGGGGTCGCCGCCGTCACCGTCGGGCGTTGCTCGACGACCGGTGCGATGCTCGCGGCCTTGGGGGCCGCGTCATAGACCGTCTGCATCTGGCGCGCGATCCAGGTGGCTGTGGTCTGGACGTCGCCCCGCGTCAGCACGGCCTCCAGAAGCGTCAGATTGTCCTGGAGGCCGTTCAGGCGCATCAGCTTGTCCCGCGCGATCGGCAGCGCGACGATGTCGGTCATCTGCCGCTTGACCTTGTCGAGGGTGGCGCGGCGGACCTGCTGGGCCTCGCGGATGACCTCCTGGAACCTCTGGCGCTTGTCTTCGGGCAGGATCCCGGCGCCGGTGCCACAGCGCTGCGAGAGTTCGCCGATCAGCCGGAAGTCCTCGTCAGTCAGCTCGGCCAGCGGCTTGCCGAAATAGACCAGGTCGAGGTCTCTCGGCGAAAGCGCGGTGGTGAGGGCGGCGATCTTCTCGACGGGAGCCTTGCCACCGGGCAACGCCGCACATTCTCCGGTCCGAGCCGGGGCGGCTGGGCGCGCAGGCGTCGGGCGCGACGGAGTCGAGGCGGGGCGCGAGGCCTGGGCGAGCGCAGGAGCAATGCCGGCCAGCCATACCAAGCCGGCAAAGGCAACGCATCGACCGACACGACCAGCGAAATCGACGATCACGAACGGCACTCCTTGTGGTCCGGCACTCGGCTCGCGAGTCGGACCCTCCGGTGGCGCCTCCTCATCCCTGAGCAGACGATAATGGCGCCCGAGACGGTTAATGCCAAGTTTAACAAAATGCCAGACATCTGATTTCGAGGGCGTTCACGCCGATTTGTCCGGATGCCTCCTGCCTCTCGGACGCGGAACCGCCATCCGCCTCAGGGCGTTACCTTCACTACCCCTCACGCCCTCAGGCGGAACTCCTCCATGGCCGGCAGGATACATCCACTCCTCCAGGCTGGCAGGCGGTTGAAGCCTGTCCGCATCGTTCTCGAAGCAGCGATTCGGCGCTGGATCGAGGACCGCGGCCCCAGCATGGGGGCGGCGATCGCTTTCTATACGGTGTTCTCTCTTGGCCCGACCCTTTTCCTGATGATCACCATCGCCGGCCTGGTATCCGATTCGGCGAGGGTGGAGCAGGCCATTCTGGAGGAAATCACCGGCCTGATCGGCGCTGACGGCGCCGCCGTCATCGGAACGATGATCCGCGGCGCGTCGGACGCGAAGCAGAAGGGGCTCGCCGCCCTCATCGGCGTGGGTTTGCTGGTCGCGGCGGCGACCACCGTCTTCGCCGAGATCCAGGGTTCTCTGAACGTGATCTGGCGGGCTGAAACATCTACCCGCTCGGTGTTCCACGATCTGGTCAGGGGGCGGCTCGCCAGCCTTGCGCTCATCGTCGTGATGGGGTTCATCCTGCTCGTCGCGCTGGTGGTAAGCGCCGGGCTTGCGGCGGCCAGCGAGTGGCTCTCCTTCTGGATGCCGGGCGTGCTGATGACACTGTGGGTCGTCAACTCGATCATTTCCTTCGCCGTGGTCGCCCTGCTCTTCGCCGCGAACTACCGGATCCTCCCCGACACCTATGTGTCGTGGCGGGATGCCTGGGTGGGGGCGGTGGTCGCCTCGATCCTTTTCGCGTTCGGGAAATTCCTGATCGCCCTCTACATCGGCTCAACCGGCGTCGTCAGCGTGCTGGGTGCCGCCGGTACGCCGATCGTGGTGCTGATGTGGGTCTACTACTCCGCCCAGATCTTTCTCCTAGGGGCCGAGGTCGCAAAGGTTAACGCCGATCATCGCGGCGAGATCTCCCTGGCGCCGGTTTTTCCCTTCCTTCGCGAGCAGCCGGAGGAGCCGGCGCCGCCCGATCAAAGGAATGTGGCCTAAAAAGGGCGCGTGCAACGACTTGTCGCCAGGCCGCGTTCTATTCGGTGAGGCTGACGTCGGGATCGGAGACTCGCCATGAGACGCGTAGCTCTTGCATTGATTGCCATACTTTCGGCGACTCCGGCTGTCGCCGAGGAGCGCAAGGCTGTCGACGTGGCGCTCGTCCTCGCCCTCGATGTCTCCGGCAGCGTCACGGAGGACAACTGGCGCACGCAGCGCGACGGTGTTGCCAGCGCCGTCAACAGCGACCAGTTCGCCCAGGCGGTACGCCGCGGCCAGACCGGGCGCGTTGCCATTGCGGTCGTCCAGTGGGGGACCGCGCCGCGTCTGGTCATCGGCTGGCGCATCGTCGAGACCGCCGGCGAGACGCAGGCGCTGGCCGCGGAGATGCGGTCGATGCGCCGGGCGGAAGCCGGCGGCACCTGCCTCGGCACCGCGCTCAAAATGATCACGGCCGAGTTGATGGCCTGGGAAGACCTCGCGACCCGCCGCATCATCGATGTCAGCGGCGACGGGGCCAGCAACTGCGGGCCCGACCTCGCGGTGATTCGGAAAGCCACGCTTTCGTCCGGCATCACCATCAACGGGCTGCCGATCATCACCCCGGTCGAGCCGAAGGTGGCCGAGTGGTACGAGGAAAACGTGATCGGCGGCCCCGGCGCGTTCAGCGTCGTCGCCGACGGCCATCACAACTTCGCCGAAGCGTTCCTCCGCAAGCTGACGGTCGAGGTCGCGGCGCTCGTCCCTTGAGCGTCGTGGTTCTACTGCACCGTCCAACCGCCATCCACGGTCATCGACGCGCCGCGGATCTGCTGGGCTGCATCCGAGCAGAGGAACACGGCAAGCCCGCCCAGCTGCTCTGGCGTGACGAATTCCTTGCTCGGCTGCTTCTCGCCCAGGAGCCGCATGCGAGCTTGCTCGGCCGAGAGCTTCTCGCGCTCGGCCAGGGCATCGATCTGCTTCTGCACCAGCGGCGTCAGCACCCATCCCGGGCAGATGGCGTTGCAGGTGACGCCGGTCTCGGCGGTCTCCAGTGCCGTCACCTTGGTCATTCCGATGATCCCGTGCTTGGCCGCGACATAGGCGACCTTCTGCACTGAGGCGACGAGGCCATGGGCGGAAGCGATATTGATGATCCGCCCCCAGTTCTTCGCCTTCATATGTTTCAGCGCGAGGCGCGTGGTGTGGAAGGCGGCGGTGAGGTTGAGCGCGATCACCGCATCCCAGCGGTCCGTCGGGAAGTCCTCGATCGGGGCCGTGTGCTGGATGCCGGCGTTGTTGACCAGGATGTCGGGGGCGCCGAGCCCCTTCTTGGTATCGGCCATCAGGGTCTCGATCTCGGCCGGCTTCGAGAGATCGGCGCCGGAGAAGCCGACCTTGCCGCCGGAGATGCCCGAGATCTCCTTCTTCAGCGCCTCGATCGCGCCGGTGTCGGCGAAGCCGTTCAGCATGATCGAGGCACCCTCCTTCGCGAGAGCGCGGGCGATGCCGAGGCCGATTCCGCTGGTCGAGCCGGTGACCAGGGCGATCTTGTTCTTGAGGATCATGTCGTCTCCTTGCTTCTCGCTTGCTTGACCAGCCGCACCAGCTCGCGCCGCGCAGCCTCTGCGTCCTCGATGCGCGTCTCGAAGTCGAGCCGCGCCGTCTCGCCTTCGCGGCGAAGGTCGCAGCCGTCGGCGTCGATCCCCGTCATCCGCCAGCCGGTTCCGGACCGGCCGAGCAGGCGGGTGGCATAGAGATCGAGTGCGTCGGCGTGATCGTCGTTCATGTGCTCGATGATGCCGGCCTCGCTCTCGACCAGAGCCGGCGGGGGCGCGGCCAGGATCGCCGATGCGTCGGCCCAGTGAATGCGGCCGAAGCCGGCGACGAGATGGGCGCGCGCCATGCGGAGCGCGTAGAAGCGGAAGTCGCCGAAGCCGACATAGGTCTCGGCCGAGGGATGACGGGCGAGGTAGCGCGCCTGAGCATCAGCCGCGCCCACTTCCTCCAGCCGGCCGACCAGGGTGACGCGGGCGCCGGTCAGCGGATCGGCCAGGCCGGCGGTGCCGTCGACCAGGAGCGAAGCACGCGGATCGGCCTTCAGATTCTTCGTGTGCTCGGCGAGCGCAGACAACAGCAGGACCGGCGTCGCGTCCGGCAGCGTCGCGTAGAGCACGAGCGAGGCGTAGGGCGTGCCGTCGCCGGCGAGCGTGGTCGCGAGACTGGCGCGATCCTGGCTCCGGATCAGCCGGCGCGCGGCGATCCCGGTCTCGCTCATTTCGGCGGGCCCATTGATCCGGCCTTGCCGACGGAGACCTGAATGGTGACCTCGCCGGCCCGGGCGAAGCGGAGGATCACCGGGAAGCGCTCGCCTTCCCTAAGCGGCGCCTTCAGGCCAACCAGCATCAGATGAAGCGCGCCCGGCTTCAGGACCACGGTCTCTCCCGGCTTGACCTGAATCTCGGCTACGGGCCGCATCTCGGTGACGTGGCCTGAGTGCCCGGCGGGCTGGTTTGCCGCGGGCTGATGGTCGTGCAGCTCGGCCTTCGCCGCCGCCGGCGTTGCCGCGCCGACCAGGCGGTCGGGCTCGGCGCCTCGATTCACCAGGGTAAGGTAGGCGGCGCCGGTCGGCGCCCGGCCGGGGGTCGCCCGCGCCCAGGGCTGCTCGATGGCGATATCGGCGGCGTGGGCCTCGAATCCGGCGAAAAGAAGGACCACGTAAAAGATGCGGAGGAGCATGGAGAGAGCCTATACCAGGGGTGCGATCCTGCAACTATTGGCGGGCGCCGCAATCTTGCCCAGAATTCGTGGCAGAAACAGCATCGTCCGCTCCGGAGAAAAAGAGCCGTGCGCCATACGATCGCCCTCGTCGACGACGACCAGAACATCCTGACGTCCATCTCGATGGCGCTCGAGGCCGAGGGCTTCGACGTCAAGACCTACTCGGACGGCGAGGCCGCCCTCAAGGCGCTCAGCCAGCGCCCGGTCGACCTCGCTGTGCTCGACATCAAGATGCCGCGGATGGACGGCATGGAGCTCCTCCAGCGCCTGCGGAAGACCTCCTCACTTCCGGTCATCTTCCTCACGTCCAAGGACGAGGAGATCGACGAGGTTCTGGGCCTCCGCATGGGCGCCGACGACTACATCCGGAAGCCCTTCTCCCAGCGCCTCCTGATCGAGCGGATCCGGGCGCTTCTGCGACGGAAGGAAGCGAAGGGAGAGAAGGACACCTCGCAGGACCAGGTGCTCGCCCGCGGCCCGCTGATCCTCGACCAGCAGCGACACCAGTGCACCTGGAACGGCCAGCCGGTGGCGCTGACGGTGACTGAGTTCCTGATCCTGAAGGCGCTCGCTGTCCGGCCGGGACACGTCAAGAGCCGCGACCAGCTGATGGATGCCGCCTATGGCGAGTCCGTCTATGTCGACGACCGCACTATCGACAGCCACATCAAGCGGCTCCGCAAGAAGTTCAAGGCGATCGACGACGACTTCCAACAGGTCGAGACGCTCTACGGCGTCGGATATCGGTATCGCGACGTCGCATGACCGCCGAGGCCGAGCGGGGGATCGGGACCGCATCGGCTCCGATGGAGGCCGAGGTTGCAGCGCCGTCGCGCAAGCGTCGTCGGCCTCGCCGCTTCTTCTCGCCGCTGACGCTTCGCATCCTTGCGCTCAACATGCTGCCGTTGATGGTTCTGTTCGGCGGAGCGTCGTATCTCGACCGATACCAGCGGAGCCTGGTGCAGAGCGAGCTCGACGCTCTGCAGATGCAGGCGGGCCTGATCGCGATCGCCCTCGGCGAGAACGCCATCACCGTCGGCGCGGCGGATTATGAGCAGCTGTCGACCGAATCGACCCAGGCGCTGCTGCGCCGCCTCGTCTCCCAGGCGCCGATCCGTGCCCGGGTGTTCGCACCGGGCGGCGAGCTGATCGCCGACAGCCGCGTGCTGTCGGGCCCTGGCGGCGTCGTCGAGGTCGAGGTGCTGGCGCCGCCGGTCGTGCCCGATCCGCTCGATGCGGCGCTCAACTCCGTCTACGACCTGATCTTCGACCGGCTCCCGCAGCAGCATGGCTGGCCCGCCTATGAGGAGCAGCCGCGGCAGCGATCCGAGCACTACGAGGAAGCCCGGTCGGCGCTTCGCGGCGATGTCGGCCGCGTCGTCCGGCTGGCGGCCAGCGGCGACCTGGTCCTTTCCGTCGCCGTTCCTGTCCAGAAGCTGAAGCAGGTGCTGGGCGCACTGATGCTCTCGACCCAGACAAGCTGGATCGACGAGGCGGTGCGTTCGGTGCGTTTCGACATCCTCCGCTTCTTCGGCATCGCGCTGTTGGTGACCATTCTCGCCTCGCTCTATCTGGCAGGCACCATCGCTCGGCCGATCCGGCGCCTGGCGATGGCGGCCGAGCGCGTGCGTGCCGGCAACCGGCGGCGGAACGCCATCCCCGACTTCTCCAAGCGCGGCGACGAAATCGGCGACCTGTCGGTCTCGCTTCGCGACATGACCGAGGCGCTGTCGAGCCGGCTGGATGCGATCGAGCGTTTCGCCGCCGACGTCGCCCATGAGATCAAGAACCCGCTGACCTCCGTCCGCAGCGCTGTCGAGACCGCGAGCCGCCTCACCGATCCCGAGAAGCAAAAGCGCCTGATGGCGATCGTGCTCGAGGACGTGCAGCGCCTCGACCGCCTGATCAGCGACATCTCGAATGCTTCCCGCCTGGATGCCGAGCTGGGCCGGGCAGAGTTCGGGACGGTGGATCTCGGTCATATGCTGGGCGCCCTGGTCGAAATGCATGAGGCCATGGGCGAGGCGAGCGAGGCGCAGGATCGTGTGCGCCTGACGCTCACGATCGGCCCGAACCGCGGACTCGCGGTGCCGGGGATGGAGGACAGGCTGGTCCAGGTGTTCCGCAACCTGATCGCCAATGCGCTGTCGTTCAGCCCGCCTGGCGGGACGGTTACGCTCGCCTGTCAGGGCGACGGCGGCTGGGTTACGGCGACCGTCGAGGACGAGGGGCCGGGAATTCCCGAGGCGAAGCTCGCGGCGATCTTCGACCGCTTCTACACCGAGCGCCCGAAGGGCGAGCGCTTCGGAACCCATTCCGGCCTCGGTCTTTCGATCTCGCGCCAGATCGTCGAGGCTCATGATGGCACAATCCATGCCGAGAACCGCCGTGACGCCGCCGGCCGCGTCCAGGGCGCGCGCTTCGTCGTCCGGCTGCCGCGCCGGTGAACGGGGAACTGCCGCCGACGATTCACGGCACCGCCGTCGCCATCGGCGGGCGCGCGGTGCTGCTGCTGGGTCCGTCCGGCAGCGGCAAATCCGATCTGGCGCTGCGGTTGATCGGGTCGGGCTGGACGCTCGTCGCCGATGATCGGGTGGTTCTTTCGCGTCGCAGCGAAAACCTGGTTGC
>CAMDFP010000138.1 GCA_945897335.1 Asaia bogorensis | reverse complement strand
GATCATCGCCGGCTTGCCGCGGATCGCCATGACACGCTCCAGCTCCCGGATCACCCTGAGCCCCGACAGGCAGAAGTCCGGCACCGCCGCCAGGCACTCGCTGTTGAAGTCGTCGATCACGTTGAGGAGGCGAAACCGCCGGCCGTTGGCAAGCTGGTCGCTGACGAAGTCGAGCGACCAGCGCTGGTTCAGACCCTGCGGCGCGACGATCGGCGCGCGCGTGCCGATGGCCCGGCGTCGGCCTCGCCGACGCCTCACCGTCAGTCCTTCCTCCCGGTACACCCGCCAGACCTTCTTCAGGTTCACCCGCATCCCCTCCCGCTCCAGCAGCCACCCAAGACGCCGGTAGCCGAACCGCCGACGCACCGAGGCAAGCGCCCGCAGGCGCTCGCGCAACGGCCCGTCGTCGGGTCGCTTGGACCGATAGCGATAGCTGCTCACGTCCATTCCGATTAGCCTGCAGGCCCGGCGCTGGCTCAACCCGTGGACCCGCCTCGCGTGATCCACTGCCCGTCGCCGGACCGCAGGCTTCAGAACTTTCCCGACGCGATATCCTTCAGCGCCGCATTGTCCAGCATCGCTTCAGCCAGAAGCTTCTTCAGCTTCCGGTTCTCCTCCTCCAGAGACCGAAGCCGCTTGGCGTCCGAAACCTGCAGCCCGCCGTATCGGCTCCGCCAGTTGTACAGCGTCGCCTCGCTGATCCCATGCTGTCGGCACAGGTCCGCAGGCTTCGCACCAGCACCGTGCGTACGAAGAATCTCGATAATCTGCTCTTCGCTGAACCGCTTCCGCTTCATGTCCGCTCTCCTAAGAACGGACTCAACCCTACTACGTGAGAGTTTCAGGGGAGCAGGTCAACCGTCACCAATGTCACAACGCCACCCTAGAGGTATTACGGAGTGCTCTCCGACACTCACCTGTGTCGGCTTTCGGTTCTTCCGATCCACCGCCGAGGGATCATCGACCTCGGCCGACTCCACACTGCCCACCGCGATTAGGTGAGCACGAAGTCGCTCTCCTCTGAAGTTCGAGCCGCCATGGCAACGGCAGCCGACGCGGCCGAAAGCTTGGTTCTTCCGTCTTTGATCGCGGTCTACTCTGATCACGAAGTCCCAGGCGGAACCGTCATGCCACGTCAAACTGGGACAGGGTTCCTTCTCGCTTGGCGATCAAGAGTCGCATTGGTTACAGCAAAGCATGTGCTGTTCGGTCATGACGGCAAGGATGCTCCCGGTCGCAAGAGCGTATTTGCTCAAGGCGGGCTACGGCACTTGGATGAACTTCGATGGTCAACCATCGGCTCCGTCTCGGAATACGACGTTGCTGCAATATTTTTAGATGCCTTCCCGCTAGAGCACTGCTTGCCTCAGTTTTCCCTAGATACTCCTGCTGCTCCAAAGCTAGCCACCGTCTTTGGGTATCTCGCACGCGACTTTAAGCGCGCGCATACGGCGGGCCGTCTAACGATACGTCCCAATATCTATACAAATCGGGTTCGCTCTATTGAGAATGGGATCATTAGATTTCACTATCCCCAGAAGACGAATTTGGACACCTCGTCAGCTGAGCGAGTAGTTGCTCCGATTCCCAGGGGCCTTTCGGGCGGTCCTTTGCTGAGTACCAATCAACTACGCCAAGGCCAAGTTCAAGTGATCGGCGTATTTTTCGCATGGGATGCTGGAGTCGGATACGGAGTAACTGCAGATACGCTTCCTCCACTGCTTGACGAACTCGTCGATGAGATTGGCGAGGAGAAATGAAAACGAGCGTGTCTGAACCCGGCATCGGGTCCCCACCAGTGGGCGATACCGTCCGGCGTCGCCAGCGCATCGAAGACGATCTCGGGCCTGGCCTTGATCCGGCGCACCAAAGTGAGGCTGGTCATCGCTTGCCTTTCCTCGGTTCGGTTTCCTTGCGCTCGGCATAAGCAGCCAGCCGGTCGAGGCTTGCCGACCAGAAGCGTTCGTAGCGTTCGAGCCAGTCCATGGCCGCCTTCATCGGTTCGGGGGAAATCCTGACCGTCACCGTCCGCCCCGCCTTCGAGCGGTGGACGAGGCCGGCCGCGTCCAGCACGTCCAGATGCTTCATCACCGCCGGCAGCTTGATCGCGAACGGTCGCGCCAGATCGCTGACCGAGGTGTCTCCGGCCTGCTCCAGCCGGGCGAGGATGGCGCGCCGCGTAGGGTCGGCGAGCGCCTGGAAGGTCCGGTCGAGCCGGTCGCTATAGTTCACCATACGGTGAAGTCTTTGGTAGGCGGCGGCGTTTGTCAACACTATGCCGCGCCCGTCGGATTGCAGTTGAGGCCCCGCGGCATGATCGGCAGGGTCTCGAAGCCAACCAGGAGTGCCCAGATGGACCGATGGATCGCCGCAGCCCTCGCCTACGTTCCCCGCTGGATCGAGCACCAGATGCGCATCACGGAACAGCCCGGCTGCGTCATCGCCGTGGCGCATAAGGGCCAAGTGCTCCTGGAGCGCGCATATGGCTATGCCGACCAGGTGCGCGGCATCGAGCTCACGCCCCGACACCGCTATCGCGTCGCCTCGCATTCGAAGAGCTTCACCTCGGCCGGCATCATGAAGCTGCGTGAGCAGGGCAAGCTCAAGCTCGACGATCCCGCCGGCCGCTACGTCGACGGCCTGCATCCGGATCTCGCGAAGGCAACCCTGACGCAGCTCCTCTCCCACACCGCCGGCATCATCCGCGACGGCACAGATGCCGGGCAATGGACCGACCGCCGGCCGTTCCGGAACGAGGCCGAGCTTCGCGCCGACCTCGCCGAAGCCCCGATCATCGAGCGCAACACCCGCTACAAATACTCGAACCACGGCTTCGGGCTACTCGGCCTCGTCATCGAGTCGGTCGCGGGCGAGTCCTACAACAAGTGGATCAAGCGCGAGATCGTCGACGCCGTCGGTCTCGAAGAGACGCAGCCGGACATTCCGCTGAGCAAGACGACGCCGTTTGCCCGCGGCCATTCGGCCAGGCTCCCGGTCGGCCAGCGGCTGATCATCCCCGGCACCAACTCGACCCATGCGCTCGCCTCGGCCACCGGCTTCATCAGCACGGCGGCCGACCTCGCCCGCTTCTACAACCAGCTGGCGCCAGGAGCGAAGAAGAGCGTGCTCTCGCCTGACAGCCGGCGCGAGATGATCCGCAAGCAGTGGCGCATCCCCCACATCCCCGCCGAGCTCCACTACGGCCTCGGTATCCGCAGCGGCAGCACGGGCGACTGGCCCTGGTTCGGCCATTCTGGCGGCTTCCAGGGCTATGTCACACATACGGGGACCTATGCACCGCATGACATCACCGTCTCGGTACTGACCAACGCCGCCGACGGCCGCGCGGTCGCCTGGGTCCAAGGCACTGTTCACATCCTCCGCCACTTCGCCAGCCACGGCGCCCCATCACGCCGGCTCGCTGACTGGACCGGCCGCTGGTGGACCCTCTGGGGCGCCTGCGACCTGCTGCCGGTCGGCGAGCGTGTGGTCGTCGTCAATCCGGGCATGCCCGACGGCTTCCCCGATGCCTTCAAGGATGCGACCGAGATCCAGGTCACCGGCCGCGACCGCGGCGTCATCGCACTCGCCGCCGGCGGCGCCAGCCATGGCGAGACGGTCCGCCGCGTCCGCAACGCCAGCGGCCGCGTCACAGAGCTCTGGCTCGCCGGCACCAAGTACCTGCCCGAGGCCAAGGTGGTGGCGGAGATGCAGGCACGCTACGGCAAGGGGAAGAAGCGCTAGGCGCGCTGCCACTCGGCCATCGCCTGGGCCGAAATCGCGAGTTCGGCGGCGCGGAAGCAGTGGACCTGCGACATCGCGGTTTCGGTGCGGTTGCGAACGTCGTCGACGAACTGGCGCCCATAGGGCAGATCGACGCCGGAGCAGTCGATGTGCTGGACGCCGTTATGGTCGACGAGAAACAGGTGATTGGTCCCGGGCCTGCCGGCGATATCGACGTTCTTCCGGAGCTCGATATAGCCTTCGGTGCCGATCAGGGTCGTCCGTCCGTCACCCCAGGTCGGCAGGCCGTCGGGGGTGAACCAGTCGACGCGGCAATAGCCGGTGGCATCCGGCGTACGCAGCAGGATCTCGCCGAAATCCTGGAAGGTCGGGAAGTCAGGGTTGGCGCGATTGGCGACGGTGGCCGACACGATCTCGGCATCGAGCCGGCCGGTCAGAAAGAGAAACTGGTCGCAAGCGTGTGAGGCGAGGTCGGTGAGGATGCCGCCGAATTTCTCGCGCTCGAAGAACCAGTCGGGACGGCGCGCGCGGTTGAGGCGATGCGGCCCGAGCGACACGATATTGAGCAACCGCCCGATGGCGCCTGAGCGCAGCAGCTCGCCGGCTTTCAATGTGGCGGGCGAGACCAGGTGCCCGTAGCAGATCGAGTAGATGCGCCTAGTCTCCGCCTGCACCCGTCGGACCTCGGCAAGCTGATCGAGCGAGGTGATGCCGGGCTTGTCGACCATGAAGTCCTTGCCGTGCCGCATGACCTCGATCCCGAGCGCCGCGCGCTCGCTGTTCACGGCGGCACTCAGGATCACGGCGATGGTGTCGTCCTCGAGGATACGGCGCGGATCGTCGACCTTGCGCGCCTGCGGGTATTCCGTGGCGAAGGGCCGCTTGAAGAACGTCTCCTCCTCGCCGCAATAAGCGACGAACTCGCAGCCCTGCTCCAGCATCAGGGCGATCTGGGCGTGGATGTGGAAGTGATCGAGGCCGATGGCGGCGAATCTGATGGGCTTCATCGGATCAGGCTCCAAAGACCGCGTCCGCCCGCGCCCAGACGCGTTCGGCGCGTTCCTGCGCTTCCTTCAGAACTGCCGGCGCGTCCACGGTCAGCACTTTCTTGTAGCGAACGACGATCCGGCCGTCGACGATGACGTCGGTCACGTCGCTGCCTGTGGCGTTGTAGACGAGGTTGCTCGGCAAGCTCTCGGCCCTCACCGGCCTGGACCAGGGCGTGTCCAGGTCGACCAGGATGATGTCGGCCTTCTTGCCGGCCTCCAGCGAGCCGATGTCCTTTTCCATGCCGACGGCCCTGGCCCCGCCCATCGTCGCCATGTGGAGTGCCCGCCAGCCGTCCAGCATCTTGAGATCGCCCGAGCGTGACCGCGGGATCAGGATACCCGCGTTCATGAATTTCCAGAGATCGTTGGAGCACCAGTCCGAGCCCCAGGTGACGTTGCAGCCGGCGGCATAGACCTTCTCCATCGGCGGGAAGTACCCGCGCTTCGCCACGTGATAGCTGGTGTGGGAGATGTGGGTGCCGGTGCGGGCGATGATGGCGATATCGTCGTCCGAGAGGAACACCGTGTGGATGGCGATGGTGCGCTCGCTGAGCAAGCCGAGCTCGTCCAGGAACGGGATCGGGCGCTTGCCGTATTGCGCCATTACGAACTCGGTCTCGCCCGGCACTTCCGCGACATGCACGTTGAGCCCAAGGCCCAGCTCGTCGGCGAGGTCCTTGCACGCGATCAGCCCTTCGCGCGAGGTGAAGCCCGGCCCTGCCGGCGAGATCCGCGTGGTGATCCGGCCGTTCTCCTTGCCGTGCCAGTCGGCATGGAGCTTCCGCGACAGCTCAAGGCCTTCCTCCAGCTTGCCCGGCTGCATCGGCCGGTCCATGACCGAGGCGTTCAGCTTCAGCGCATCGACCTCGAAGATCTCCTGGCTCATCACCGCGCGGATGCCGAGGTCGCGCACCGCCGGCATCGCCAGGTCCTCCTTCAGGAACTGGCTGACGATGGTGGTGGTGCCGGTGCACAGCATCTCCATCGCATGGGTCAGGCAGCCGGCATACCAGTCCTCGTCATGGACATGCTTGAAGGCGATCGGCACCGCCCGCTTCCAGAGCCCGGCCGAAAGCGCGCCCGAGACATCCTCGGTCAGCCCCTTCAGATAGGCTCCGATCAGATGGATATGCGTGTTGACCAGGCCGGGCAGGACCGCTCTGCCCTTGGCGCTGATCGTCGTGTCGGCGTTGAAGGCCTTCGTGTCGAACCCGGCAGGGGCGCCGGCATAGACGATGCGGTTGTCCTGGATGGCGACGACGCCGTCCGAGATCACCTCGTACGGCTTGCTCATTGGAATGAGATAGCCGCCGTCGATGAGCGTCCTCGCCATATCGTCCCCCCTGCCCGATCGCCGGCAGTATAGGCCGAAGCCTCCCAGCCCTAGTAAACTCGGCCTGCAGGCCCAACCTGCACTGAAGCGCCGACGTGCCGGGCCGGGAGTCACCAGACGTGAACATCACTTATGACGAGGTTACGAAGGCCGTGATCGTCCATTTCCGCTGGCAGCGGCACGTCCTTCCGGGGCCTTATCCCACCCGCGAGCTCGGCATCCAGGCGGGCGAGGCGCTTTGCCGCCGCCTCGGCTGGAAAGGCCGGGAGGCTCGCCCGAAGTAGCTCAGGCCGCGGCGCGCTGCAGCGCCTCGAATCCTTGGAACAGGGACTTGGGATCGGCCGCCTTCGGGACCAGTCCCTGTGCCTCCTGTTCCTTGCACATGACGGCCAGCATCCGCTGATGCGCCGCCGACTCAATGCCGAAGGGCGGCGTGTCCTCGGGGAAGTCGCGCAGCATGGTCTCGAGCTCGCTCATCGCCCAAGGCGTCGCCTCGGAGAACCATTTCACCTTGGCCACCCACAGGTCGAAGGCGTGGCGAAGGCCGTTGTAGATCGCCATCATCTCGCGCGGATGCTTCTCGGCGAATTCGCGGCGGGCGGCGACGATATGGAAGGCCGGGTAGACGCCGGTGCGACGGTGATAGCCCGCCTCGGCCTCCGGATAGTTCTGCACCAACCGGCGGATCGAACCGCCCTTCTGGAAGACCTCTGGCGGCGCCTTGGCCGTGGTGACGGCGTCGATGCGGCCGGCGGCGAGCTCGCCGAGAAGGGTCTCGGTGCCGGTGAGGAAGCGCGAGTCCTTCGGCGGCTGCGCGTCGTTCTGCGAGGGCGGCTTGTTCGGAGTCTTGTCGTCGAGCGTGCCGATCACCCATTTGACGTCGGCGATCTCGACCCCGGCTTCGCGCAAGGCGGCCCGCGCCCACATGGTGCCCGAATCCGGCCAGGAATTGGTGCCGACGCGCTTGCCCTTGAGATCGCCGAGGCTGGTCAGCTTGCTGTCGGCGCGGACGAAGTAGTTCCGGTGGCGGAATCCCCGGAGGATGAAGGCCGGCATGCCGACCAGGCTGTCGTCGCCCCGCGCATAGCCCACGACATAGCGGTTGAATGACACCTCCGCGACTTGGAGCTTGTCCGAGAAGTCGAGGGTCAGCGGCGAATGATGATCGATCTTCAGCCTGACGCCCGGCGTCGGACAGTCGCCCAGGTGGAATGGGAACACGTGGTCATAGGCGCGAAGGATCATGTTGACGTCTAGATCCGCCATGGCGCGCTCCGGGCTGTTGGTTGATCGGCATTCTCCAGGAGCCGGCCCCCTCAGTCGAGCCCTCGCCCCCCGGCTGCGAAATCACCAGCAGGTATAGCCGCCATCCACGACGACGATGCTGCCGGTCATCAGGCTGGCGGCATCGGAGGCGAGGAACAGGACCACCGAGGCGATCTCGTCCACCTCGCCCATCCGGCCCATGGGCGTGCCGCCGATCCATGCCGCCTGCATGTCGGGCTGGTCGTAGACGAAGGCGTTCAGCGGCGTGTCGATATAGGTCGGTGCGACGGCATTGACCCGCACGCCCCGGCCGCCCCATTCGGCGGCGAGCGACTTGGTCAGGTGATGCACCGCCGCCTTGGAAGCGTTGTAATAGCTCTACGGCTGCGGCCGGTTGGCGATAAAGCCCGACATCGAGCCGATATTGACGATGGCGCCGCGGCCGCCGGCCAGCATGTGCCGGCCGAAGGCGCGGCAGCATCAGAAGACGCCGTTCAGGTTGACATCGATGACGTTCCGCCAATGCTCGTCGGACACGTCCTCGGCCGGGGTGCCGCTGCGCGCGATCCCGGCATTGCAGACCGGGATGTCGATGGCTTCCCCGCGGGCAGCGAGTTCGTCGGCGACGGCCGTGACCCGGGGCGCATCGGTGATGTCGAGGACGATCGACCGGGCAGCAAAGCCCTTGGCCCGCTGAGACTCGAGGCCCTGCGCGGCGTTCGCCTCGTCGTTGTCGACGACAACCACTTCGGCTCCAGCCTCCACCAGCGCCTCGGCGCAGGCCAGGCCGATGCCGCGTCCCCCGCCGGTCACCAATGCGCGCCGCCCGGTGACGCGAAACCGATCGAGATAAGGGCGACTCCGGCCGGGCTCTTGTTCGCTCATCCGGCCGCCTCCCTCAACCGCCCCCGATCTTCGCGATGTCGAACGGGGTCGTCTGGTAGAGCTGGTTGATCCAGTTGCCGAACAGCAGATGCGCGTGGCTGCGCCAGCGGTTTTCCGGCGGCTGGGTCGGATCGTCCTTGGGGAAGTAGTCGCGCGGCAGCGCGATCGGGGTCTTGGCGGCGACGTCGCGGAAATACTCGTCTGCCAGCGAGTTCGAATCATACTCGATGTGGTTGAACATGTGCAGCGACCGGTGCGCCGGGTCGTCGAGCAGGCAGAGGCCCGCCTCGTCCGACTCCATCAGCACGCTCATGCCGCTCTTCGCCGGGATGTCCTCGCGCCTGACCTCGGTCCAGCGCGAGACGGGAATCGCGAAGTCGTCGGAGAAGCCCTGCAGGAATGGCGAGGCCGGCGCCAGGTTGCGGTGGCGGTAGACGCCGAACGCCTTCTGCGCCAGCGGGTATTTGGGCATGCCGTGGAAATGGTGCACCGCCGCCTGGGCGCCCCAGCAGATGTTGAAGCTGCTGTGCACATGGGTCTGGGTCCAGTCGAAGACCTGGCGCAGCTCGTCCCAGTAGGTCACCTGCTCGAACGGCATCTGCTCGACCGGCGCGCCGGTGACGATGAAGCCGTCGAAGCGCTCGGTCCGGATGTCATCGAAGGCGCGGTAGAAGGAGATGATGTGATCGTTCGGCGTGTTGCGGGCGACGTGGTTGGTCATCTTGACCAGCGTCAGCTCCACCTGAAGCGGCGACGACCCCAGCAGGCGCGCGACCTGGGTCTCGGTCTTGATCTTGTTCGGCATCAGGTTGAGGAGCCCGATGCGCATCGGCCTTATGTCCTGGCGGACGGCATCGGCTTCGCGCATCACCATCACCCCCTCGGCGAGGAGGGTGGCGCGGGCGGGCAGGTCGTTCGGGATCTTGATCGGCATAGGCGGGTCTCGGGTGTCTCGTTCCGGCGAGGGGGACCGGTCCAACGGGGCGACAAGATGAGCGGAAAGTCGGGTGCAGGCAATGGCTGCCTCTCACCCCCCTTTTCCCTGCCGGAAGAGGGATCTAGGGGCCCACCTCTCGCTCACGTGAGGCGATGGCAAAACCTCCCCCCTGCTATGCTTCCGCCGTCCCTGGGGCAGCCCGGTCATGGCCGCGGGCGGACACGAGGTTTCGCGAGGCTAAACACTCGGCTGATAAGCCGAATTTTGGGAGATTATCCGGAAATGACTGCACAGCGCGTGACGCCGACGATCGAGGCGCCCGAGTCACTGACCCAGGGCTGGATCGATCAGCGCGTTTTCGATCTCTATGACGAGTATTGCCACGGGAAGATGGACCGCCGCACGTTCTTCGCGCGGGCCGCCGTGGTGGTGGTCGGCGGCCTGGCCATGGCGCAGGCGCTGATCCCCAACTACGCCAAGGCGCAGATGATCTCCTTCACCGACGAGCGGATGAAGGCGCGCTATGTCAGCTACCCGTCGCCGGGCGGCACGTCCGGCACGATGAAGGGCTATCTGGTGCAGCCGGCAGGCGCCGGGCCGTTCCCGACCGTGCTGGTGGTTCATGAGAACCGCGGCCTCAACCCCTATATCGAGGACGTCGCCCGCCGGGCAGCAGTCGCGGGCTTCCTGGCGCTGGCGCCGGACGGGCTGGCGCCGGTCGGCGGCTACCCGGGCAATGACGATGAGGGCCGCGACATGCAGGCCAAGCTCGAGCAGCCCAAGCTCCGCACCGATATGGTCAACAGCGCCAAGTTCCTGAAGTCGCATGCGATGTCGACCGGCAAGCTCGGCGTCACCGGCTTCTGCTGGGGCGGCGGCACCACCAACTTCCTCGCCGCTACGCTGGGGTCCGACATGCATGCCGGCGTCCCCTACTACGGCGTCGCCGCCGCGGCGGATGCGGTGAAGGACGTCAAAGCCCCGCTCCTGGTCCACCTCGCCGAGACTGACCCGAACGTCAACGGGACGTATCCGGCCTATGAGGCGGCGCTGAAAGCCGCCGGCCGCTCGATCGAGGTCCAGACCTATGCCGGGACCCAGCACGGCTTCCACAACAACTCGACGCCGCGCTATCAGGAAGCCGCCGCGAAGCTCTCCTGGGATCGCACCATCGCCCACTTCAAGAAGCATCTCGCCTAAGGCGACGTGATCGGCGCCGCGAGCTGCCCCTTCAGAACATCGGGGGCGGCTCGCGGCGTTTCCTTTTCTTTGGGCGCTCCCACACCACCCCCGGATAGCCTTTCAGCGGCGCCAGCGGCGTGCCCGCATAGATCCAGTCCTGCTGCTCGGTGATGTTGAGGTGATAGCGCGGCTCGCGGCCGGTGCGGCTCGCGAACAGCGCGCGCGGGATGTTGATCCATTTCGGCGACTGCTTGCGCACATACCAGACCGGGGTGCCGCATCGCCCGCAGAAGGTCCGGGTGTTGCCGGTCGCCGGGTCCTCGAACTGCTTGACCTTGCGGCTCCCCTTCACGATGCGGAACCGCTTCATCCAGGTACCGACATAGGTGGCATAGACCGCGCCATGGGCGAGCCGGCTCGCCTCGGAATGGTCGTGCCAGGCCCAGAAGGCCGGGTATTGGATGTCGAGCCGCACATCGCCGCAGAGGCAGCGCGCCGGCACACGGTCCGGCGTCTCGTCGGTCGCTTCTCTCTCCGGCTCGTCGATCTTCAGCTTCACAGCGCTAGAATGTGGGCCGCTTTGCCATCCACGGGCGCACCGTGGCGAAGGCTTGCGAGGCCTGCAGGACGCCGAGGTCGTCGAAGCGGCGGCCGACGATCTGCAGTCCCACCGGCAACCCCTCCTTGGTGAAGCCGCAGGGGACGGTCGCCGCCGGCATGCCGGAGAAGTTGAAGGGATAGGAGAACTCCGCCCACTGGATCCAATCCCAGGCATGGTGCGGCCAGTGCTTGGGCATGTTCAGCTCGGCCGGAAACGCCGCGGTCGACACCGTCGGCGTCACCAGGAAGTCCCAGTCCTCCATGAACCGCGCCATCGCCGTGACATAGGCCGACTTGCGGTCGCGGGCCCCCTGGTATTGCGGCGTGGTGATCGCTAGCCCTTCCCTGATCATCGCGACCAGGCCCGGATCCATGCGGCTTTCGAACTCCGCCAGGTACTTCGAATTGCCGCAGGCATGCACCGGGTACATCACGCGGATGATCTCAGGGCCGTCCTTGCCCCAGGCCGGCGTCACCTGCTCGACATTGGCGTGGAGATCGGACGCCAGCGCCTTCACCGCCGACTGGACCAGTTCGGCCACTTCCGGATCGACCCGCGCATGGCCGAGATCGGGGCTGAAGGCGATCTTCTTCCCCTTGATGCCCTCGTTCAGCCGGCCGACATAGTCGGCGGGGCCAGCTTCCAGGCTGGTGAAGTCCCAGGGATGCGGACCCGACATCACGCTCATCATCAGCGCGCCATCGCGGACGTCACGGGTCATCGGCCCGAGATGCGAGGTGTTGTCGTTGCCGCCGACCGGCCAGTTGGGGATGCGCCCGAAGGTCGGCTTGAGGCCGAAGATGCCGGAGAAATGCGCCGGCATGCGCACCGACCCCGCCCCGTCCGAGCCCTGGTGCAACGGGCCGTAGCCGGCCGCCGACGCAGCCCCGGCACCGGCCGAGGAGGCGCCGGTGTTGTAGCCCAGCTTCCACGGATTTGAGGTGATGCCCGTCAACGGGCTCTGGCTCACGCCCTTCCAGGCAAACTCGCAGACGGTGGTCTTGCCGATTACGATGGCGCCGGCATTCTTCAGCCGGCTGACGAAGGGCGCGTCGGTGTCCGGCACGAAGCCCTTCTGCGTCACCGATCCGCGCTCGTTGGTGACGCCCTTGACGTAGTGAAGGTCCTTGATGGTGACGGGGATGCCGTGAAGCGGGCCGATCGGCTGGTTCTTCATCAGGGACGTCTCGGCCGCCTTCGCCCCTTCCATCGCCGCCTCGGGGATCAGGCGCGCCATGGCGTTCAGCTTCGGCTCGGAGGCCTCGATGCGCGCCAGCACCGCCCGCATCAGCTCGACCGGCGACACCTTCTTCTGGCGGATCATCGGTGCCAGATCGGCGGCAGGCGTGAAACAAAGATCCTCGGCGTTCATGGTCGACGCTCCCCCTGGCTGTTCCTCCCGCCATTGCTGCGGGAAAAGACGGACCTCGCAAGTGAAATGGGGCGAAGGCGATCAGAGAGCGCCGGTTCAGCCCTGGCTCGACCTGTTGGCGATGAAGCGCACCGGCAGCGACTGCGAGCGGTGCGGGAAGCTGCCGGTCTCGAGCCGCGCGAAGATCGCC
>CAMDFP010000137.1 GCA_945897335.1 Asaia bogorensis | reverse complement strand
AACGCACCTCGTTCGACGGCACCACCTCGATCCGCGCCAGGCTCTGGCCATAGGCATCGAGCGGATGGGCGGAGAGGTAGAAGCCGATGGCGTCGAACTCGTGCTTCAGCTTGTCCATTGCCGGCCAGTCCGGTTCGAGCGGCAGGTTGAGGCCGCGCGGCGCGCCGCCCGCGTCGCCGCCGAACAGGCTCACCTGGCTGGTGTCGCGGTCGTTGGCGGCGGCCTGGGCGTGCTTCAGCACGATCTCGGCCGCCTTGTGGGTCTGGGCGCGGTTGGGATTGAGGCCGTCGAAGGCACCGGCAGCGGCCAGCATTTCGAGCTGGCGCTTGTTCACTGCTTTTGAATCCACTCTGCGGGCGAAGTCGCCGAGGTCGCGGAAGCGGCCCTTGGCAGCGCGCTCGGCGACCACCGTCTCCATCGCCTGCATGCCGACGTTGCGGATGGCGCCCAGCGCATAGCGGATGGCGAGCTTGCCGTCCGGCCCCTCCTCCACCGCGAAGGTCGGCTCGGAGCGGTTGATGTCGGGCGGCAGCAGCTTGACGCCGATGCGGGTCAGCTCCTGAGCATAGGTGTTGAGCTTGTCGGTCGATCCCATGATGTAGGTCATGGAGGCCGCCATGAACTCGACCGGGTAGTTGGCCTTGAGATAGGCGGTCTGGTAGGCGACCAGAGCATAGGCCGCCGCATGGCTCTTGTTGAAGCCGTATCCCGCGAACTTGGCGACCTGGTCGAAGATCTCGGAGGCCTTGCTGCCGTCGACACCGCGCTGGACCGCGCCGTCGACGAAGTTCTGCCTCTGCTCATCCATCTCCGCCTTGATCTTCTTGCCCATGGCGCGGCGGAGCAGATCGGCGCCGCCGAGGCTGTATCCCGACAGCTCGCGGGCGATCTGCATCACCTGCTCCTGGTAGATCATGATGCCGTGGGTCTCCTTCAGGATCCCCTCCAGCTTCGGATGCAGGTAGTCGGGCTGCTCCTCCTTGTGCTTCCTCTTGATGTAGCTCGGGATGTTGTCCATCGGGCCCGGGCGATAGAGCGCGACGACGGCGATCAGGTCCTCGAAGCGGTCGGGCTTCAGGCGCCGGAGCACGTCGCGCATGCCCGAGCTTTCCATCTGGAACACCCCGGTCGCATCCGCCTTGCTCAGCATCTGGTAGGTTTTGAGATCGTCCAGCGGCAGATGCTCCAGGTCGATCTCGACGTTGCGCTTCTTCAGCAGCGCCACCGCCTTGACCAGGATCGAGAGCGTGGTGAGGCCGAGGAAGTCGAACTTCACCAGCCCCGCCGACTCCACCCACTTCATGTTGAACTGGGTTACCGGCATGTCCGAGCGCGGATCGCGATAGAGCGGCACCAGCTCGTCAAGCGGCCGGTCGCCGATGACCACGCCCGCCGCATGGGTCGAGGCGTGGCGGTAGAGGCCTTCGAGCTGAAGTGCGATCGAGATCATGCGGCCGACGGACTCGTCGGACTCGCGCGCCTTCTTGATCTCCGGCTCGCTTTCGACCGCGTCCTTCAGCTTGACCGGGTTCGCCGGGTTGTTCGGCACCATCTTGCAGACGCGGTCGACCACCGGATAGGGCAGCGCCAGCACGCGGCCGACGTCGCGAAGCGCGGCGCGCGCCTGGAGGGTTCCGAAGGTGATGATCTGCGCCACCCGGTCACGGCCGTATTTCTGCTGGACGTAGCGGATGACCTCGTCGCGGCGGTCCTGGCAGAAGTCGATGTCGAAGTCCGGCATCGACACGCGCTCGGGATTGAGGAAGCGCTCGAACAGCAAGCCCCAGCGCAGCGGGTCGAGGTCGGTGATGGTGAGCGACCAGGCGACCACCGAGCCGGCACCTGAGCCGCGGCCCGGCCCGACCGGGATGGTCTGGCGCTTCGCCCATTGGATGAAGTCGGCGACGATGAGGAAGTATCCTGAGAACCCCATCTGGATGATGACGTCGAGCTCGAAGGCGAGCCGGTCGCGATAGACCTTGGCCGCGTCGCCGGTGACCTTGAGCGCGGCCAGACGGTTTTCGAGGCCGGCGGCGGACTGGGCGCGGAGCTCGTCCTCCTCGGTGCGTCCCTCGATGGTCGGGAAGGCCGGCAGGATGGGCTTTCGCTTGGCCGGCATGTAGGCGCAGCGGCGCGCGATCACCAGCGTGTTGTCGCAGGCCTCCGGCAGGTCGGCGAAGAGCTTCCGCATCTCCGCCGCGCTCTTGAAGCGGTGCTCGGGCCCTTTCCTCGGCCGCTCGGGATCGGCGAGCACGGTGCCCGCGGCGATCGACAGCAGAGCGTCATGGGCCTCGGCCCGCTCGGCCTCGGCGAAGAACACCTCGTTGGTGGCGACGATCGGCAGGTCGAGGGCATAGGCGAGATCGAGCAGCGGCGCCTCGATCTGCGCCTCCTCGTCCTTGCCGTGGCGCATCAGCTCGACATAGAGCCGGCCGGGGAAGAGCAGGGCCAGCTTCTCCAGCGCGGCGCGCGCCGCCGGCGCCTGGCCATTGGCGAGCAGCCGGCCGACGGCGCCGGCCGGACCAGCAGTAAGCGCGATCAGGCCTTCGGTCCGCCCTTCCAGGTCGGCAAGCCCGATCCGCGGGATCTCGCCGGTCGGCGTCTCCATGAACGCCTTGGAGACCAGCTTGATCAGGTTTTTCCAGCCGTTTTCCGACTGGACGATCAGCGCCAGGCGATCGGGCGCCGGTACCGCGCCGATCCGGCGCTCGCCGTCCTCGCGGCGGACCCCGATCAGGCAGCCGGCGATCGGCTGGATTCCGCCGTCGGCGGCATAGCTGGCGAATTCGAGGGCACCGAACAGGTTGCCGGTGTCGGTCACCGCAACGGCCGGCATGCCGTGAGATTTGCAGAGCTTGACCAGGTCGCCGAGCTTGAGCGCCCCTTCGGACAGCGAATAGGCGGAATGGACGCGAAGATGGATGAAATCGGCGTGCGGCATGGTCCCTCCGGGGCCCCAGATAGATTCCACGTCGCGGCGGCTACGTCGAATCCCGCCGCTTCCCTCGGCAAAGAGGTGGTTTCGGGCCTCGGCCCTTCTCACCGGAGCCCCGAGTCCGTGATAGTGGCGTCGAAAGCGCCAGCTAAGCGACAATAGGCGGCATGCTCCCTGAAGATCCCGCCCCCATCGATCCCTTGACCGCGATCGCGATCCGGCACGGGACCGATAAATGGGGCCTGCATTTCTACACGCCGATCTACCACTCGCTCCTGGCCCCGCTTCGCGACAAGCCCCTCAGGCTCCTTGAAATCGGGGTCGGCGGCTACGGATCGAAGTATCTCGGCGGTTCCTCGCTGGCGATGTGGGCCGAATACTTCGGGCAGGGCCGCATCGTAGGCATCGATCTCTACGAGAAGCGCCTCGACCTCGGCGACCGGGTCACGATCCTTCAGGGGTCCCAGGACGACCGGGCGTTTCTCGACCGGGTGGTCCGCCAGCACGGGCCTTTCGACATCATCATCGACGACGGGAGCCACGTCCCGGTCCACGTCGCCACCAGCTTCCACGCGCTCTTCCCGGCGCTGGCTTCCGGCGGCCTCTACATCGTCGAGGACACGCAGACGGCCTATTGGCCGGACTATGGCGGCAGCGGCGACGGCGGCGCCACGATGAACCTCGCACGCGAGATCCTAAAGGGGCTCAATCACCAGGACGTGGGCCAGGCCGATCCGGCCTATGTCCGGCCGCACCACGCCACCTCGATCCGCAGCTTCCGCGCCTTCCACAACCTGCTCGTCTTCGAGAAGGGCGACAACACCGAGCCGTCCGACCGCGGCTTCGATCTCAATCACCCGCAGGCGGCGATGGCCCTGAAGTCGATGGCGGCGGCGATAGGACCGTCCTCGACGCCGCAGGCGGTTGCCTTCTACACTAAGTTCCTGATCTTCCAGGGCCGCGCGGGCGAAGCGCTCGACCTGGTCGAGCGCCACCTCGGCACCAACCCGGCAAGCCTCGACCTGCTGACCGCAGGATTCAACGTCTCCGCCAGCGCCGGCCTGTACGAGCTCGCCAACAGATATCTGAGGCGCGCCCTGACGCTCGCGCCCGACGACGCGTGGCTCCGCGGACTGACGAACGCCAAACTCTGAATCCTGAGGCTCGCCCCAAGGTCGAGAGACGGCTCGCGACGCCGCCTGCGAGACGAAACCGGATCGAGGCCTTAACGGATAACTGACCGCAACTCATGGATATTTTCGTTTGTCTCTGCCGATTCGGGGTGCTAGCCTTTTGAGTGACGGTATTTAACCGTCAGATCCGGGGACCTAGACAGGCAAACACGCGAATGCGACGCGATCCGTATCCGGGTGATCGTCCTCTCGACGAGCGCCCTGCCGTGCGCGCCACCGTCAAGTGGTTCAATTCGGAAAAAGGGTTCGGCTTCGTTTCGCCTTCCGACGGCACGCCCGATGCCTTCCTTCATGCGAAGGTCGTTCAGTCGGCGGGCGTCATGGATCTGCCCCCGGGATCGACCGTCACCTGCGCCATCGTGCAGGGCATGAAAGGCCCGCAGGTTACCCGCCTTCTCGAGGTCGATTCCTCGACAGCCAGCCCGGCGCCCGCCCGCCGGCCGGCCTCCGGGCCGCGCCCGCCCCGCGACTTCGGCCCCCGCGCGACCGGCGACCGCCAGGACCTGATCGGCCAGGTGAAGTGGTTCAACGCCGTCCGCGGCTTCGGCTTCGTCGTCGGCGACGACGGCGGCAAGGACGTCTTCGTCCATGTCGCCGTGCTGCAGCGCTGCGGCCTCGCCAGCCTCGAACCCGGCCAGCGCGTGAAGATGACCGTGGTTCCGACCCAGAAGGGCCGCGAAGCCCAGTCGATCGAACTGGTCCGCTAACTCTGGACGATCCATGGGACGTCATGTCCGGGCTTCGGCTCGCATGAGGGCCCTTTTCGCTTATCCATGATCATTCTCGTCACCGGCGCCGGAAGCGGGATCGGCCGCGCCATAGCGCTCCGGCTTGCCGGTCCCGGCGTCGCGCTCTTCCTTCACACCGGCAGCAACGCCGACGGACTCGCGCGCACCGCCGCCCTGGCGGAGGGAGAAGGCGCCAAAGTCGCCACTCAGCTTGCGGACCTGACCGAACCCGGCACTTCCGCCCGGCTGGTTGCGGCGACGACGGCCGAGTTCGGCGGCCTCGACGGTATCGTCCACGCCGCCGGTTATGCCGACCGCACGCCGCTCGATGCCCTGGATGCCGAGCGCCTCGGCCGCTCGCTCGCCACCATGCCCATCGCCTTCGCCGAGTTGGTCCGGGCGGCGACGCCGCACCTGCTGAAGAGCCCCTGCCCCCGCATAGTCGCCATCAGCTCTTTCGTCTCGCGGAAGTTCCGCAACGTCGACCTCAAGTTTCCTGCCCCCGCGGCGGCCAAGGCGGCGCTCGAAGCGCTGGTGAAGAGTGCCGCGGCCGAGCTCGCACCTTCGGCGATTCCCGTCAACGCGGTCTCGCCCGGCTACATCCGCAAGGACTCCGACCGCCACGGCATCCCCGAAGCCCGCTGGCTCGAACTCGGCCAGCGCATCCCGATGGGCCGGGTCGGCGAGCCCGAAGAGGTGGCGTCGGTGGTGGCATTCCTGCTGTCGCCGGCCGCCGGTTACGTCACCGGCCAAGTGATCGGTGTCGACGGCGGCCTTTTGCTTTAAGCGTGAAACGATTGCCTCGCTCCGAAAATCGAGACTAGATTTCGCCGACCACCTCGGTCTCGATCACCAGAAGAACCCGCAACGTCGAATTTCGTCAGGAGAGACGCTCCCATGGCCGCGAAGCGCACGCTGAGAAGCAGGGAATGGTATGGCAAGGCCGACAAGGACGGCTTCGCCCACCGCAGCTGGATGAAGAACCAGGGCCTGCCCGACCACGTCTTCGACGGCCGGCCGATCATCGGCATCTGCAACACCTGGTCCGAGCTCAACCCCTGCAACTCGCATTTCCGGCGCATCGCCGAGCATGTGAAGCGCGGCATCTGGGAGATGGGCGGGTTCCCCGCCGAGTTCCCGGTGTTCTCGAACTCCGAATCCCAGCTGCGTCCGACCTCGATGCTGTTCCGCAACCTCGCCAGCATGGACGTCGAGGAAGCCATCCGCGCGCTCCCGATCGACGGCGTCGTGCTGCTCGTCGGCTGCGACAAGACCACGCCGGCTCTCCTGATGGGTGCCGCCAGCTGCGACATCCCGACGATCGCGCTCTCCGGCGGCCCGATGCTGAACGGCAAGTACGAGGGCACCGACATCGGCTCCGGCACCAACACCTGGGTCTTCGACCAGATGGTCAAGGCCGGCAAGATGTCGCTCGAAGCCTTCATGAGCGCGGAGGCCGGCAACTCCCGCTCGAACGGCCACTGCAACACCATGGGCACCGCCTCCACCATGGCCTCCATGGTCGAGAGCCTCGGCATCGGCCTTCCCACCAACGCCGCCATCCCCGCGGTCGACTCCCGCCGCTACATCCTCTCCCACATGGTTGGCCGCCGCATCGTCGAGATGGTTGGCGAGGACATGAAGATGTCGAAGGTTCTCAAGAAGGAGAACTTCGAGAACGCGATCATGGTCAACGGGGCGCTGGGCGGCTCGACCAACGCGGTCGTGCACCTGCTCGCCATCGCCGGCCGGCTCGGCATCGACGTCTCTCTGGCCGACTGGGACCGCCTCGGCCGCGAGGTTCCCTGCATCGTCAACCTGATGCCGTCGGGCAAGTACCTGATGGAGGATTTCTACTATGCCGGCGGCCTTCCGGCGGTGATCCGCGAGATGGGCCGCTTCCTCAACAAGAAGGCGCTTACGGTCAACGGCAAGACCATCTGGGAGAACAACAAGGACGCGGCCTGCTACAACCGCAAGGTCATCTTCCCGCTGAATAAGCCCTTCAAGAAGCAGGGCGGCATCGCCGTGCTGAAGGGCAATCTCAGCCCCAACGGCGCGATCATCAAGCCGTCGGCGGCATCTCCGCACCTGATGAAGCACAAGGGCCGCGCCGTCGTCTTCAAGGACATTGAGGACTATCACGCCCGCATCGAGGACCCGAAGCTCGACATCGACGAGAACTGCGTGATGGTTCTCCAGAACTGCGGGCCCAAGGGCTATCCGGGCATGGCCGAGGTCGGCAATATGGGCCTGCCGCCCAAGGTGCTGAAGAAGGGCATCACCGACATGGTGCGCATCTCGGATGCGCGCATGAGCGGCACCGCCTACGGCACCGTCGTCCTGCACATCGCGCCCGAAGCCGCCGTCGGCGGCCCGCTCGCCTTGATCCAGAACGGCGACATCATCGAACTCGACGTCAAGTCACGGAAGCTGCAGCTGCACGTATCCGATGCCGAGCTGGCCAAGCGCCGGAAGGCCTGGAAGGGCTTCCAGACGCCGCATAAGCGCGGCTACGCCAAGATGTACGTCGACACCGTGCTGCAGGCCGACAAGGGCGTCGACCTCGACTTCCTGGTGGGCAAGTCCGGGACCCCGACGCTGCGCGAGTCCCACTGAGCATGGCGCATACGATTGTCATCCCCGATTTCCAGTTCACCGACGACGCGAAGCTGGAACGGGGAGCGGCGGGAGCGCGCCTGCGCTTTCGGATCTTCCGCGAGCGCACGGCCGACCGCATTCCGGCAGCGGCCTGGGGCGAGGCCGATGCCGTCCTCTGCTGGCACGAGGTTCCGATCACCGCCAAGGTGATCGGAAACCTCACCCGCTGCCGGCAGATCGTCCGCTGCGGTGTCGGCTTCGATCACATCGACCTCGAAGCCGCCGGCGCCGCCGGCATCCCGGTCTGCAACGTGCCTGACTACGGCACGTCCGAGGTTGCCGACCACGCGATGGCCCTCCTCCTCGCCTTCACCCGCGGCATCGTCGCCGCTCACAACGCGCTGAAGGTCGATCCGGTGAAGGGCTGGGACTTCCAGTCCAGCCCGACCACGCGGCGGATGCGGGGATCTCGCTTCGGCATCGTCGGCCTCGGCCGCATCGGCACGGCGACGGCGCTCCGGGCCAAGGCCTTTGGCTACGAGGTGCTGGCCTTCGATCCCTATGTCTCCAACGGTCACGAGATCGCCGTCGGGGTACAGAAGGTCTCCAGCCTGAACGAGCTGCTGGCGGCCTGCGACGTGATTAGCCTGCATACGCCGCTGACGTCCGAGACCCGTGGCATCATCGGCCAGGCCCAGCTGAAGCGCATGAAGCGGGACGCGATCCTGATCAACACCGCGCGAGGCCCCCTGATCGACGCCGACGCCCTGGCGACGGCGCTGCAGAAGGGGTGGATCGCCGCCGCCGGCATCGACGTGCTGGCCGAAGAGCCTCCCTCATCTGGCGGCCGCCTGATCGAGGCCTTCAGGAAGAACGTGCCGTGGGTCAGGAACCGGCTGATCCTGACGCCGCACTCGGCCTGGTCCAGCGCCGCTAGCCAAGCGGATGCGCGGCGGAAGGCGGTGGAGACGGTGCTCGACTACCTGACTGCCGGCCGGCTGCGCAATTGCGTGAATGCCGGTTTTTTGAGCAGTCCGCGCCGCGCGCTGGCGAAGGGCCGGGGCCGGGGCTAGGATGTACGATAACTATAAGCACTCTGGGACGAGGGAACGTCATGGCGACTGTCGACATTCGCGGGGTTCATAAGGCGTTCGGCCCCACCAAAGTCATTCATGGCGTCGACATCTCGATCGCCGACGAGGAGTTCGTGGTCTTGGTCGGGCCGTCTGGTTGCGGGAAATCTACGCTTCTCCGCATGATCGCTGGCCTCGAGCAGATCAACGACGGCGAGATCTCGATCGGCGGCCGCGTCGTCAACGACGTGGCGCCGAAGGACAGGGACATCGCCATGGTGTTCCAGAACTACGCGCTCTACCCGCACATGACGGTCTACGACAACATGGCCTTCAGCCTGAAGCTGAGGAAGGCCGAGAAGTCGCTGATCGACCAGAGGGTGCGCCAGGCCGCCGACATCCTCGGCCTCAACCCCTATCTCGACCGCTATCCCCGCCAGCTCTCCGGCGGCCAACGCCAGCGCGTCGCCATGGGCCGAGCCATCGTTCGCGACCCACAGGTGTTCCTGTTCGACGAACCGCTCTCCAACCTCGACGCCAAGCTGCGCGTGCAGATGCGGACCGAGATCAAGGCGCTGCATCAGCGCCTCAAGACCACCTCGATCTACGTCACTCACGACCAGGTCGAAGCCATGACCATGGCCGACCGCATCGTCGTCATGCATGACGGCATCGTCGAGCAGATCGGCACGCCGCTCGATCTCTACGACCATCCGGCCAACACCTTCGTCGCGGGCTTCATCGGCTCGCCGGCGATGAACTTCTTCAACGGCACGCTGCGTCGCAACGGCGGCATCTGGGTCGAAGCCGAGGACGGCACCAAGCTGCCGGCCCCCGGCAGCGTCGGCGGCGTCGACGGCCAGAAGGTTGTCTACGGCGTCCGGCCTGAGCATCTCGCCATGGCGTCCGGGTCGACCGGCGTCGCAGCCAAGGTCGAGGTGGTCGAGCCGACCGGCGCCGACACCCTCGTGTTCTCCACGATCGCCGGTATCCACACCTGCGCGGTCTTCTCTGAGCGCCACGACTTCAGGCCGGGACAAGAGATCCGCCTGCAGCCGAGGCTCGACGTCGTGCATCTCTTCGATGCGGCATCGGGTCAGCATCTCTAGGAGCGAAGTTCGAAAACTAAGAACCCCACAGGAGGAAGCCCATGTCTGATTTCAGCAGACGCGACGTGATGAAGATCGGTGTCGGCGCTGCCGGTGCCGCGATCGGCGGTCCGGCGCTGGCTCAACCGGCGCCTACATGGACGATCAAGCCGGAAAAGGGCGCCAGCATCCGCGTCATGCGCCCGGCGAAGTTCGTCCAGGGTGACGAGACCCTCTTCCTCGAGAACACCGCCAAATACGAGAAGGCGACCGGCGTGAAAGTCCGGGTCGATTCCGAAGGCTGGGAAGACCTGGTGCCGAAGTCGGCCGTCGCCGCCAATGTCGGCAAGGGTCCGGACGTCGTCTACGGCTGGCACGACAACGTGCACCAATACCCCGACAAGGTTCTCAATCTGAACGACGTCGCCAACTATCTCGGCGCCAAATACGGCGGCTGGTACGACCTCGCCCAGAAGTACGGCAAGAAGGGCAACAACTGGATCTCGATCCCGCTCGGCGCTTCCGGCGCCAAGATGGTCTATCGCAAGTCCATGCTGAAGGCTGCCGGCTACGACGCCCCGCCGAACAACTTCCCGGGCTTCCTGAAGATGGCCCAGGACCTCAAGGCCAAGAACACGCCGATCGGATTCGCGCTCGGCAACGCCATCGGCGACGGCAATGGCTGGTGCCATTGGGCTCTCTGGGGCCATGGCGCCCGCATGGTCAACGAGAAGGACCAGGTGACGCTCAACAGCCCGGAGACCATCGCCGCGCTGGAATACGTGAAGCAGCTCTATGACACCTTCATTCCCGGCACGCTCAGCTGGCTCGACCCGTCGAACAACAAGGCGTTCCTCGACGGCCAGATCTCGCTGACCGCCAACGGCATCTCGGTCTACTACGCGGCCAAGACCTCGAGCGACCCGAAGCTCAAGGAAATGACCGCCGACATCGAGCACGCCTCGTTCCCGATCGGCCCCGTCGGCAAGCCGTCGGAGTCCTGCAGCATGGTCCCGGCCTTCGTGTTCAAGTACTCGAAGTTCCCGAACGCGGCGAAGGACTATATCCGCTACATGATGGAGAAGGAGCAGTACGAGCCCTGGCTCGAGGCTTCGATCGGATATTGGGGCCACCCGCTGAAGTACTACGAGAACAACAAGATCTGGACGGTCGACCCCAAGCACACGCCGTACAACTCGGTGATCAAGAACGCGCTGTGGCTGGGCTATGCAGGGTCGCTCGGCTACGCCTCCTCGGGCGCGCTCGCCGACTACATCGTCGTCACCATGTTCGCGTCCGTCGCCTCCGGCTCGAAGTCGCCGAAGGACGCCGCGGCGGAAGCCCAGAAACGGGCCGAGCGCTACTACAAGGTCTGATCTCGCCGGCAATGCGGAGGGCGCGGGGCTTCGGCCCCGTGCCCTCCCAGCCTCGAAAGGGCATCCATGGCCACTGCCGCGATCGGCCGGACGACGGATCTCGCCCGGAAGCCGCTTGTCGAGATTCTCGACAACAAGACCGTGCTTTCCGTCCTCTGCATGCTGCCGGCAGCCATCCTGCTGCTGACCTTCCTCACCTACCCGCTCGGCCTCGGCATCTGGCTCGGCTTCACCGACACCAAGATCGGCCGCGAGGGCGTCTTCATCGGGATCGACAATTATCTCTCGCTCTTCGACGACAGCGTCTTCCGGCTGTCGGTATTCAACACGATCCTCTACACCACGATCGCGACGGTGCTGAAGTTCGGGCTCGGCCTCTACCTGGCCCTCCTCCTCAACAACCACCTGCCGTTCAAGGCACTGCTCCGCGCCATCATCCTTCTGCCCTGGATCGTGCCGACGGTGCTGTCGGCCATCGCCTTCTGGTGGATCTACGACGCCCAGTTCTCGATCCTCAGCTACATGCTGCAGAAGATGGGGCTGATCGACCAGTACATCGACTTCCTCGGTAAACCGGCGAACGCACGCGCGTCCCTGATCGCCGCCAATGTCTGGCGCGGCATACCCTTCGTCGCGATCTGTCTGCTTGCCGGCCTCCAGACCATCTCGCCCTCGCTCTACGAGGCGGCGGCGCTCGACGGCGCCACGCCCTGGCAGCGCTTCCGGCACGTGACCATGCCGATGCTGATGCCGATCCTCTCGATCGTGCTCACCTTCTCGGTGCTGTTCACCTTCACCGACTTCCAGCTGATCTACGCCATCACCCGTGGCGGCCCGGTCAACTCGACCCACCTGATGGCCACCCTTGCCTTCCAGCGCGCCATCCCCGGCGGCCAGCTCGGCGAAGGGGCGGCAATCGCGACCGCGATGATCCCGTTCCTGGTCGCCGCCACGCTGTCGAGCTATTTCGGGCTGCAGCGGCGGAAGTGGCAGCAAGGTGAGTCCGATGACTGAGACCGCGATCGAGACCCCGCGCGCCGCCGACTCGACCGGCATGGCGTATCTCAACACGCTGCCCCGGCGGCTGGTGACGATCTACCTGCCGCTCTCGATCTTCATGATCGTGCTGCTTTTCCCTTTCTACTGGATGGCCGTCACCACCTTCAAACCCAACGACGAGCTCTACAGCTACAGGGACCACAGCCCCTTCCTGATCCAGAGCCCGACGCTGGCCAACGTCGAGAAGCTGCTCTTCAACACCAATTATCCGGAGTGGCTGTTCAACACCATGCTGGTGTCCGTGGTGGCGACGGCGCTCGCCCTCTTCGCCAGCGTTCTCGCCGCCTACGCGATCCAGCGGCTTCGCTTCAAGGGCGCGCAGACCATCGGGCTCCTGATCTTCCTGGCATACCTCGTGCCCCCCAGCATCCTGTTCATACCGCTCGCGACCATGGTCTACGGGCTCGGGCTCTACGACACGAGCTGGGCGCTGATCCTGACATACCCGACCTTCCTGATCCCGTTCTGCACCTGGCTGATGATGGGCTACTTCAAGTCCATCCCGTACGAGCTTGAGGAATGCGCGCTGATCGACGGCGCCACGCGGCTGCAGATCCTGTGGAAGATCACACTGCCGCTGGCCGTTCCAGGACTTA
>CAMDFP010000136.1 GCA_945897335.1 Asaia bogorensis | reverse complement strand
CCTTGGCGCGATAAAGCGCCCTGTCGGCGGCGGCGATGATGGTCTTCAGGGTCTTGTACTCGCCGCCGCGGGCGGCGACGCCGATGCTCACGGTCACCGCCACCGCGGCCGTGCCGTGGGCGAGGCGATGGCCCTCGATCATGCGCCGGATGCGCTCGGCCGCCTGCAGCGCCGCGTCCAGCCGCGTCTGCGGCAGCAGCACGACGAACTCCTCACCGCCATAGCGGCAGAGCAGGTCCTCGTGCCGGAGCAGGTTCCCGGTGAGTTCGGCGAAGACCTTGAGCCAGGCGTCGCCGGCTTCATGGCCGTGGGTGTCGTTGAGCGCCTTGAAGTGGTCGAGGTCGATGACCAGGATCGACAGCGGCAGGTCGTGCCGCGTCGCCCGCGACCACTCGGCCGCCGCGGCCTCTTCGAAAGCACGGCGGTTGAGGGTGCCCGTCAGCACGTCTTCCCGGGCCTGGCGGTCGAGCCCGAGCCGGATCCGCTGGGTGACCATGAGGATCACCCCGGTAAAGGTCAGGTTGACGATCACCAGGCTCTGGGCGAACCACAAGGTCTGGATGATGCTGGGCTCGAACACGTCGGCGCGCGGCGGCTCGATCAGCACCGAGAAAGAGCGCACCAGGGCCAAGGCGCCGTGAATCAGGTGAAGGATGCCGACCGGCCAATGGGTCAGGCGAAGCGGCCCCTTCGGCACGTCCAGCAGCATAGTGGCGGTGATCAGGGAAAACAGGGCGACGGCGAGCGAATAGCTTGCGAGGCGAATGTCGATGCGTGGCGCTACGAAGAGGAAGAACAGCACGACGATCGTCGTCAGGACGACGACGCCTATCGGCAGCACCAGCGGGAGGCGACGTCCGAGAAAGCGGGCGAAAGCGTAGGCGGCGAGGGCATGGCCGCTGATCAACGCAATGGTCGCGCCGGCATGTGTCAGGATCGGGTGCAGATGTGGTCGAGACACCCCGAGGATCGCGGCAAGCGCCGCCAGCGCCGACGAGCCTGCGAGCCAGAGCAGGGCCCGGTCGCGAAGCAGCACGCTCCAGACATAGACGATCGCCAGCGCCTGGACCGCTGCGGCGAAGCCGGCGGTGATCGCGAAGGAGCGAGGGTCGAGAAGTTCGGCGGCGGGCACGGTCAGGGTCCGTCAGTCGTCTGGACGCGGTTGCGCCCTGCAGCCTTGGCACGGTAGAGCGCCCGGTCGGCACTGGCGATGGCGGATTTGAGGTCGGGGTGCCCCCCGCTTCTGTCCGTCACGCCCACGCTGACGGTCGAGGTCACCTCGGCGCCCTCGTGATTCAGGCGCAGGCCCTCGACCGCGCGCCTGATCCGCTCGGCGGCCTGTCCGGCCGACTCGATCCCGGTCTGGGGCAGCAGGACAACGAACTCCTCGCCGCCATAGCGGCAGAAGAGATCTTCGAGGCGGAGCTGACCATGCACGGTCTCTGCAAACAGCCGGAGCCAGGCGTCGCCGGCCTTGTGCCCATGCGTGTCGTTGAGCGTCTTGAAGCGGTCGAGATCGAGAATCAGGACGGAGACCGGGAGGTCGTGCCGGACCGCCCGCGACCATTCGGCATCGGCGGCACGCTCGAAGGCATTGCGGCTCAGGGCACCGGCGAGAAGATCGTAGCTCGCCTGCCAATCGAGTTCGGGACGCGGGCGCTGAGTGATGACCAGGACCATGCCGATGAAGGCGGCGTTCACGAAGATCACCGCCTGCAGCAGATAGAGCCCGCCAAGGGGCCAGTGGGTGATCCGGAGGGGGCCGGAGGGTACGTCCAGGAGCATCGCCGCGGCCGTGCCCGTGGCGAGGGCGATCCCGACTGCGTAGACGGCGATGCGGATGTCCTGGCGATCTTCGATGTAGTGGAAGGTGGAAATCAGGATGCCGACCATGATCGGCACCCCGACGACGAATGCGGGCGACACTCTCCGGCCAATGAAACGGCCGAGCGCGAAGGTCGCGAAGGTCCGGCCGCCCACGATCAGCATGTTGGCGATGATGTGGGTGACGATCGGGTGGAGGGCGGGGCGAGAGAGGGCGAGGATGGCACCGACCGCGGTCGCGATGGTCCCGACGGCCAGCTCGGCCACCGCCCGATCGCGGAACTGGACGTACCAGACATAGGCGATGGCAACAGCCTGAAGGATGGTGGCGACGATGGCGGCCGCAACCAGGGTCGGGACATGAAGCATGGCTGCGGTCTGAGACCGGTCAGCCCGCTTCCGACGACTCGACGCGGTTCCGGCCCGCGGCCTTGGCCCGATACAGTGCCCGGTCGGCGGCCGCGATCATGGTCTTGAGGTCGGTGACCGTCTCGTTCCAGGTGGCGACGCCGATGCTCACGGTCACGGCGATGTCGGTGCCGTTGTGGGCGATGCGCATGCCCTCGACGCTGCGGCGGATGCGCTCGGCCACCTGCATCGCGGCTTCGCCGGAGGTCTGCGGCAGGAGCGCCAGGAACTCCTCGCCGCCATAGCGGCAGAGCAGGTCCTCGCGCCGAAGCAGGCCGCGGCAGAGGTCGGCGAAGGACTTGAGCCAGAGATCGCCGGCATCGTGGCCGTGGGTGTCGTTGAGCGCCTTGAAACGGTCGAGATCGAGGACCAGCACCGAGAGCGGCAGGTCATGGCGGACGGCGCGGGACCACTCGCTCTCGGCGATGCGCTCGAAGGCGCGGCGGTTGAGCGAGCCGGTCAGCCCGTCGTAGCTCGCCTGGCGGTCGAGCTCGAGCTGTAGGCGCTGGCTGATCATCAGGATCAGGCCGAGGCCGACCAGGTTGATCGCAGCGAAGCTCTCCAGAAGCCAGATCGCCGTGACGATATTGCTGGCGAACAGGTCGCCGAGCGGCCCGCCGATCGCTGTGGCGACGCCGCGCCCGAAGGCGAAGGTGCAGTGGAAGAGCATCACGCCCGCGACCGGCCAGTAGGTCCGTCGCAGCAGCCCCCTCGGGGTCGAGACCAGGGCAAGGATGGCGGGGATCAGCGAGAGCGGTATCAGGATCGAGGAGAGGACGATCCGGGTGCCTAGGTTGGGTGACGCGAAGGTGAAGATCGAGAACATCGCCGCCGTGAATGCCGCGAGCCAGATCGGGAAGCTGAAAGAAAGGGGCTTTCGGGCGAACTCGCAGATCGCCAGCGCTACGATCGACTGGCCGGCGATGATGGCGGTGTTGCCTCCGACGATGGAAAGGGCCGGCGGCATGAAGGGACGCGAGACGATCAGCGCGCTGCCGACGACGATGAAGACGAAACCGATCGTCATCAGGCCGACCGACCGTTCGCGCAGCTGCATCCGCCAGACGTAGAACATCGCCAGCGTCTGTATCGCGGTCGAGAAGGTGACGACTACCAGGAGTGTACGGTTGTCGAGTTCCATGCGACGTCCGGGAACGGGCGGCCACCATACGGGAGAGGCGGCGCGGACTGCAACCTTGAGGCTGTTTCGGCGGTTGCGTTCGAATGACCGGATATGGTGGTCTCAGGGTTTCCCCGGCCACTGAAAGCCAGCTAGATGCGTTTCACCGGCACCCAGAGCTATGTCGCCACGCCAGACCTGATGGTGGCGGTCAACGCCGCCATCGCCCTCAAGCGTCCCCTCCTGGTCAAGGGCGAGCCGGGAACCGGCAAGACGATCCTGGCCCATGAGGTGGCGGCAGCACTCGGCCGGCCCCTGATCGAATGGCACGTCAAGTCGACGACCAAGGCCCAGCACGGCCTTTATGAATACGACGCCGTGGCCCGGCTCCGGGACGGCCAACTGGGCGACGAGCGGGTCAGGGACATCCGCAACTACGTCAGCCGCGGCAAGCTCTGGGAGGCCTTCGCCTCCGAACAGACTTGCGTGCTTCTGATCGACGAGATCGACAAGGCCGACATCGAGTTCCCGAACGACCTGCTGCTCGAGCTCGACCGCATGGAATTCCATGTCTACGAGACCCGGGAGACCGTGAAGGCGACCAACCGGCCGATCGTCTTCATCACCTCCAACAACGAGAAGGAGCTGCCGGACGCCTTCCTCCGGCGCTGCTTCTTCCACTACATCCGCTTCCCCGACCGGGAGACGATGGAACGAATCGTCGACGTCCACTACCCCGAGATCAAGAAGGCGCTGGTACGGGAGGCGCTGACCGTCTTCTACGAACTCCGCGAGGTTCCGGGCCTGAAGAAGAAGCCCTCGACGTCGGAGCTGCTGGACTGGCTCAAGCTGCTGATGGTCGAGGATCTGCCGCCCGAGGCGCTGAAGGCCAAGGACGCCAAGTCGCTGATTCCGCCGCTGCACGGCGCGCTTCTGAAGAACGAGCAGGACGTCCACCTGTTCGAGCGCCTGGCCTTCCTCGCCCGCCGCGAGAACCGGGGAGGATGAGGCCTATGAATGCCCCCACCCGGGCGGCGGCGAAGACGCCGCCTCTCCTCCCCCGCGCTTCGCACGAGGGAGGGGGCACGATCGGAACCCTCCCTCGGCTTTGCCGGGGGAGGACAGAGTGGGGGCGTTCTTTGTTCGGTGGCCGGAGCTAGCCATGTTCATCGGCTTCTTCATGGCGCTGCGGGACGCCAAGGTGCCGGTGACGCTGAAGGAGCACCTGACCCTGATGGAGGGGCTGAAGGCCGGGGTCTGCGACTGGTCGGTCGAGTCCTTCTACTACCTGTCGCGGGCGACTCTGGTGAAGGACGAGACCCATCTCGACAAGTTCGACCGGGTCTTCGGCGAGGTGTTCAAGGGCATCGAGAGCCTGGACCCGGAGGCGCTGGTCGCCGCCATTCCCGAGGAGTGGCTGAAGAAGCTGGGCGAGCGCTTCCTCACCGAGGAGGAGAAGCGCCAGGTCGAGGCGCTGGGCGGCTGGGACAAGCTGATGGAGACGCTGCGCGAGCGCCTGGCCGAGCAGAAGGGCCGCCACCAGGGCGGCAAGAAGTGGATCGGCACCGCCGGCACGTCCCCCTTCGGCGCCTATGGCTACAACCCCGAAGGGATCCGTATCGGCCAGGACAAGAACCGCAACAACCGGGCGGTGAAGGTCTGGGACAAGCGCGAGTTCAGGAACCTCGACGACACGGTCGAGCTCGGCACCCGCAACATCAAGATGGCGCTCCGGAAGCTCCGGCGCTTCGCCCGCGAGGGGGCGGCTTCCGAGCTCGACCTGCCCGACACCATCCGCTCGACCGCCCACAATGCCGGCTGGCTCGACGTCAAGATGGTGCCGGAGCGGCACAACGCGGTGAAGGTGCTTCTGTTCCTCGACATCGGCGGCTCGATGGACGAGCACGTCAAGGTCTGCCAGGAGCTGTTCTCGGCGGTGAAGACCGAGTTCAAGCACCTCGAATACTTCTACTTCCACAACTGCCCCTACGAGGCGATGTGGAAGGACAACAGCCGGCGCTGGTCGGACAAGACACCGACGCACCAAGTGTTGCGCACCTATGGCCCGGACTACAAGGCGGTGTTCGTCGGCGACGCCTCGATGAGCCCCTACGAGATCGTCCAGCCCGGCGGCTCGGTCGAACATTTCAACGAGGAGTCCGGCCAAGTCTGGCTCACGCGGCTCACCGAGCATTTCCGCCGCTCGATCTGGATCAATCCGGTCGAGGAAGGGCGCTGGAGCTGGACCCAGTCGATCAGCCTGATCGAGCGCCTGATGGGCCGGCGAATGTTCCCGCTCACCCTCGACGGCCTCGATCGCGGCATCCGCGCGTTAAGTCGGTAACTAAACCCTCTCCCGCGTCTTACGCGGGGGAGGGCAGGGTGGGGGGCCCGAGCGTAGCGAGGGGGCTTACGGTTCCGCGAAATCCGTCAACACCCTCGCTTCGCTCGGGCCCCCACCCCAGCCCTCCCCCGGCTTTGCCGGGAGAGGGGGCTCGATTCAGTTCCCGTAGAGGAAGTTCGGCAGCCAGAGCGTCATCCCCGGCCAGATGTACATGAAGATCAGGCAGACGATGACGATGCCCATGTAGGGCATCATGCCGGCGAAGATCTGGTTCAGCGTCACGTGCTTGGGCGCGACACCCTTCAGATAGAAGGCCGACATGGCGACCGGCGGCGACAGGAAGGCCGCCTGCAGGTTGACCGCGACCATGATCCCGAACAGCACCGGGTCGACCTGGAAATGGGCGAGGAGCGGGATGAAGATCGGGATGAAGATGACGATGATCTCCGTCCACTCGAGCGGCCATCCCAGCAGGAAGATGATCGCCTGTGCCAGGATCAGGAACTGAAGCGGCGTCAGGTCGAGGCCGAGCACCCAGCGCTCGATCACGCCCTGGCCGCCATGAAGGGCGAAGACGGCGGAGAACAGCGCCGAGCCGACGAACAGCCAGCACACCATCGCCGTCGTCTTGGCGGTGAGGAAGGTGGACTGCTTCAGCGTGTCCAGGAGCTGACGCGAGCTCAGCAGGTCCCAGATCCAGGGCACAGCCGTTCCGGCGATCAGCCCGCCGAGCGAGGCCGAGACGACGAGGGTGGTCGCGTCGCCGCGCATCGAGCCCAGAGTCAGCCCGATGGCGACGCCTGCCAGGCTCGCCCACAAGGTCCGGTGCAGGTATTTCTGGTAGCTGGCGAGGTAGAGCGCGCCAAGGGCGCCGATCCCGGCCGACTCCGTCGCCGTGGTGATGCCGAACAGGATCACGGCCAGCACGATGAAGGTCAGGAGGCCGAGCGGCACTACGGACGATGCGACCATCTTCAGAATCTCGAGCTGTTCACCGTCCATCCGCCGGTAGTAGACGACCAGAAGAAGGAGCAAGGCAGCCGCGAACCCGCCATACCATGCGTAGAAGTCCTCGGGCACCTTGCCGAGAGCGGCATTGGCCTGCTGGGCCGCGATCAGGGCGCTCTGGCTGGTGAGCTCCTGCGACTGCCCTGGGGATGCCGGAGCCTCGGCGACCTCCGTCTCAGCGGCGCCCAGCTCTTCCGCCGCCTCCTCGTCCGACGGCGGTTCGGCGAGGCCGCTGGCGGCCTCCTCGGTCGACGTCTGCATCGTCATCGGCGTCGCGATATCGGCCGACGGCGCGTTGTGGATGACGACGTACCACCAGGCGGCGCCGAGCAGGGAGGCAGTAAGGAAGATCGGGATCATCGCCGCCAGCAGATTCCCGACAACGGTTCCGTATGTCGCCTTGCGGCCATCCGCCGTCACGCCTTCCGGCGAGCCGGGACGGAACGCGGCCCCGAGCAGCGAGACGAACACCCGCTTCGCCGGCCCGCGCTCGAACCGTGCGAGCCAGTCGGGAACCGCGATGCGATACTGGTCGTCGGGCAGCTTCGGCGCGATCTTCGGATCGATCAGCGCCCAGCCGATGATGTAGACGAGATAGAGGAAGGTGAGGAAGAAACCCGGCAGCATCGCCGCCGCATAGAGCTTCACGATCGACTGGCCGGCGACCGCGGCATAGACGATCAGCATCACCGAGGGCGGTATCAGGATGCCAAGCGTGCCGCCGGCGGTGATCGCGCCCGAGGCGAGCCTGATGTCGTATCCCGCCTTCAGCATCGGCCGGAGCGCGATCACGCCCATCAGCACGACCACGGCGCCGACGATGCCGGATGCGATACCCCAGAAGGCGCAGACCAGAAGCGTCGTCACGGCAAGAGAGGCCGGGACCCGCCGGAAGGCCAGCTGCACGCTGAAGAACATCTTGTCGACCAGCGCCGCGCGCTCGATGACGTAGCCCATGAACACGAACAGCGGGATCGACAGCAGCGTGTCGTTGTTCATCGCGCCATAGGTGCGCTGGACCATCAGGTCGAAGATCTGGTTCGCGTACCAGTGCTTGTCCGGATCCCAGAAGGCCACGAAACCGAACAGCATGCCGAGGCCCATCATGGTGAAGGCCGTCGGGAAGCCCATCATGATGGCGGCGACGATGAGGCCCAGCATCGACAGGCCGAGGATCGGATCGCTCACGGCTTGTCTCCACGGCGGGCTATGTCTTCGACGGCCTGGGTTTCGCCCATGCCGCGCTGGTGCGCGAGCTTGTCGATGTCCTGAGCCTGTTCGATCGCCTGGCGGCGTGACTCTTCGTCGATGAACTCGCTGTGTGCCAGCTGGTCCTTGACCACGTCGATCTCCTCGACGTCCTGCAGCCGCGACGGCCAGGCGCCGGTCTGGAGGCAGACGACGCAGCGGACGATCTCGGCGATGCCCTGGAGCATCACCAGGATACCGGCGATCGGGATGATGGCCTTGAAGTGGTAGACCGGCGGCCCGTCGGCGGTGACGTTGGAGTGCTCACTGATGAGCCAGGAGAGCTTCGCGAAGGAGAAGCCCGCATAGAACAGCGCCAGGATGCCGGGGATGAAGAACAGGAAGTAGAGCGCCAGGTCGAGAGCCGCCTGGGTGCGGGGCCGCATCGAGCTGTAGAGGAAGTCGCCGCGCACATGGCCGTTCTGCGACAGGGTATAGGCGCCGGCCATCATGAACAGCGTGCCGTAGAGCATGCTGTTGGCATCGAAGATCCAGGCCGTCGGCGCGTTCAGGACGTAGCGCTTGAACACTTCGGCGCAGACCACGACCATCAGCACGACGATCAGCCAGGCGGAGATCTTGCCCGACCATTCGCTCACGCGATCGACGCGGTAAAGGAACTGCTGGACGGTCATCGGAGAAGGGCTCGGTCGAGGAGGCGATCAAAAAAAAGAAAGCGAGACACCATGCCGTTGGTCGGATGGTGTCTCGCTTTGCTCAACGACGGCTCAGCCCTTCTTCGGGGCCGGCTTGGCGAAGTAGTGGTTGTAGGCCATCTCGCGGCGGACGTTGTTGTCGAAGTCCCACTTCACGACGCGCTCGGCGAACTTCTTCTGCGAGGCCTCGATCTCCTTGAAGAGGGCATTGCCTTCGCCCTTCTTCGCGGCGGCCTCGTCATAGGCCTTGAGCTGCGCCTGCAGGATCGAGTTCGGCGTCTTGAAGAAGCGGACCTTGTCCTTAGTCTGCAACTCGACATAGTCCTGCGAGTAGCGGTCGATCGACTTCCACACCAGATCCTGGGAGGCGGCTTCGACGCCGTTGTCGATGATGGCGCGCAGCTTGGCCGGCAAGGCGTCGTACTTCGCCTTGTTGAACATGATCTCGAACTGCTCGGCATTCTGGTGATAGCTCTGCAGCATGCACACTTTGGAAACGTCGGGGAATCCGAGGATGCGGTCGGAGGTCATGTTGTTGAACTCGGCTGCATCGAGCAGGCCGCGATCCATCGCCGGCACGATCTCGCCGCCGGGCAGCGCGTTGACCGCGACGCCCATCGCCGTGAACACGTCAATCGAGAGGCCGACGGTGCGGAACTTGAGGCCCTTCATGTCCTCGGCCTTGGTCACCGGCTTCTTGAACCAGCCGAGCGGCTGCGTCCACATCGGGCCGTAAGGGTACGACTTCACGTTGGCATTCACAGAGGCATAGAGCTTCTCCATCAGCTCCTTGCCGCCGCCGTATTTATGCCAGGACATCAGCTGCTGCGCGTCCATGCCGAAGGCAGGGCCCGAGCCCCAGAGCGCCAGCGCGTTCTGCTTGCCGTAGTGATAGACCATCACGCCGTGGCCGCCGTCGAGCGTGCCGCTCGACACCGCGTCGAGAAGGCCGAAGGCGGGAACGACGGCGCCGGCCGGAAGCACCTCGATCTTGAGGTCGCCGCCGGTCATATCGTTGATCTTCTTCGCGAAGTCGTTGGCGTATTCGTGGAAGATGTCCTTCGCCGGCCAGGTGCTCTGGAAGCGCATGGTGACCGGGCCGGTCTGCGCGTGAACCTTGGGGGCGGCGAACGCGGCGCCGGCGGCGGCACCGGCCGCGGCGAGCTTCCCTAGGAATGAGCGGCGGCTTTTCGCCACGCCCGTGGTGGTGTCCTTGGTCATTGAGCGTCTCTCCTCCGGATTGTCATGAACGCAAGTGCTGCCGTTCTTCGCGGCTGTACATAAGATTGTGCATGTTCTTCGAACCCTGACAAGCAGACGAACGGAGCATGCAGACCTATACGAATGGACACCGGCGTTTCTTCCCGGTGACCAAGAAATAGGCAAGAAAGGTTCAGCTTCCTTCGAGCGAACGGGTCATCTCGGGCATCCGGCGAGCAAACCAGGCATAGAAGCAGAGGGCCAGGATCGCGCCGCCGGCGACCGGCCAGCGCAGCCCCCACCATTCCGAGAGCACGCCCATGATCAGCGCGCCTAGCGCCGGCCCGCCGCGGAAGATGATGCCGTAGAGCCCGAGCACGCGGCCCCGCATGGGCGCCGCGACCGCCGACTGGACCAGGGTCTGGCCGGCGGTGCCGTTCATCACCATCATGCCGCCGCCGACCCCGATCACCGCCATGCCGAGATAGATGTTGTCGGTGGTGGTGAAGAGCAGGACGAGGAGGGCGACGGCGATGCCCGACACCTGGTTCAGCCGGGTCAGGCCGGTCAGCCGGTCGCGCTGGGCCAAGAAGATGCCGCCGATGATGGCGCCGATGCCGATGGCGGCGGAAAGCTGGGCCAGGCCATGCGCGTCGCTCTTGAACACGGCGCCGGCGAAGCCCGGCATCAGCTCGACCACCGGCCGGGTCAGCATGCTGGAGACGATCATCAGCCAGAGCATCGGGGCCGATGCCGGGATGGCTCATGGCATACCGCCACCCCTCCGCCACCTCGACGAAGAGGCTGGTGGTCCGCCCGTCACGCGGCAGCGGTGCGGTCGAGGTGATCGGGTGGACCCGGGTCAGCGCCACCTGCAGCCAGGCATAGGTGAGGGCGTTGGCGAGGAACGCCCAAGACGTGCCGCCGGCGACGATGACGAATCCCGCGATGGTCGGACCGATGAAGCGGGCGGTGTTGAAGGTGATCGAGTTGAGGGCGACCGCGACCGGCAGGTCCTCGCGCGGCACCAGATTCGAGATCAACGACAGCCGCGCCGGCTGGGCGAAGGCCTGGATGACGCCGTGGGTGCAGACGAGCGCGGCCAGCAGCCAGATGGTCAGGTTGCCGGTGAAGGCGGCCACCGTCATCGCCGCCGAGGTCAGCATGGAGAGGCCCTGGGTGAGCTTGACCATGGCCAGGCGGTCGCGGCGGTCGACCAGCGCGCCGCCGATCGGGCCGAAGACGGTCGAAGGGAACAGCTCCATGAAGGCGAGTGCCCCGATCCAGGCGCCCGAATGGGTCAGCTCCCAGGCGAGCCAGCCGGCGGCGATGCGCTGGATCCAGGTGCCGACCACCGAGACGCTGTTGCCGATCGCATAGTTGCGATAGCTCGGATGGCCGAGCGCGCGGGCGAGCGGGCGGAGGCGGGCGAACAGGAACATTCGGATCGGGCGGCAATCGGCCACGGAACCGCCGGGGGGTCAAGTAAGTGCCCGCGAGGCAATTCGGCAGATGACACGAGGCCCGGTCGTCGGGCAGCATGCCGCCCGAATTTCCCATAGGAAAGCGAGCGATGGCCGAGAAGCCCGAGGTTCTGTTCATTGGAAGCATGCCTGACTGGTGGGTCGAACGGATGGAGAAGGATGTAACGCTCCATCACCTGGCGAAGGCGACGGACAAGGACGCGTTCCTGAAGGAGCTTGCTCCGAAGATCCGAGTCATCATGGCCGGGGCCGGGATCGACGAGGCGCTTCTATCCAAGCTGCCGAACGTGAAGCTGATCGCCAGCATGGGCGCCGGCTACGACAAGATCGACGTCGACGCGGCGAAGAAGCGCGGCATCGTCGTCTCCAACACGCCCAACGTCACCGACGGCTGCGTCGCCGACATGGCGATGGCGCTGCTGCTGGCCCATGGCCGCCACATCGTCCAGGGCGACAAGTTCGCCCGCTCCGGCGCCTGGCTGAAGGGCGGCTATTCGCTGGTGCCGCGCGTGTGGGGACGGCGCATGGGCATCCTCGGACTCGGCCGTATCGGGCTCGCCATCGCCAAGCGTGCGGCGGCCTTCGACATGCCGATCGCCTATCACAACCGCCGGCCGCGGACGGACGTGCCCTATTGGTACTATCCCAACCTGGTCGACATGGCCCGCGACGTCGACATCCTGATGGTGGCGACCCCGGGCGGGACGGCGACGCACCACATCGTCACCGCCGAGGTGATCAAGGCGCTGGGGCCGAAGGGGCTCATCGTCAACATCGCCCGCGGCTCGATCATCGACGAACTCGCGATGGTGAAGGCGCTGAAGGACGGCACGTTGGGCGGTGCCGCCCTCGACGTCTTCGAGTTCGAGCCGAAGATGCCGGCCGAGCTGCAGACGCTGGAGAACGTCGTGCTCATGCCGCACCGCGGCGGCGGCACCTACGAGACCTGGGAAGACGCCTGCGATCTGGTCCGCGACAACGTCTACGCCTTCTACAAGACCGGCAAGCCGCTGACGCCGATCGCCGAGACGCCGATCGACTGAGGGCTCAGGGATCGGGCTGGTCGAGGAAGGGGGCGACGACTTCGCGTGTCTCCTTGCTCGTCACCACGGGCACGATCTCGATCTGTACGCCCGATCCGCGCCAGCCCAAGACCCATTGCTGGAGCAGGCGGAGGTCGTCGCAGTCCATGAGCTGGAAGCAGCGGTCGAAGTTGGGCTCGACCCAGCTGTCGACGTATTTGAGTCCGTCGGGAAGCTTGCGGCCGCCGTCGCGTACGCGCCGGTAGACCGGGACTGCGTCCCGGTTCGGAAACCGCTCGATGATCATGAAGAGCAGGGGATCTCCCGCAAGGCCGGGCGGG